>QHSO01000118.1 GCA_003220475.1 Candidatus Rokuibacteriota bacterium | reverse complement strand
CACGCCACGAATGCCAGCGCGCGCTCCATCGCCGGCGCTTCGGCCTTGGGTCCGCCCAGCTCGTCCACCGCCGCTTCGAGCAGCCGTCGCGGCTCGTCTCCCTTGAGCAGCGCCGGCATCGCGCTCACGACCAGCGCGCCGTCCGGCCGCGAGTCGAACGCGAAACCCAGACGCTCGAGCGTCGGACGCCAGCGCTCCAGCAACGCGCGCGCCGCTGGCGGCAGGTCGACCGTCTCGGGAAACAACAGCGCCTGCGACGGCGGCGCGCCCACGGCCAGGTCGCTCTCGAGCCGCTCGAAGAGCACGCGCTCGTGAACGACGTGCTGATCGAGGAAGAACACCTCGTCGTCGGTGGTGGCCACGATGAACGTGTCCTGGACCTGGCCGAGCACGCGGCCGAAGCGTCCCGGCATGTACGCGGCAGGCGTCTCGGCGAAGAGCGCGTGCTGATCGGCGGGCAACGCCGACGCATCGGTCGCGGCGGAGGGGCCGGTCGCCGTCCACGTCGCACCGCCGGCCGCGCTCATCGTCGGGACGACGTCGGGGGTACGTAGCGCGTCGCGCAGCGCGGCCAGCAACATCTCCTGCACGAGTCGCGGATGCCGGAATCGCACCCACGCCTTCGTCGGATGCACGTTCGCATCGACGTCGGCCGCCGGCATGTCGATGGCCACCACCACGAGCGGAAAGCGGTCACGCGCGAGCAGCGGCCGGTAGGCGGCGAGCGCGGCCTGCAGCAGCGCGGGATCGCGTACCGGCCGCCCATTGACGACGATGACGATGTCGTCGCGGCCGCCCCGCGTGAGATCGGGCGGGCCGGCAACGCCGTGAACGTGGAGCCCGTGCTCCGTACGGTCCACGCGCAGCAGTCGCTGCGCGATCGGCCAGCCCCACACCGCCCCCGCCCGCTCGCGAAGGTCCTTGGCCGCCGGCGCCGTCAGCGCGGCGCGGCCGTTGTGGGCGACGCGGAACTGCACCGCGGGCTGCGCGAGCGCCAGCTGCGTGATCGCGCGCAACGTGGTGCCGAGCTCGGTCGCCGGCGACTTGAGGAATTTCAGCCGCGCCGGCGTGTTGAAAAACAGGTCGCGCACCTCGACGCTGGTGCCGCGCTCGGCAGGCACGGCGAGCCGGTGGGCGATCACGCCCCCCTCGCCCACCAGCCGCAACCCCTCGGCCGCGTCGCGCGTGCGGCTGCTGATCGTGAAGCGTGAGACGGCGGCGATCGCCGCCAGCGCCTCGCCGCGGAAGCCGAGCGTCGCGATGGCGTCGAGGTCGGCGTCGCTCGGAAGCTTGGACGTCGCGTGGCGCTCGAGCGCCAGCGGCAGCTCGTCGGCCGTCATCCCGACGCCGTCGTCGGTCACGCGCACGAGCGCGGCGCCGCCGTCGCGCAGGTCCACGCTGATCAGCGTGGCCGCCGCGTCGAGGGCGTTTTCTACGAGCTCCTTCGCGGCCGACGCCGGACGCTCGACGACCTCACCCGCGGCGATCTTGTTGACGAGATGATCCGGCAGCCGCCGAATGCGCATCAGCGCTTGAGCGCCTGCTGCCACTTCACGAGCAGGTTGAGCGCCTCGATCGGCGTGAGGTGCGCCGGGTCGAGCGCCGCGAGCTCGGCCACGACCGGATCGGGCGCGGCCGGCGCGGTGAAGAGACCGAGCTGCACGGCATCGGCCGCCTCGGCGGTGGCCTGTCGCTGGTCCTCGAACCGTGCGAGCAGCGCCTTGGCGCGCGCGATCACGGGCAGCGGCAGGCCGGCCAGCCGCGCCACCTGGATGCCATACGAGCGGTCGGTGCCGCCGGGACGCACCTTGTGCAGGAAGACGATTTCGTCGTTCCACTCGCGGACCGCCACGTGGAAGTTGCGCACCGCGGGCAGCCGCGCCGCCAGCTGTGTGAGCTCGTGGAAGTGCGTGGCGAAGAGGACCTTGGCGCCCACGGCGCGATCGTGCAGGTCTTCCACGACCGCCCACGCGATGGCCAGCCCGTCGAACGTCGAGGTCCCGCGCCCGACTTCGTCCAGCAGCACGAGGCTCCGCGGCGTGACGTTGTTGAGGATCGACGCCGCCTCGACCATCTCCACGAGAAACGTCGACTGGCCGCGCGCCAGGTTGTCCTGCGCGCCGACGCGCGTGAACACGCGGTCGATCACGCCGATGCGCGCCGAGCGCGCGGGCACCCAGGCGCCCATCTGCGCCAGGAGCACGATGTGACCGGTCTGGCGCAGATAGACGGACTTCCCCGCCATGTTCGGCCCGGTGAGGATGACGATGCGCGCGTCGGCGTCGAGCGCGACATCGTTGGGCGTGACCGGCTCGCCCGAGCGCGCCTCGAGCACCGGATGGCGGCCCTCGACGATCTCGAGCGTGTCTCCGGAATCGACCACGGGCCGCACGTGGCCGCGCACGTGCGCGACCTCCGCCAGCCCCGCGACGACGTCCAGCAGCGCGAGCGCGCGCGCCGTCGCGAGCAGCGCCGCCGAGTGCGCGGCCACGCGCCCGCGCACGTCCTCGAACAGCTCCTGCTCGAGGCGACGCCGGCGCTCCTCGGCGCCGAGCACCTTGGCCTCGTAGTCCTTCAGCTCCGGCGTCACGTAGCGCTCCGTGCCCGTCAGCGTCTGACGTCGGACGTAATCCTCCGGCACGCGCGCGGACTGCGCGTGACTCACCTCGATGCCGTAGCCGAACACGCGGTTGAAGCGCACCCGCAGGCTCGAGAGGGCCGTGCGCGCGCGCTCGCGCTCCTCGAGGCCGGCGATCCAGCGCCGCGCCTCGGACGCGTCGCTCACGATCACGTGCAGCGCCTCGTTCCACGTCTCGCGAATCACACCGCCGTCGCTCAGTGTCAGCGGCGGCTCGTCGACCAGCGCGGCCTCGAGCAGGGCCCGCAGATCTCCAAGATCCGCGAGGGCCGCCCGCGTCTGGGCCAGCGTCGCGCGCGTGGGCGACGCCGAGCGTGGCGCGGCCGGTGAGCCGCTCCAGATCGCCGATTCCGCGCAGGAGCGCGCGCAGCTGCGCGCGGGTCTCGGGCGCCTCAACGAGCGCGCCGATCGCGTCCTGCCGCTCGGCGATCGCCGCGGGGTCGCGCAGCGGCTGCAGCAGCCACTGGCGCAGCCGCCGCGCGCCCATCGGCGTGACGGTCTCGTCGAGCGCGCCGACGAGCGAGTGGCGCACGCCGCCGTCGGCCGCGCGCAAGAGCTCGAGCGTCTCGACGGCCGTCTCGTCCAGCGTGAGACAGTCCGCAGCGGTGAGACGCCCGAGGCGGAGCACGTGGCCGAGGTGCTCGCCCTGCGTCGCCCGCACGTAGGCGAGCGCGGCCGCCCCCGCCTGCAGGCCCAGCGTGAGATCGCTCACGCCGAAGGCGTCCAGCGAGCCGACGCCGAAATGCGCGCCGAGCTCGGCGGGCGCGCGGCGGCCCGCGAAGATCTCCGGATCGCCGAAGGTGAGCGCGGCGCCCGTCGCCTGCAGTCGGCTGAGCAGCGGCCCGCCGCCGCGCAGCGTGTCGGCGACGAGGATTTCGCTCGGCCGTCGCAACAGCGCCGCCGCCAGCACGCCGCCCTCGGGGTCGGCGTCCTCGCCGGCCACGAACTCTCCGGTGGAGATATCCAGCAGCGCGACGCCGGTGGCGTTGCCCTGCGTCGCGACAGCGAGCAGATAGTTGTTGGCGCCGCCGGCGAGATAGGCGGTGTCCGTCAGCGTGCCCGGCGTGATCACGCGCACGACGTCGCGCTTGAGGAGCTTCTTACCCTTGCCCGGGGCTTCCATCTGCTCGCAGATGGCGATCTTCTGGCCGGCCTGTACGAGGCGCGCGATGTAGCCGTCCGCCGAGTGGTGCGGGATGCCGGCCATCGGCGCGCCTTGCCGCGACGTGAGCGCGATCGACAGCAGGCGGGCGCCCAGCTCGGCATCCTCGCCGAAGAGCTCGTAGAAGTCGCCGAGTCGGAACAACAGCAGGTGGTCCGGGTAGCGGCGCTTGAGGTCGCGGTACTGCTGCATCATCGGCGTGTCGACGCCCGAGGTCCCGCTCACGCGACGCGGCTCCGCAGGCGCTGCCACGTCGTGGCGAGCTCCTCGGGCAGCACGCGCGTGTTCGCGACGACCGTCGCGAAGTTGTGATCGCCGCCCCAGCGCGGCACGACGTGCAGGTGCAGGTGGTCCTCGATCCCCGCTCCCGCCACGCGTCCTTGATTGAGGCCGACGTTGAATCCCTCGGCGCGATACTCCACGCTGAGCGCGGCGACCGCGCGCTGCACCAGCGTCATCGCGTCGGTCAGCTCCTCCGGCCGCGCGTCGCCGACGGCCGCGACGTGGCGATTGGTCACCGCCATGAGGTGTCCGGGCGCGTAGGGATAGGCGTTGAGGATCAGGAACGCGTGCGCGCCGCGCAGCAGGACGAACGAGGCGCGATCGTCGGAGCCGTCACGCGCGCTGCAGAACACGCAGCCCGCGGCGGGGCGCGCGCCTCCGATCCACGCCATCCGCCACGGAGCCCACAGCCGCCTCAACGCGCGGGCCGGGCCCTCACGCGTTGACGAGCTCTCGCAGGCGCTTGCCGACCTTGAAGAAGGGGACGCGCTTCTGAGGAACGTCCACCGCACTGCCCGTCTTGGGATTGCGGCCCTTACGCGAGTTCCGGTGGCGGATCCGGAAGCTGCCGAATCCCCGCAACTCCACCTTGTCGCCCTTGGCGAGCGCGTCGGTGATGTTGTCGAAGATCGTGTTGACGATCGTCTCGGTCTCTTTCTTGGTGAGGTTCGAGAGCTTCGAGACTTCGTCGATGAGGTCCGCTTTCGTCATCGTGGTGGCGCCCCCCTCCGACGGACCCTAGCACGGGCGTTTTAAGAATGTCAACGTCGTTAGGCAGTTAGCCCTCAGTCCATCAGGTAGAGGGGGGTCTTGAACAGGGGAAGGCCCGGCCGCAACAGGCTGCCGGGGGCCGGCAGACCGATCTCGTTGCGCAGCAGATCGAGGAAGGAGAAGCGCCGGCGCGGCCGCTCGACGGCCGGCGGCGTGGGAATGTTGGCCAGCTTCGCGGCGGCGTTGACCGCGTCTTCCAGTCCGCCGAGCGCGTCCACCATCTTGAGCGACAGCGCCTGCGTCCCCGAGAACACGCGCCCGTCGGCGAACTGCACGACCTGCTCGCGCGGCAGCTTGCGGCCCTTGGCCACTGCGTCGATGAACTGGCCGTGGACGTCGTCGAGCAGCGTCTGCAGCACGCGCCGCTCGTCGCCGGTCATCGGGCGCGCGATGTTGCCGATGTCCTTGAACGCGCCGGCCTTGACGACCACGTAATCGACGCCGACCTTCTTCATCAGCGAGTCGACGTTGGCGAGCTGCATGATGACACCGATCGAGCCGGTCAGCGAGCCGGGATTGGCGTAGATTTGATCGGCGGCGACAGCGATGTAGTAGCCGCCGGACGCGGCGACCGCGCCGAGCGAGGCCACCACCGGCTTGCCCGCCTCGCGCACGCGGCGGATGGCGTCGTAGACCTCCTGCGTGGGGCCCACCACCCCGCCCGGGCTGTTGATGCGGATGACCACGGCCTTGATGCTGGGATTGTCGCGGTGCTGCCGCAATTCGCGCACAAGATCGTCGGTCTCGGCGATGAGCCCTTCGAGCTCGACGATCGCGACTTTGGGGCCGAAGAGCGAGCCGCCGTTGCCGCCACCGCGGCTCCACGCGCCACCGACGAGCAGGAAGAGCCCGACCACCCCGCCCAGCACGAGCACGGTGGCCATCAGCACCGTCAGCCGACGGCTCACCTATTCCTCGTCGTCGTAGTCGTAGTCCCGGCTCTTGCCGCGCTTGCCGCGCTTGGCACCGCCGCCGCCGCCGCTGCGATCCTCCACCTCCGGCGGCGCCACGGCGTGGGCGAGCTCCTTGAGGCTGAGCCCGATGCGGCGCTCGTTGGGATCCACGCGGATCAGACGCCGGGCTCCAGCTCCACGAAGGCGCCGAAGTCGGTGAGCCGCACCACCTTGCCGGTCACGCGCGAGCCCATCGGATAGCGCTGGGCCACCGTGGTCCACGGATCGGGCTGGATCTGCTTGAGCCCTAAAGAAATTCGCTTGTTGTCCTTGTCGATGTTGAGGATCTGGGTTTCCAGTTCCTGCCCCTTCTTCAGGACTTCCGAAGGGTGTCCTACATTGCGCGTCCACGACATGTCGGAGATGTGTAGCAGGCCGTCGACGCCCGGCTCGAGCTCGACGAACGCACCGAAGTCGGTGAGGTTGCGAATCTTGCCCGTGACCCGCGTGCCCGGCTTGTAGCGCTCCTCGATCGTCGTCCACGGATCGGGCTCGACCTGCTTCATGCCGAGCGAGATCCGCTTGGCGCCGCGGTTGACGTCCAGCACGATCACCTCGACCTCGTCGCCGACGTTGACGAGCTTGCTCGGATGCCGCACGCGCCGCGTCCACGACATCTCCGACACGTGCACGAGCCCCTCGACCCCGGGCTCCAGCTCGACAAAGGCGCCATAGTTCGTCAGGCTCACCACGCGCCCGTGGGTCTTCGTGCCCGGCGCGTTGCGCGTCTCCACCGTCTCCCACGGGTCGTTCGACTTCTGCTTGTAGCCGAGCGACACGCGCCCGCTCTCACGGTCGAAGTGCAGCACGACGACTTCGACCTGGTCGCCGACCTGGAAGATCTCCGAGGGGTGACCGACCCGCCCCCAGGACATATCGGTGACGTGGAGAAGACCATCGATGCCGCCGAGGTCGATGAAGGCTCCGTAGTCAGTGATGTTCTTCACGGTGCCGGTGAGCACCATGCCTTCGTTGAGGACCTCGAGCGTGTGCTTCTTCTTCTCCTCGCGCTCCTCCTCGAGCACGGTGCGGCGGGAGAGCACGACGTTGCCGCGGCGCCGGTTGAGCTTGATGACCTTGGCGCGGATCTGCTGGCCGACCATCGAGGCGAGATTCTTCACGGGACGCAAATCGACCTGCGAGCCCGGCAGGAAGGCCTTCACGCCGACGTCCACGGCGAGACCGCCCTTGACCACCTCGACCACGCGGCCCTCGACCGGCTGCCCCTTCTCGTACGCCTGGGTGATCGCGTCCCAGACCTTGATCTTGTCGGCTTTGTCCTTGGACAGGACGATGAGGCCCTCGGAGTCCTCCTTGGCCTCGAGGTAGACCTCGATCTCCTCGCCGACCTTGGGCAGCGCGCCGTGCCGGTGGAACTCCTCGATGGGGATCGCGCCTTCGCTCTTGTAGCCGACGTCGACGAGCACCTCGCTCGTGCCGACATGCACCACCCGGCCTCGCACGACTTCGCCTTCCTCGAATTCGCTGGTGGTGCCCCCTTCCTTGAACCAGTCCTCCATGCGCTCCTCCGGTTCTGCGCCCTCCGTGCGCGAACCGCCGAGGTTCCGCCGTTCCTTCTCCGCCATGCCGCCAGGTCCCCCCTTCAGAGATTTGAAAGCCGCGCGATGGCCGCCATCATGTCCCGGCTCACCGTGTCGTAATACTCCTTTTTACCGGCGCCCGCTGGGCGTTCGAACCGCAGGGGTGGCCCGAATGTCACCACCACCTTAGCAGGCCGCGGAAGCAACCGCCCGCGCGGCCACGCGCGCCCGCTGCCGCGGACGAACACGGGCACGACCGACGCGCCGCTCAGCACGGCGAGCAGCGCCGCACCGGGCTTGGCCTCGCGCAGCACGCCCTCGTCGCCGCGCGTGCCCTCGGGAAACACGAGCACCGCGCCGCCGCCCTCGAGCACGCGCAAGGCCGCGCGCAACGCGCCGGCGTCGGCGCCCTCGCGCCGCACGGGGCGGGCGTTGAGCGCGCGGATCAAGCGGCCGAAGCCGGGAATCGTGAACAGCTCCGCCTTGGCCAGGAACGACAGCTGGCGCGGTGCCACGCCGGCGACGAACGGCGGATCGAGCAGGCTCGAATGGTTGCTCACGAGCAGCACCGGCCCTGTCGCCGGCACGTGGTGCATGCCGCGGCCCTCCACGCGCCACAGGGTACGCATGACGGCCACGGCGGCCGCCTTGCATGCAGCATAGAAGCCGCTACGCGGCGCGACCATGCGGCGGGCATCCACGACGGCGGCCATGCGCTCGACGACCTCGTCGATCGAGAGGTCGCTCGTGTCGACCTCGATGGCGTCGGCCGCCTTCACCAGCGGCGCCAGCGTGCGCGTCGTGTCCTGGCGGTCGCGCACCTTGACCTCGTCGCGCACGGTGTCGAGGTCGGCGTCCACGCCCTGCGCCGCCAGCTCGGAGTGCCGGCGGCGCGCGCGGCTCTCGAGGTTGGCCGTCAGGAAGAACTTCACGTCCGCGTTCGGGCACACGATGGTGCCGGTGTCGCGCCCCTCGAGCACCACGCCGCCCGCCGCGGCGGCGCGACGCTGCAGCGGCGTCACCTTGTCGCGCACCTCGCGGCGCATCGACAGCGTCGAGGTCGCGTCGGCGACGGCCTGGCTGCGGATGGCGCCGGTGACGTCCTCGCCGTTCAGCCGCACGTGACCATGCTCGATGGTGACGTCGAGCGGCGCCAGATGTCGCTCGAGGGCCGCCGTGTCGTCGAGCGAGATGCCGGCGCGCAGCACGCTCACCGCCAGGGCGCGATACATCGCGCCGGTCGGGATGAGCTCGTAGCCGAGCCGCTCGGCGAGCCGCCGCGCCACCGTCGTCTTACCCGCTCCCGCCGGGCCGTCGAGCGTCACCACGAGGCCGCGCGGGCCCATCACGGCTCCACCGTGATGGCCTCGCCGCCCGCGAGCGCGTTGAGGGTGTCCACGAACGTCGGAAACGACGTCTGCACGCACGCGGTGTCCTCGATGACCGTCTCGCCGTCGGCGACCAGAGCGGCGACGGCGAGCGCCATCGCCATACGATGATCGCCAGCCGACGCCACACGCGCGCCGTGGAACCGCTGTCCGCCGGGGACCGCCAGCCCGTCAGCGCGCTCCTCGATGCGCACACCCATCTTCGCCAGCTCGCGCGCGAGCATCGCGATCCGGTCGGATTCCTTCACGCGCAGCTCGGCGGCGTCGCGGATCTCCGTCGTACCGCGCGCGGTGGCGGCGAGCACGGCCAGTGCCGGAATCTCGTCGATGAGGCGCGGGATCAGCGCGCCGGCGACCGTCGTCGCGGCCAGCGGGGCCGTGCTCACGCCGAGCGCCGCCATCGGCTCAGCGGCCCCGTCGGTCGCCCCACCGTGCGGCGTCATGGTGAGCGGCGCCCGCATCGCCGCCAGCACGTCGAGCAGGCCGGTGCGCGTGGGATTCACGCCCACGCGGCGCACGATCACGCGCGCGTCCGGCACGAGCAGGCCGGCCACGAGCAGGAACGCGGCCGACGAGATGTCGCCGGGCACCTGCACCGCGGTGCCGCGCAGCGGGCCGGGATGCAGCGTGACCGTCAACGGATCGGTCCGCTCCACGCGGGCGCCGAAGGCGCGCAGCATCACCTCCGAGTGATCGCGCGAGGGCGCGGGCTCGCGCACCGTCACCGGACCATCGGCGCGCAGTCCGGCGAGGAGGATCGCGGACTTCACCTGCGCGGAGGCCATCGGCGTCGTATAGCTGATCGCGCGCGGCCGCGGGGCGCCGCGGATAGCGAGCGGCAGCCGGCCGCCGTCCTCGCGGCCGACGATCGTGGCGCCCATGCGCGTGAGCGGCTCGGCGACGCGCTTCATCGGACGCCGACGCAGCGACTCGTCGCCGGTCATCAGCGTCCAGAATGGCTGGCCCGCGACGAAGCCGATGAGCAGCCGCGCGGTCGTTCCGGAGTTGCCGCAGTCCACCACGTCGCCGGGCTCGCTGAGACCGTCG
The DNA here is from genome assembly GCA_003220475.1 of Candidatus Rokuibacteriota bacterium. Lineage (GTDB taxonomy): Bacteria > Methylomirabilota > Methylomirabilia > Rokubacteriales > CSP1-6 > AR12. Next base: position 11,745 of record QHSO01000118.1, on the reverse strand, counting down.
CGGCCGACGCCGCCGATCCGATAGTGCCCGGGGCCCTTCTTGCCGACTTCCACGCCCATCATCTGAATCGCGGTCAGCGTGCGCAGGCAGTCCTCGCCCTCGAGATAGCCCTGCACCTCCGTCGGTCCGTCGGCGATGGCGCCGAGCAGCGCCGCGCGATGCGAGATCGACTTGTCGCCCGGCACCTCACACTCGCCGGCCAGTCGCCGGACGGGACGCACGCGGAAGTTCACGCCACGCCCTCCCGCACCGTCTTCAGCCGCGCCAGCAGCGCCTCGATGCCGGCCGCGTCGCCGGCGGCGAGCAGCCGCTCGAGATCATCGAGCGCGGCGCGAAAGGCGCCGAGGCTCGCGCGCACGGCGTCGGCGTTGGCGAGCAGCACGTCGCGCCACATCGGCGGATCGGAGGCCGCGATGCGCGTGGTGTCACGGAAGCCGCGTGCGGCGAATGCGAGCGCGCCGGGCTCGAAGCGGCCGACGGCATCGACCAGCGCCCACGCGGCGACATGCGGCAGGTGGCTGATCGCGGCGACCGTGCGATCGTGCGTCTCGGGATCGAGCGCGGCGACGCGGGCGCCGAGCGCCTCCCACAGCGCCGTGATCCCCTTCGTCGCACGCGGCTCGGTGGCATCGGTCGGCGTCACGATGACGGTTGCCCCGCGGAACAGGTCGGCGCGCGCGACCTGCCACCCGCTCTTTTCGGAGCCCGCCATCGGGTGGCTGCCGAGAAAGCCGAGCGGGCGCGTCGCGGCCAGGCGCTCGGCGACCGCGACGATGCCGCGCTTGGTCGAGCCCACGTCGGTGACGAGCGCGCCGGCGGGCACGCGACCCCAGATCGTCTCCAACAGCCGCTCGTTCGCGAGCACGGTGGCCGCGAGCACCACACAGTCGGCGCCCTCGACGCCGGCCTCGACGTCGGTGAGGATGCGGTCGACCATCCCCGCGCGCAGCGGGCCCTCGAGCCGCCGGCGATCGCGTCCCACGCCGACGATCTCGCGCGCCACCCCATCCGCGCGCGCGGCCAGGGCGACGGAGCCGCCCAGGAGCCCGACGCCGACGATCGCCAGCCGTCCGATCACGCGGGCGTCTTTCCCAACACGGTCTTGAGCGCCTTCACGAGCCGGCGGTTCTCTTCGGGCGTGCCGACGGTCACGCGCAGCGCGGATTCCATGCCGAACGGCGTCATCGGCCGCACGATCACGCCTTCCTTCAGCAGGCGCTGATAGATGTCGGAGGCGCTGCGCCCGACGTCGACCAGGATGAAGTTCGCGCGCGAGGGCACGTAGCGGATGCCGAGCGCGGTGAACTCGTCGTAGAGGAAGTGGCGCCCCGCCTCGATCATCCGCACGCACTCGAGCACGTGGGGATCGTCGTCCACCGCCGCGAGCGCGGCCGCCTGGGCCAGCGAGTTGACGTTGAAGGGCTGGCGGATGCGGTTCATCAGCGAGATCGCGTCCGCGTCGGCGACGCCGTAGCCCACGCGCAAGCCGGCGAGGCTGGCCGCCTTGGAGAACGTGCGAAGCACGATGACCTTGCGGCCCTGACGGACGTACTCGAGCGTGTTGGGGAAGTCCGGTCCCAGCGCGAACTCGAAATAGGCCTCGTCGAAGACGACGATGGTGCGCTCGGGAACGCGCGCCATGAAGGCCTCGACCTCGTCGGCACTCACGATGGTGGCCGTCGGGTTGTTCGGATTGGCCACGAACACGATCTTCGTCATCGGCGTGATCCGCTTCGTCGCCGGGCTTGAGGAACGTGCGCACGGCCAGCTCGATCAGCTCGTTGCTGCCGTTGCCGAGCACGATCTGGTCCTGGGTGAAGCCGATCTTCTTGGCCACCGCCTGGCGCAGGTAGAAACCGCTGCCGTCGGGATAGCGGTTGAGCTGCGCGAGCTGCGCGCTGATTGCACGCTGCACGCGCTCGGACGGGGGCAGCGGGTTCTCGTTGGAGGCCAGCTTGATCGCGTCGTGCACGCCGTACTCGCGCTCGAGCTCCTCGATCGGCTTGCCCGGCTCGTAGGGGGCGATGCCCAGGATGTGCGTGTTGGCGAGCGACTCCCACTGCGTATGCATGCCCTCTCCTTATGCGGCCGGATACGAGCCGAGGATTTTCAGGTGCAGCGTCCGCTCGGCAATCTCGCGCAGCGCGGCCGCCACCGCCGGCGTGTCGCGATGGCCCTCGAAATCCACGAAGATCACGTACTCCCAGGCCCGGATCTTGGCCGGGCGCGATTCGATTTTGCTCAGGTTGAGACCCGCGCGCACGAACGGCTCGAGGATGCGATAGAGCGAGCCCGGCTCGTTCTTCATCGCGAACAGCATCGACGTCTTGTCGCGGCCGCTCGGACCGGGCGGCGGCTGGCCGGCGCCGATCACCAGAAAGCGCGTGGCGTTGTGGCGGTTGTCCTCGATGTGGGCGCGCAGGCTCGGGACCCCGTAGAGCGTCCCCGCCAGCTCGGAAGCGATGGCCGCCACCGTCGGATCGTTCGCGGCCACCTCGGCGGCGGCCGCCGTCGACGACGATTCCTCGGTCGGCACGCCGGGCAGGTTCGCGGCGAGCCAGCCGCGGCACTGCGCGATTCCTTGAGGATGCGAGAGCACGCGCTTGATCTCCGACAGGTCCGAGGCCCGCGACAGCAGGTGTTGCGCGATTTCCAGATAGAGCTCGCCGCAGATCGTCGCCTCGGAGTCGGTCAGACGATCGAGCGTCACGTTGACCGCGCCTTCCGTGGTGTTCTCGACGGGAACGACGCCGTAGTCCGCGCGGCGGCGCTCGACCTCCTCGAACACGTCGCCGATGGTGCGCAACGGGCGGAAGCTCGCGGCCGCCCCGAAGTGGGTGAGCGCCGCCTTGTGGGTGAACGTCGCCTCGGGACCGAAATAGGCGACCGTGAGCGGCCCCTCGAGCGCCCGCGACGCCGACAGAATCTCACGCCAGATCGCCGTGACGTTGTCGGCGGTCAGCGGTCCGCGCGTCTGAGCGGACAACGACCTCAGGATCTCAGCTTCCCGCTCCGGGACATACGACGGCGTCCTCTGCCGTCGTTTGAGGTTGCCGATCTGAAGGGCGGCCTCGGCGCGTTGGTTGAGGAGGCTGAGGATTTGGTTGTCGAGCTCGTTGATCCTGGTCCGCCAGTCGGCCAGGTCCATAGGAACACCTGCCCACGAGAATAGCGGGATTATAGGCCAACGTTCGCGTGCTACGCAAGTTACCGCCCGGCAAGCGCTTCAGCGCGTCGTCTCGGCCGGCGGCGAGCCCTCGGCCGCGGCGCGCAGCGCGGAGACCTCGCGGGACGTGAGGCGCCGGTAGCGCCCACGCGGCAAATCGCCGAGCCGCACCGGCCCGAACGCGACGCGGCGCAGCCGGCGCACGCGGTGCCCCAGCGCCGCGCAGTAGCGCTTGACCTCGTGCTTGCGACCCTCGGTGAACGTCAACCGCATCAGCGTCGCGTCGCGCGCGCCGTGGAGGATCTCGACCTCGAGCGGGCGCGCCGGCCCGTCGTCCAGCACCACCCCGCGCCGCCAGCGCTCGAGCGCGCCCGGCGGCACGCGTCCCTCCACGTCGGCCTCGTACACGCGCGGCAAGCCATAGCGTGGATGCAGGAGGCGATGCGTCAGCGCGCCGTCGTTGGTCATCAGCAGGGCGCCCTCAACGTCCCAGTCGAGGCGGCCGACGGGATAGAGCCGCGCGTCGACGTCGCGCACGAGGTCGCTGACGACGGGTCGCCCGCGGGGATCGGTCACCGACGTCACATAGCCTGCCGGCTTGTGAAGGACGAGGTAGTGCTTGGCCTCGGCGTGCGGGAGCGGGCGGCCGTCGACGGTGACGAGGTCGCGCTCGGGATCGGCGAGCGTGGCGAGCTCGCGGGTCACGGCGCCGTTGACGGCGACGCGCCCGTCGGCGATGAGCCGGTCAGCTCCCCGCCGGCTGCTGAGCCCCGCCTGCGCCAGGATCTTGTTGAGCCTGAGCTTCGCCATCGACGGTGAACGCCTCCGCCGCGAGATCCGGGATCACCAGCTCACCCTCGATCTTCGGCAGATCGCCGGGGTCGCGCAGGCCGAACGCGACGAGGAACTCGCGCGTCGTCTCGTACACGAACGGCCGCCCGGGCGCCTCCTTGCGTCCCGCGATACGGAGGAGCCGCCGTTCGAGGAGATTGTCGAGCGTCGCGTCGGAATTCACGCCGCGCACGGCGTCGATCTCCGGCCGCGAGACGGGCTGCTTGTACGCGACGATGGCGAGGGTCTCGAGCGCGGCTCGGGACAGTCGCACGCGCGTACGCGCGCGCGCGAGGCGCACGAGCCAGGGCGCCAGCTCCGGCTGCGTGACCATGCGCCAGCCGCCCCCGGTCTCCATGATCGCCAGCCCGCGTTCCTCCGCCTCGTAGCGCGCGACCAGCTCGCCCACCAGCTCGCGCGCGGCCGCGGCGTTCTCGAGGTCGAGCACCTCGCGAATGCGCTCGGCCTCCAGCGGCACGTCGGACGCGAACAGCAGCGCTTCGACCACGTCAATCGGCTTGGGCACTCGACGCCTCCCCCTCGGCCCGTACGGCCTGGCGTTCGATGACGATCTCGCCGAACAGCTCCGTCTGCTGCGCCTTGATGCGGCCCTGGCGCACCAGCTCGAGCACGGCCAGCAGCGTCACCACGATCTCGGAACGCTTGCGTTCGCCACCCGTCAGCGAGCTGAACAGCAGCGACCACGTGTCGCGCAGCACGGACAGGATCTCGGTCATGCGCTCGATGACCGACGGCGGGTTGGGCTCCACGCTCCGCGGCCGCGCTCGACGCTGTTCGTCGATGAGGCGGGTCATCGCACGCGCCAGCCAGTCGACGCTCAGATCCTCGAGCGGCAGGTCCTCCACGGCGGGCAGCATCGCGCCCGGGCGGCCCCAGATGAGAGCCATCTCCGCTTCGCGCGCGGCCAGCCACGCGCCCTGCGTCTTCACGCGCGCGTATTCGCGCAGACGGTCTTCGAGCTCCTGCTTGAGCGCAAGCCCCTCGTCGTCGAGCTGCTCATCGCTCTCGTCCGGCGGCACGAGAAGCTTGGACTTGAGATAGATGAGCGTCGCCGCCATCACGAGGTAAGCGCCGGCGGTCTCGAGATCACGGAACTCGATGGCCTCGAGGTGCGCGAGGTACTGGTCGGTGATCGAGCGCACCGGCAGCGCGGCAAGATCGATCTCGTTGGTGCGGCACAGGTGCAGGAGCAGGTCGAAGGGGCCGTCGAAGGTTCCGACGCGAAGCCTGAGCTCGGTGTCGATCATGGTGTCAAATGCACCGCCGACCTCACCTCCTCCATCGTGCGCGCCGCCACCGTCCGGGCACGGCGACTGCCTTCGTGCAGGATCTCCACGATCCGATCCGGTTTCTCCACGAACTGCTGGCGCCGCTCGCGGATCTTCTCGAGCGGCGGCACCATGTGCTTGAGCAAGATGTCCTTGCAGTCGAGACAGCCGAATCCGGCCGTCCGGCAGTTCGTGGCGACGTACTCGCGCTCGTCCGCCGGCGTGAAGATCTTGTGCAGGTCGAACACCGGACAGATGTCCGGGTTGCCCGGATCCGAGCGCCGCTTGCGCGCGGGATCGGTCATCATCGGCCGCACCTTGGCGCGCACGACATCCGGCGGGTCGGCCAGCTCGATGTCATTGCCGTACGACTTCGACATCTTGCGCCCGTCGGTCCCCGGTACCTTCGGAATCTCCGTGAGCTTGACGTCGGGCTCCGGGAAGACGTCGCCGAAGGCGTTGTTGAAGCGGCGCGCCACCTCGCGCGTGAGCTCGACGTGCGGCGCCTGGTCGATGCCGACGGGCACCCACTTCGGTTTGTACATGAGGATGTCCGCCGACTGCAGCAGCGGATAGCCGAGCAGGCCATACGACGGCGAGGTGATTTCCTGCTGCTCGATCCGCTCGCGATAGGTCGGCACACGCTCGAGCCACGAGACGGGCGTCACCATCGAGAACAGCAGGTGCAGCTCGGCATGCTCCGGCACCAGCGACTGGATGAACAGCGTCGAGCGTGCGGGGTCGAGCCCCGCGCCGAGCCAGTCGGCCGCCATCTCGATCGTGTGCTGTGGCACCTGCGTGGTGTCGAGCCGGTCGGTGAGCAGGTGCCAGTCGGCGGAGAAGTAGAAGCACTCGTACGCGTCTTGCAGCGTGACCCAGTTGGCGAGCGCCCCGAGGTAATTCCCCAGGTGCAGCCGCCCGCTCGGTCGCATCCCCGACAGCACACGCTCTTTGCCGGCCATCACGCGTTCGTCCTCTCCCAGATCTTCGCCGATCGAATCAGCACATAGTACGCATAGAGACTGGCCAGAAGGAACCCCCTCCAGCCGTCGAGGAAGCCACGTCCCGCCACGTACATGCCGAGGAAGCGACCGAGCGGTCGCAGCACGAGCGCCGAGACGCCGACGCGCCGCCCCTGCGCCACCGCCTCGTCGGCGGCCAGCGTGGCGTAGCGGTCTGCGCGCGCGAGGAAGTCGCCGATGTCGCGATACGAGCGGTGCTCGAGGTGGCCGATGAGCCGCTCGACGCGACCGTCGACGCTCACGGATTCGTGGACCGCGCGCGTGCCGAACCGTCCGCGGCCGCGGCGGAAGAGTCGCACCTGCCAGTCGGGGTAGAGCCCGCCGTGGCGGACCCAGCGGCCCCAGAAGATGTTCCGCCGCGGGACGGCGTAGCCGTCGGCCGGGCCATCGGCCTCGAGCACGCGCGCGATGTCGGCGGCAAGCTCGGCGGAGACGATTTCATCGGCGTCGAGCGAGAGCGTCCAGTCCCCGGTCGCCAGATCGAGCGCGGTGTTCTTCTGCGCGGCGTAGCCCGGCCACGGACGCACGACGACGCGATCGGTGAACTCGCGCGCGATCGTGGCGGTCTTGTCGTCGGACTCCGCGTCCACGACGACGATCTCGTCGGCCCACGCGACCGACTCGAGACACGCGCGCAGCCGTTCTTCCTCGTTGCGCGTGACGAGGGCGACCGAGAGTTTCGGTTTTTTCATACGCTCGCCTCGGACGGCGGGACCCCAGCCCCGCGACGTCCTGCGGCTCGCAGAACCGTCGTCACCGGGTCGGTGATCATCGGCCGATCACCGCGAGGACGGCGTCGAGGACGGAGGGCACGTCGATCGAGGCCATCTTGCCGTCGGGGGCGGCGATGACGCGATGGCCGGTGCCGTACGGGCCGTTGCGCGCCGCGGAGGTCGGCCCATAGAGGCCGACGCACGGCGTGCCGACGGCGGCCGCGAGATGCAGCGGGCCCGTATCGCCGGCGACCATCACCGATGCGCGCCGCGCGACGGCGGCGAGCTCGTCGAGATCGGTCGGGGGCGCCAGCGCCGGCCGCGGGGCCGGCATCTCCACGATCGCGCGCGCGGCCTCGTGCTCACGCGGTCCCCACAGCACGAGCACCTGCGCATCGCCCTCGTGACAGAGCCGCTCGGCCAGCGCACGGAAGCTCGCCACCGGCCAGCGCTTGTTCCCGCGACCGGCGCCCGGGTTCAGCACGACGAGCCGGTGTCGCGGCTTGAGGCCGACGCCGACGAAGAAGTCGTCGATCCGCGACTCCGCGGCCGCGCGCGACGGCAGCCGGAAGCGCGCGCGGCCCGGCGGCATGGTGACGCCGAGCGGCTCGAGGAGCGCGAGATACTGATCGACCACGTGACTGGCCTGCGGCGGCGGCGTCACGCGCCGGGTCGTGAACACCGCGCTGAGGCGCTCGCGACTCCATCCGGGGGCGAAGCCGATGCGCAGCGGCGCACCGGTTGCGCGCGCCACGGCGCCCGACTTCACCAGCCCCTGCAGGTCGATGGCGACGTCGAAGCGCCCGGCGCGCAGCCGCCGGCGCAGCGTGGTGAGCTCGCGCAGCACGCCGAGCGCCTGACGGGGCGTGCGCGCCGAGCGCCAGGCGCGCGTGTCCACGTCGATCACCTCGTCGAGCGCCGGATGATCGCGCAGGAGCGCGGCCTCACGCCGCTCGACCAGCCACGCCAGGCGCGCACGCGGAAACGCGGCGCTCAGCGCGTCGGCCACGGGCAGCGCGTGGATCACATCGCCCAACGACGAGAGCTTGACGAGCGCGATCGCCCGCGGCTCAGCGGGCACGCGCGAATCGCTCCACGATGGTCTGAATGGCGTCGCGCGTCGCGTGGTCCTTCGGATCGCCGACGATGACGACGCGCCCGCCATGGCGCCGAACGGTCTCACGCTCCGGGACGGTCTCGGCCGTGTAGTCGGTCCCCTTGGCGTGGATCGCCGGCCGGATCGCCGCGACGAGCGCATCGGCCGTGTCCTCCTCGAACACGACCACGTGATCCACGGCGCGCAGTGCCGCGAGCACTTCCGCGCGCTCGCGCGCCGGCATGAGCGGGCGGCCCGCGCCCTTCAGGCGCGCGACCGCCGCGTCGCCGTTGACACCGACGAAGAGCACATCGCCGAGCGCGCGCGCCGCTTCGAGGTAGCGGACATGACCGACGTGCAGCAGATCGAAGACCCCGTTGGCGAGGACGATGCGCCGGCCCGCCGCTCGAAGGCGGTCGGCGATACCCGCCGCCTCCGCCACGGTCAACTCAGGCTCGCCTCGCGCCGAGACGGCGCTCAGCTCGCACTGCCACCCGCACCGGCGGTCGCACCGCCGAGTGCCTGGCGAAGCTCCGAGGGCGCAAGGGTCGCCGTTCCGCGCTTCATGACCACGATGCCGCCGGCGACGTTGGCCAGGGTCGCGGCGTCCAGCGCCGGCGCGCCGCACGCCAGCGCGAGCGTGAACACGCTGATCACGGTGTCCCCCGCGCCCGTGACGTCGGCGATCTCGTCGGTGCCGTGCACAGGGATGAACGTGGTCGCGCCGTCGCGCTCGAGCAGCGCCATCCCGCGACTGCCGCGCGTGACGAGCAGGAAGCGCGCGTCGAGTCGCTCGAGAAGCTGGCGGCCCGCCTTCTCGACGTCGCGCTCGTCGTCGGCGGCTCCGCCGGCGAGATGCTCCAGCTCGGCCTCGTTGGGCGTGGCGGCGGTCACGCCGGTGAAGCGCAGCAGGCCGTAGCGGCTGTCGACGGTGACGACTGCGCCGGTGCGGCGCGCGATCGCCCGGATGCGATCGAAGACACGCGGTGTGACGGTGCCGTAGCCGTAGTCGGACAGGATGACGGCGTCGGCGCGCGCACCGAGCGACGTCAGCCGCGCGAGCAGCGCGTCCTCCGTGATCGGCTGCGGCTCGTGCGGAGGCTCGCGATCGAGCCGCACGACCTGCTGGCGGGTCGCCTGGTACCCGCCGGCCATGATGCGCGTCTTGATCGGCGTGACGCGGCCCGTCTCCGTCACGAGGCCGTCGGTCGGGATGCCGCTGCTGCGGAAGAGCGTGAGGAGCTCGTCACCCGCGCCGTCCCTGCCGATCACGCCGATCGGCAGGGGGCGCGCGCCCAGCGCGTGGACGTTGTGCGCGGCGTTGGCCGCGCCGCCCAGACTGACCTCGCGCTCGGTGAAGCGCAGGATCAGCACCGGCGCCTCGCGCGAGATCCGCGCGGGCTTGCCGTACAGGTACTCGTCGGTGATGACGTCGCCGATGACGACCACCGTCTTGCTCGCGAAGCCGTCGACGAGGGCGCGCAGCCGTGCGCTCACGCCGCTCACGCCCGCGCCGCTCGGCCGGCCAGCACCCACTCGACGGCGTCGAGGAGGTCGGCGGCGACGTGATCGGGCGCGACGGGAAACTCCGCGCGCCGGTATTCCCATTCACCGCGACCGTAGCCGGTCAGCACGAGCACCGCGCGCGCGCCGACGGCCCGCGCGGGAACGAGATCGCTGCTCTTGTCGCCGACCATCGTCGAGGCGGGCAGCTCGAGATTCAGCTCGGCCGCCGCGCGCAGCAGAAGCCCCGGCGCCGGCTTACGACAGTCGCACGTGGTGCGGTAGGGCGCCGAACCCTCGGTCGGGTGATGCGGGCACACGTAGATGCCGTCGAGGTGCGCGCCCTCGTCTTTGAGCTGGGCGACGAGCGTGTCGTTGGTGGCCCGCAGGACGTCGGCGGAAAAGTAGCCGCGAGCGAGGCCTGCCTGGTTGGTGACGACGACGGCGGCGGTCCCGGCGGTGTTGAGACGACGGATGGCTTCGGCCGCGCGGGGCAGCAGTCGCAGCCGGGACGGATGGTTCACGTACCCGACCTCCTCAGTCAGCGTCCCGTCGCGGTCAATGAACATGGCCGGGCGAAGACCCACCCGGGCAGTCTATGCCGTCGGTGATGTTTGCTCAAGAAAAATCAGCGGTTGCGCCCTAACCGGCGATAGACCTCTTCCAGCGCCTGCACCTGGCGCGCGAACGTGAGCGGCTCCGCGGCGGCGCGGGCGGCGTCGCGCAGCTCCGCCGCGTTGCGGCCGCGGAGCTTTTCGAGCGCGGCGGCGAATCCAGCCGCGTCGTCGGAAGCCACGACGGCGCCGCATCGATCGTCGACGACCTCGGCGCCGCCGGCGACGGCGCTCGTCACGACGGGCAGGCCGCTCGCGAGCGCCTCGAGATGAACGTTACCGAAGGGCTCGTAGCGTGTGGGAAGCACCAGCACGTCCGCGGCAGCGTACCAACGCTCGATATCGGGCCGCGCTCCGAGCCACACCACGCGCCCGGCGACGCCGAGCTCGCCCGCGAGGCGTCGATACGGCGCGGCGTCGCCTCGCCCGAGGACCAGCAACCGCGCGCCGCCGTCGCCGAGATGCGCGAGCGCGCGGATCGCCGTCGACAAGCCCTTGCGCTCGAATCCGCTGCCGGCGAACAGCATCGCGTAGGCGGTGGCGGGCACGTCGGCGTCCGCGCGCGCGGCATCGCGATGCCGCGCCCGCAGCGCGGGATGGAAGCGCTCGAGATCGACGCCGTTGTAGACGACGGACAGGCGCGGCGGCGGCACCGCATAGTGCCGTGCGATGTCGTCGGCACTGCGGCGGGAGATGGCAACGATCTGGGGCGTGCGCGCGAAGACGCGCCGCTCGAGCGCGAGCGTGACCGCGTGATGCACACGGCGTCCCCCGCGCGAGCCCATCGCCTCGAGGTAGGCGCGGTGCGCGCCCTCGCCCGCGCGATAGACGTCCTGCACGAACGTGCGCTCGTGGCTCTGCACGACGTCCCAGCCGCCCCGTCGCGCAACCGGCGCGGCGAGCAGCGCCAGCGCGACGGCGCGCGCCGGCGACGGCAGCGGCGGCATCGGCAGCGGATGCTCGGTCACGCCGGGCTGCGCCTGCTGGCGGCCCGGGCCCGCGCGATGCACGTCGTGGCCGTGGGCCACGAGCGCGCGCATCAGCCCTGCCGTCGCGCTCTCGACCCCGCCGTGAAACGCGTACGGGCGGGCGATGATCAAGATCTTCATCGGGTGCCGGCGTCAGGGCACGGCGGGCGCGGGCGGTGGCCCTGTTCGAGCACGCAAATCGACATCGCGTTGCGCCTGTCTACGCATCTTCCTTTTCCTTCATACATATTTTCGCTGTCACGTGCCTCGGGCGGCGGCGAAGCGGGCGGCGAGATCGTCGATCAGCGGAAAGAGGACGGCGCGCGCGGCGGTGAAGCTGTAGCGCTCGGCGCAGCGCCGGCGGGCGCGGCGCCCGAGCTCGGCGGCGCCCGCCGGATCATCGAGCAGCCGGCCGAGCGCCGCGCGCAGCGCCGTCGGGTTGTCCGGCGGCACGAGCACGCCACAGCCCTCGAGGATCTCCGGAATCATCGAGACCGCGGTGGACACGATGGGCCGGCCGAGCGCCATCGCGTCGAAGAGCTT
>QHSO01000117.1 GCA_003220475.1 Candidatus Rokuibacteriota bacterium | reverse complement strand
CGGCGTCGTTGGACGTCACCGGGTAGCCGCGGATCAGCTCGACGGCCGCCTCAGCGCCATGCGCGGTGGCGATGCCGTCCGCGACGCGCCGCACGCCCTCGAGCACGCGCTCGCGCGTGAGCTCGGAGACCGTTCGCACCGTGCCGAGCAGGTGCGCGGTCTCGGGGATGACATTGCGCGTGGTGCCGGCCTCGATCTTTGCGATGGTGATCACCGCCGGATCGAAGACGTTCACGCGGCGGGTGACGAGCGTCTGGAACGCCTGCACGATCTCGCAGGCGACAGGAATCGGATCGAGGCAGTCGTGCGGCGCGGAGGCGTGGCCGCCTTTGCCGCGCACGGTGATCTGGACCGTATCGCCCGACGCGAGCATCGGCCCGGGCCGCGTGGTGATGACGCCGGCCGCCTCGCGGTGCGTGACGTGCAGCGCGAAGGCGCCCGTCGGCGATGCGGTGCCGTCGAGCAGGCCCTCCTCCAGCATCACGCGCGCGCCGTGGTAGCCCTCCTCGCCCGGCTGGAACATGAACAGCACCGAGCCCGCCAGCTCCGCGCGCCGTCGCGCCAGCACGCGCGCGGCGCCGACCAGCATCGCCACGTGCGCGTCGTGGCCGCACGCGTGCATCGCCCCGTCGACCTCGGACGCGAACGGCAGGCCCGTCGCCTCGCGCAGCGGCAGCGCGTCCATGTCGGCCCGCAGGAGAATCGTCGGACCGGGCTTGCCGCCGGTCAGTCGCGCGATCACCGACGTCGTGCGTTGCCCCGCGCGCGTCTCGTTCATCGCTCAGACCTCCGCTTGCTGAACCGACACGCCGTGCGTGGTGAGCCGCACCTGCACCTCCGGCGCGGTCAGCCGCAGGTGATGGACGGCCTTGTCGAGAAGATGGATGAGCTCGTCGCGCGAGTGGTGGTTCACGGCCGCCTCGTCCACGAACAGGATGTGGGTGGCCATTCGACCGTGACGAATCCGGAACCGCTGCGCGTCGCGGTCGAAGTCGAAGTGGCTCGTCACGCGGACGTCCGGGATGCGGCGGACGAGATAGTCCTGAATCTCGGCAACCTTGTCCTCGTGCATCGCTCCACTCCTACGCCAGGTCGCTCGCGTCGATCCCGCGCGCTTTCAGGAGCGCGCGCAGCTTGCGCAGCCCCGAGCCCTCCAGCTGGCGCACCCGCTCACGGCTGAGACCCAGCCGCTGCCCGATCGCTTCCAGCGTCTCGGCCGGATCGCCCTCCAGTCCGAACCGCCGTCGCAGGACGGTCCGTTCGTTCGCCGCCAGGTCGTCGAGCACCGAGACCAGCTGGGCGCGGTCACGGAACAGCTCCCCGAACGTCTCCGTTGGCGCCGCCGCGCGGTCGGCGATCACATCGCCGAGCGTCGCGCTGGATCCGGCGCTCGCCGGCGCGTCCAGCGATACGGGGTGCTGGCGCACCTCCTCGAGCTCGGCGATCTCGCGCTCGCTCGTGCCGAGGGCCTGAGCCAGCTCCTTCGCCGTCGGTGAGCGGCCGAGCGCCTGCGTGAGGCGGCGCTGCTCGCGCACATAGCGCGCGAGGAGCAGCTCGACGTGCACCGGCAGCCGGATCGTGCGCGCCTGGTTGGCGAGCGCGCGCGTGACCGCCTGCCGGATCCACCACGTCGCGTATGTCGAGAAGCGCGTGCCGCGCTCGGGCTCGAACTTTTCGACCGCGCGCAGCAGGCCCAGGTTCCCCTCTTCGATGAGGTCGGGCAGCGGCAGCCCGCGGTTGAGGTAGCGTCGCGCGATCTGCACGACGAGGCGCAGGTTGGCCTCGACCATGCGCTGCTTGGCGACCTCGTCGCCGGCGCGCGCGCGGCGGGCGAGCGCCTGCTCCTCCTCGCGCGTCAGCAGCGGAATGCGCGCGATCTCGGACAGGTAGACGCCGAGGTTCGCGCGGCTCGTCTCGCGCGACTCGTCGCGGACGTCCTCGTCCACCGCGTCGACGAGCGGCTCGAGCGGCTCGTCGGGGACCGCTTCTTCGGCCTCGCGGCTACTCATCCGGCTCTTCTTCGTCGGTCTCGTCCACGTGCGCCACGCTGCCGGGCATGGGGAGCATGTAGAGCGGATTGTAGACCTGACCGTTGCGCCGGATCTCGAAGTGCACGTGGTAGTTCGTCGCCCGCCCCGTGCGCCCCACGCTGGCGATCCGCTGGCCGGGGGTGACCCAGTCGCCGACTTCCACGAGGTTCTCGTCGTTGTGCGCGTACACGGTGGTGAAGCCGTACTCGTGATCGATCTTCAGCACGCGGCCATAGCGCGGCTCGACGCCGGCGACCACCACCACGCCGGCGGCCGCAGCGACGATCGGCTCGCGGCGCGCGGCGCGAATGTCGATGCCTCGGTGCCAGCCGCTGCGCCGACGCCCGAATGCCGAGCTCACGCTGCCCTCGGCCGGCCACACGAAGGCGCTGAGCGCTTCGGCGAAATCGGGCACGGCCAGCACGAAGTCGATCGGCGCCCGCAGCCCGCGCGCGCGCGGGCCGGGATCGGCGACGCGTGCGCGCTCCGGGCGCGCCAGCGCGCGCGGCGCGAGCGTGAGCGTGCTGGGAGACGGGATGACGATTCGCTGGCCGAGCCGCAGCGGCACGCGATCACTCGCGAGCTTGTTGGCGGAGACGAGCGCCGCGACGGAGACACCGTAGCGGCGCGCGAGCGCGTAGAGGGTGTCTCCCCGGGCGATCGTGTGGACGCGATCGTTCGCCGGATCGGCCGGCACGCTCACCGCGCCGACGAGCAGCGCAATGCCGAGCCCGGCGGCCACGAGCGCGCGCGTCGCCGTCACCGCTCGCCCGCGAACCGCACGTCGAAGCCGGCGAAGCGCCGGGTCGGCGCGGTCCAGCGCACCTTGACGGCACTCACCGCCGACAGCGGCGGTCCCTTCTCGAGCGCCCGCACGAACTCGTCGATCGCCTCGCGTGGGCCCTCGGCGATCGCACGCACGCGGCCGTCGCTGAGGTTCATGACGAAGCCGGCGAGACCGAGACGTCCGGCCTGGCGCTGGGCGAAATCGCGATAGCCCACGCCTTGCACGCGTCCCTCGACCACGATCTCGGCGGCGGCAGTCACGGATTTCCCGGTTGGTCGCACATCGCCTGCCCGGCGGCCGGCTGGCGCCGGCCGGCGGGCGGCGAGAGTCCTACCCGCGGTAGGACACGAAGTGGTCGGGGCGAGAGGATTTGAACCTCCGACTTCACGGTCCCGAACCGTGCGCGCTACCAGGCTGCGCTACGCCCCGAATGACCCCGCCCATTATACAGATTTCCGACGGTCATGACTCCCAGGCGTACTTTCCCACGAGCTTCACGAACTTGCAGTCTCCCGCCTGACGCGAGCGGATCTCGCCACCGGCTCGCTCGATCACCGTCAGGATCTGGTCCTCGGCCGTGCCCACGGGCAACACCATACGTCCGCCCTCGGCGAGCTGGTCCACGAGCGGCGGCGGCACCGCGGGGCCGCCCGCGGCGACGAGGATGCGATCGAAGGGGGCTTCGTCGGGCCAGCCGAGCGCCCCGTTGCCGACGCGGATCCAGACGTTGCCGACGCCGAGACTCTCGAGCGTGGCGCGCGCGCGCTCGGCCAGCCGCGGCAGCCGCTCGATCGAGCACACGCGTCGCGCGAGGGCGCCGAGCACGGCCGTCTGATAGCCGGAGCCGGTGCCGACCTCGAGCACCTTCTCCTGCCCCGTCAGCTCGAGCAGCGACGTCATCAGCGCGACGATGTAGGGCTGCGAGATCGTCTGACCCTCACCGATCGGCAGCGGATGGTCCTCGTACGCGCCGTGCGCGAGGCCTTCCTCGACGAATCGGTGGCGCGGAATGCGGCGCATGGCCTCGAGCACGCGCGCGTCGGTGATCCCGCGCCGCGCGAGCTGCTCGTCCACCATGCGCTCGCGCTCGCGTCCCAGGCGTGCCTCGAAGCCCGCCTCCACTCACGCTCTCCGGCGCTTGCGCGTCCGCTTCGGCTGGGCGGGCGGCGCGGCGCTCGGACGCGACGCGGCGTCGCGTGACGTCGCCGAGGCACTCGCGCGCGACGCGGCGTTGCTCGGCGCCGCGGTGCTCGCCGGCGCGCGTTCACCGCGCGGTCGCGCGCGCAACGCGGCGTTGAGCGCGGGCTCCCACTCGGTCATCTGCGCCAGCGCGCGATGGTGTGTGAGGTCGAGGTGCAGCGGCGTGACGGCGGCGTAGCCCTCGTGCACGGCGCCCATGTCCGTGCCGTCGAGCGCGTCCCACGCGGGCGGCCCCGCACCGATCCAGTAATGTGGGCGCCCGCGCGGATCGGCCTGCTCGACGATCTTCCCCGAGTACACGCGGTGGCCGAGGCGGGTGACCCGCACGCCCTTGGGCACGCCGGCCGGCACGTTGATGTTGAGCAGCGTCATCGGCGGTAAGCCCTCGACGAGCACGCGCATCGCGACGTGTCGTGCGACGCGCGCCGCGTGCTCGAGCTCGTCGCCCTCGACCAGCGAGACGGCAATGGACGGCACGCCGAGCAGCGTGCCCTCCATCGCCGCCGACACGGTGCCGGAGTACGTCACGTCGTCGCCGAGATTGGAGCCGTGGTTAACGCCCGATACGACGAGCACCGGGCGCTCGGGCAGGAAGCCGAGCACGCCGAGGTTCACGCAATCCGACGGCGTGCCGTTCACGGAGTGCCGGCGCTCACCCCAGCGATGCACGCTGAGCGGCCGGTGCAGCGTGAGCGCGTGGCCGCAGGCGCTCTGCTCGCGCTCCGGCGCCAGCACGTGCACCTCGCCGAGGTCGTCGAGGGCGGCGGCGAGGGCCGCGAGCCCGGCCGCGTGGATACCGTCGTCATTGGTGACGAGCAGGACGGCCATCGATGCCTGGATGCTACCGCGCCATGGCATCAGAGCGGTGAAAAACCTGACGGCGGGAAAGATGTCGGACCTGTTTACAGTCCCTCATCGGTCTGTCAGGGGGGCTCGCGAAGCAGCGGCGTCGTCGCTACAGGGACACCGTTACGCTACGCGCCGGCCGTCGATTCTCTTGAAGTCGTCCTGCCGTTTCTGGAGGTCCGCGGCGTCGTCGGTGCGATAGGCGAGATAAGGAAGGAGTTCTTCGTTCACGTCAGCTCGTGAGATTTGCGTGGCGCCGATCACGCGTCCGGCCCTCAGCTTCACGGCCCAGACCTCACCGATCGCGCGATGCTGCCAGTACTCGTACACGACAGGCATTGTCTGTGGCCTCCAAGGCAAGCTGGTCTCCCCAACGGCGCATCGTTAGGAGGCACGGCGCATGCCAGCGACGCGGACGCGGGCTGGCGCTCGCTAACGCTGCTTGTTCTGGGCAAAGTGAAGGCCGCAACCGAAGCCGCGGCCCTCGTGAATCTGTCGGGCACTCCGCTCGCCACTCCGTCCGATTGTCGTAATCCGTCACGTCGTCGCGTCGGACTCCGGGTTCCGCAGCCGTCGTCGCGACTGCTCGATCAACTCCCGCGACTGTCGGCTCAGTCGACGCGACACACGGATGGTCTCGTCGGTGATGAGCCGGCGCATGCAGACGTCGTGGAACCGATCGCCGTCGATGATGACGCCGTCCTCGCCCTCGTTCAGCGGGCCACCGCAGTGGGCGCACTTCGGAAGCGGGACCTCGAAGACGACGGCCGCGACCGTGCGGCGGCAACTCGCGCACGTCGCTGCGCGCTGGATTGGCGCACAAGCTCAGCGGCCGTCATGGCCGTATCCCTCGCGGGACCAGCAAACTTCGCTGCGCAAAACCGCGCTCGCGGTCAGTCGTCCGGGAGGTAGCCGCGGCGCCGGCGCTCCGCTTCCCACAGCCCGTGGCACCCGACGTGGAGCCGGATAGGCGCGCGCCCGTCGTATTGCGGCTCGTACTCAGCCTGGGATTTCAAGATGGGCTGCTCGCACGCGGTGCACGGCTCGCCCCGGCCGTTACCGGCCCACAGCTTCACGGGTGCTTCAGTAGGCAGCGTGCCGGCCTCGACTTTCTTCCACACCATCATGGCCAGCGACGTCAACCTGCATTCTCCCCCAGGCAAGCAATGAGCGTAGGCTCAGACGCCGACGTTGGCAAGGAGATTCGGCCGGGGATTCAGCGAGGCCGGCGCTCGCACTCCGCGAGGATCCGCCGCGCGAAGTCGCGCGCGAGCGCCTCCTTGTTCACGTACGTCGTCGACAGCCTCAAGAGCTCTTGGAGGTGCGCCTCGATGGCGCGCAGGAGCGCGGCGGTGCGGTCGGTCAGGACGGCAGGGTCATCCGCCGCTTCGGTCATTCGGCGGACGCCACGCGCGAGCGCCCGACCGCGGCGCTCCGCGCGTTGATGTGGGCGCCGATCTCGCGCGCGAGTTGCTCGGGTAGGCACGGCTTCATGAGGTACGACAGCGCACCCTCGGCGATGGCCGCGTGCTTGAGGTAGTCCTTCAAGTCGTGGCCAGTGAGCACGATGATCGGCGTCGTCGCGGTCTTCGCGTCGGCGCGGATCAGCCGCATCGCCTCCCAGCCGTCCATGCCCGGCATGCCCAGGTCCAAGACGATCACGGCGGGGCGAAGCAGCCGAGCCTTTAGAACCGCCTCGCGGCCATCCCCCGCCGTCTCCACGACGTAGCCCATCATGCCGAGATAGTGCGTGTACATCTCGCGCGTGTCGCGGTTGTCGTCGGCGATGAGCACGAGGCGCCTCGGCGTCATGTTCATGACATCGTGAACATACGTAGGGCGCCGCGTCTAGACGGAAAGGTTTTTCACACAAGCGATGGGGGTCACGGCGATCGCGGAGAATCACTTCAGGTGCTAAAGGAGGTGCTCGCTCAGGTACGCGCACCTCGCGCCGCGGCACCTGCGCGCGGAGATGGACCGGACGGCGGCGGGGACGACCGCGGCGCCGGTCGACGCCGTCCTGGCCGCCGCCGGCGCCGCTCGGCGCTCGGTCGGGCACTCGGGCTGAAATTCGGCCGCGAGTGCGTCGTAAATATGGTCGGGGCGACAGGATTTGAACCTGCGACCACCGGACCCCCAGTCCGGTGCGCTACCGGGCTGCGCTACGCCCCGACGTCGCAGCCTCGAATTCTCCCAGAAAGGCCGGGACGCTTCAAGGCGTCAGGCGCGCGCGCAGCGAGCCGAGGCGGTCGCGCACGCGGCGGAGTGTGTCGGCGTACGCCGCTTCGCGCATACCCAGCTCGAGCTGCTGCGGCTGCGTGCGCCGTGACTCGGCGACCAGGCGCTTGCGCGCACCCTCGAGCGTCAGCCGCTCGTCGTACAGCAGCGTCTTGATCCGCTGCACCAGCTCGAGGTCGCGGCGGCGATAGAGACGTTGGCCGGCGGGATTCTTCTTGGGACGCAGCAGTTTGAATTCCGACTCCCAGTAGCGCAGGACGTACGCGGGCACGCCCGCGATGTCCTCGACCTCGCCGATGCGGTAGTAAAGCTTCTCCGCGATCTCCGGCACGGCCGCTACGCGCTCGGTGCGGCGGGAGTGGCGCTGTTGATCCGCTGCTTGAGTCCCTTGCTGGGCTTGAACGTCAGCACCTTGCGCGCGGTGATCTCGATCGAGTCACCCGTCTGAGGATTGCGGCCCCGCCGTGACGCCTTGCGACGGATCCGGAAGTGGCCGAAGCCGACGATCTTCACGTCCTCGCTCTTTTCGAAGCAACGGAAGATGATGTCGAAGACCGACTCGACGACCGACGCGGACTGGCGCTTGCTCAGCCCGTGCGCGGCCACCGCGTTGACGAGGTCGTTCTTGGTCACGGTGGAGAGTCACCTCCTCCTGGAGACGGCTATGATCCGCCCCGCGCAATGAACGGCTTGTAGCCTTTGGCTTCGAGCTCCTTGAGCGTGGTCATGGCCGTCGCGCGGTCCGCGAAAGAGCCGACGCGCACGCGATAGAGTGTGTCGCCGTTGCTGACCGCCGGCACAGGCCGCTTCTCGGCCGGGCGCGGCGCCTGGGCGTTCGCACCGGCCGCGCGGCGTACCTGGACCTTGTAGCCGTCCGTCGCGAGATCCTTCGAAAGGGCGACCGCATCACGCAGCGGGAGGCTTGGCTTGAGGACGACGCCGGCGCCCGAGGGCTCGGCGCTCAGCCCCTTGCCTGCCAGGCGTGTGTTCAGCTCGTCCGCCGACAGGCCGGAGACGAACAGGTCGTACTGGTCGGCGCCCGCGGGATTCGGCGTCGACGCCGCGGGCGCAGACTTGTCGAGTGTCGCCGATTTCGACGCACTCGCGTCGGCGCTGTGCGCCGACTGCTCGACCGTATAGTTCTGCTCGCGCAGCTTCGTGGCGAGCTTCTTCGCGCTGTTCTCGTCGCGGAATGCGCCGACCTGCACCCACCACGAACTCACCGCGGCAGCGCGTGGAGCGTTCGCGCTCGTCGTGCTGCGCGCCGCGGCGGGCTTCGCCGCCCTCGCGGTCGCGACTCGCGCATCCTTCTTTTCGGTCGTCGACCTGTCGGTGGTCGCCGACTTCGCCACCGCCTTGTCCGAGCCGGCGGTGCCGCTCGATGTCGACTTGCTCGACTTGTCGCCCGGCAGTGGTTTGTCGGCGAGCGCGGTGGTGTCGCCGGCGAGCGGTCGACGCGGCGGCATCGTGCTCGGCGCTGAGTTGTCTACCGGAACGCGGTCGGGCGGCACCGGCTTGTCGAGCGCCGTGGACTTCGCGCTCGGCGCGGGCGACGCCGGCGCGGGCGATGGTGCGGGCGGCGAGAGTGTCGACTTCGCACTCGGCGCCGGGACTGTCGTCGCCGGCGACGGCGTCGCTGTCGCGCTCGACGATGGTGATGTCGGCGCAGGCGACGGCGTCGCTGCGGTCGGCGGCACCGTCGGACGCGACGCGACCGACGCCTTCGACGGCGAGCGCGTCATGTCGAGGAGATACGGCGCGCTGATCGCAACGGCGACAGCCAACACGATCAGCACGAGCAGCGCGCGAAACCACGTGGTCGCGAAGATCGAACGCGGTGCCGTCTCGTCGTAAAGGCGATCGTTCGCTGGCATGCGCGTTATCTTAGCACGGGGGTTGGGATTTCCGTGCGTCCCTGGGGCGTCCGGGCGAAGATCAGGTCGCCGAACAGGGCCTCCGCCTCCCCCCGGGTGTCGTTGGAGTCGACCATGACCGCCACCTTGCCGACCCGGGGCGGCTGCCGGCCGAACAGGGCTGTATAGTCAGCCGCCACGTTGCGCTCGTAGGTGCGCCACTCGCCGAGCCGGGCGGGGCCGGACTCGACCACCACGACGCGGACGTTGTCGGCGCGCGGGTGCTTGATTCGCGTCCCCGCGGGCGCTCGGGAGTCCCAGACGTAGCCGATCACGTCGCTCGCCGTCCGCGGCGAAGGCCAGCGCGGAAAGATCACGTAGAGCTGCGCGGCCTGATCGTCGCGCGCGGCCTCGCGGACGTCACCGCCCGCCGGCAGCCGGATCACCTTCCAGGTCCACGACAGATACGGAAACTCGCGCAGCTCGACGACCACGTCGCGATGGATCGCGAACGAGGCGCGCTCGCTGTGCAGCCGCGCGGCGAGGCGGCCGTCGCTGCGAACGAGCTCGATGGCGGCGTGGCCTACGAACTCCTGCAGCGTCCAGCCCGGCGGCACGCCGTCGGACGGCAGGCGCGCGGGCTCCCGGTCGGCGATGCGCACGCGCAGCCGTCCCGCGGCGTCGGGATACAGGCCCTTGGGACCACCGACGGCGGCCACGACGCTCGAGGCCACCGGCGCAGCGGCGGCGGGGGCATCACCCTTCTGGCGCGGGGTCGCGAGCAGGATGCCGCCGCCGCCGGCGAGCAGGAGGACGCCGACGATTCCGACCCAGAGGCCAACAGCGCTGCGCCGCGTCGGGCTCATCGCCGCGCCTTCGGGGCGCTGGGACGCGCGCGGCCGGCGCGTCGGAACGACAGTCGCAGCGGCGAGCCCTCGAAGCCGAAGGCGTGGCGAAGCGACTTGGCGAGATAGCGCTCGTAGGAGAAATGGATGCCGTCGGGCCGGTTCACGCGCACGGCGATGGTCGGCGGTCCGACGCTCACCTGGCTCGCCGATTGGATCGTGAGCGGCATGCCGCCCACCGACACGGGTCGACGATCCAGCGCCTGTCGCAACACCGCCGTGACCTCGTCCGCCGGCACGCGGCGCTGCGCCTGGGCCGCGACGCGGTCGATCGTCTCGAACAGCTC
Source organism: Candidatus Rokuibacteriota bacterium (assembly GCA_003220475.1). Classification (GTDB taxonomy): domain Bacteria; phylum Methylomirabilota; class Methylomirabilia; order Rokubacteriales; family CSP1-6; genus AR12. Next base: position 5,040 of record QHSO01000117.1, on the reverse strand, counting down.
ACGCAGCCCCTCGCCCTCCGTCGCCGACGTGAAGCACAGGGGCGCGTAGTCGAGGAACGGCAGACGGTCGCGCACCTGCTCGACGACCTCGGCCTTGCGCACCATGCCGCGAGGCACGAGATCCCACTTGTTCACCACGACGACGACGGCGCGGCCCGCCTCGTGCGCGTAGCCCGCGATGTGCGCGTCCTGCGCGGCCAGGCCTTCGGAGGCGTCCATCACGAGCAGTGCGACCTGCGAGCGCTCGAGGCCCTTGAGCGCCATGACCACCGCGAGCTTCTCGAGCACCTCCGTGACGCGACCCTTGCGCCGGATGCCTGCGGTGTCGACGAGCACGTAGGGGCGCCCCTCGTAGACGAACGGCGTGTCCACGGCGTCGCGCGTCGTGCCGGGCTGGTCGTGAACGAGCACACGTTCGCTGCCGACCATCGCGTTCACGAGCGACGACTTGCCGACGTTCGGGCGGCCGATCACGGCGATGGCGACCGGACGCTTGCCGCCCGCGGCCGCCGTCGGCGCGGGCGCGCGCTCGCGCAGCGTCTCGAGCATCTCCGCGACGCCGCGGCCGTGCTCGGCCGACACGCCGCAGCAGGCGCGCGATTTCAAGATCCAGCGCCGTCGCGCCCGCGCGCGCGTCGACGACGAACGCGATGAGATCGGCGTCCTCCATGGCCACCAGCACCTGGCGGCGCACGCCCTCGACCAGCGGCTCGGTGGACCCGGGATCGAAGCCGCCGGTGTCGATGACCGTCGCCTGCCAGCGCTCGAAGTGGATCTGCCCGTAGAGACGATCGCGCGTGACACCCGGTACGTCGCGCACGAGGGCCTGGCGTCGACCGATCAGGCGATTGAACAGCGTGGACTTGCCGACATTCGGCCGGCCGACGATCGCGATTACGGGGCGCAGCATACCGCGGACAGCAGCGCCGCCGGCGCGGGCTCGACGACGCGCACGGGCACGCCGAGGGCGGCGGCGAGATCGCCGCACGTCATGTCGTCGAGGAACACGCCGTCACGCTCGCGCAGCGCCACCGCGGGGACGACGACGGCCTCCCCGAGCGCGGGCAGCGTGGCCAGATGCCGCGCGACGTCACGACCGGTCAGCAGCCCCGCGACCGACACGCTGCCGCCGAAGAACTCGTTCGGCACCGCGGCCACGCGCGCGATCGCGCCCGGGATCGACGCCAGCAGGCGCTCGAGTCGCGGCGCGTAGAGCGCGCCGCTGACGAGCGTCACGTCGCGTGGCACGCTCAGCGCGCGACGCCGGCGCAGGGTGCGCGCGAGACCGTCCTCGAAGCGCCGCACGAGACCGATGCCGTCCTCGGCGATGGCGAAGCCCTCGTAGGCGTCGGCGTCGGGCAGCGGCGCGCCCGCCTGCAGATAAACCTCGTCGCCGAGGAACACGAAGCGACTGCCGAGTTGTTCGAGGAACTCGCGTTGCCACGCCGCCACGGTCGCCACGAGCGCTCGCGCCTCGTCGTCCGTGAGCGTGCGCAGCGCGGGCAGCCGCTCGCGGTGGCGCGTGAGGCCGACCGGCACGATGGCCGTCGTGGCCACCGATGGGTGCAGGGGCGCCAGCTCGCGCACCGTGCGCTCGAGCTGCGCGCCGTCGTTGAGATCCGGGCACAGCACGATCTGCGCGTGCATGCGGATGCCGGCCTTCGCCAGCCGCTCGAGCCGCGGCAGGATCTCCGCATGGCGGCGCGGGCGGCCGAGCAGCTCCCACCGCAGCGTCGGGTCGGTCGCGTGCACGGACACGTAGAGCGGCGACAGGCGCTGCTCGACGATCCGCTCGAGCTCGGCCTCGTCCAGATCCGTCAGCGTGATGTAGTTGCCGTGCAGGAACGAGAGCCGGAAGTCGTCGTCCTTGACGTAGAGGCTCCTGCGCATGCCCTTCGGCAGCTGATGGATGAAGCAGAACACGCACTTGTTCGCGCAGGTGGCGATCTCGCCGGCCCGCGGCGCTTCGAGCTCCACGCCGAGGTCGGCGCCCGGGCGTCGCGCCAGCGAGAGCGCCTGCGTGGCGCCGGCGCGCTCGACGCTCAGCGCCAGCCGGTCGTCGCTTCCGTGGAACTGGAAGTCGATCGCGTCGCGCAGCGCGTGGCCGTTGATGGCGAGGATGCGATCGCCCGCGCGCAGCCCCGCGGCGGCCGCGGGCGTGCGCGGGCGCACGGCGGCGACGACGACGCCGTCAGCGGAGGAGCGAGGCTTCATCGTCCTCCCGCTCCGCGGCGTGTGCGGCGTTCAGGAAGCGCATGCCTTGCACGATGTACTGCAGCCCCGAGATGAGCGTGAAGGCCGCGGCCAGCCACATCACCGCCCGCAGCGAGCCCCCGACGTACACGAACCGGCTCGCCAGGCCGGTCAGCACCGTGAGCACCTGGAAGAACGTCGCCATCTTGCCCGCCCACGTCGGCCGCGGGTAGATCCGCCCGCCGGCCATATGGATGACGAGCGCGCCGACCATCAGGATGAGATCGCGACTGATGACCACGGCGGCAATCCAGAACGGCAACGCCTTCAGCCACGTGAGCGTGACGAACGACGACACGAGCAACAGCTTGTCGGCCATCGGATCGAGGAACGCTCCGAGCCGGCTCGACAGCCCCTGGCGCCGCGCCACGTAACCATCGAGCAGGTCGGTCAGGGCCGCCGCGACGAACACGACCAGTGCGAGACCGGGCTTGCGATAGACGAGTAGAGAGACGAATACCGGGATCAACAGAATGCGCAGCACGGTCAGCCAGTTGGCGAGGCCCATTTAACGTTTCAGTCTAGCACGCGCTCGATACGGTAGCCCGCCACGGCCGCCAGCGCCGGACCCGGCAGCTCGACCTCCAGCGTGACGTGCGCGGCCTCGTCTGTGCGTCGCATCGAGCAGGGACTCCACGCCGTCGCCCATCGCCGCCGACAGGGCGACCGCCGAGCGGTGGCCGGCGAGCGCCGCGCCCGCGTGCGCCTCGTCGAGACGGTCGATCTTGTTCAGCGCGAGCACCGTCGGGCGATCGGCCACCTGCAGCTCGCGCAGCAGCGAGTCGACGGCCGCCATGTGCTCTTCCTGTGAGGGGTGGCTGGCATCGACGACGTGTACGAGCACGTCGGCCTCGGTGAGCTCCTCGAGCGTGGCGCGAAACGCCGCCACCAGCTCGTGCGGCAGCTTGCGGATGAAGCCGACCGTGTCGGTCAGCACGAAGGGACGGCGCGCAGGTCGCTCGACGAGGCGCGCGGCCGGATCGAGCGTCACGAACAGCTGGTCGGCTGCGGTGAGATGGGAGCCCGTCAGCCGGTTGAGCAACGTCGTCTTGCCGGCGTTCGTATAGCCGACGAGCGCAACGACCGGCACGCCCGAGCGCCGCCGGCCCGCGCGCTGCAGGCGGCGGTGCGCCTGCACGCCCTCGAGCTCGCGCTTGAGCTTCTGCACGCGCTGGCGGATGACGCGACGGTCGGACTCCAGCTGCGTCTCGCCGGGTCCGCGCGTGCCGATGCCACCGCCGAGACGCTCCAGGTGCTTCCACTGCCTGACGAGGCGCGGCAACAGATAGGTCAGCTGCGCGAGCTCCACCTGCAGCTTGCCCTCGGCACTTCGCGCACGCTGAGCGAAGATGTCCAGGATCAGCGCGGTGCGATCGATGACCTTGATGCCGAGCGCCTCGCTGAGATTGCGCTCCTGGATCGGCGAGAGCGGATCGTCGGAGATGAAGAGGTTCGCGCCGCTCTCGCGCACCGCCTCGGCCATCTCGTCGACCTTGCCGCTGCCGAAGTAGAGCGACGACGTCGCGGCCTGCCGCTCCTGGATCACGCGCTGGCCGACGGTGGCGCCGGCCGCCGCGGTCAGTCCCGCCAGCTCCTCGAGTGATTCCTCGACCTCCGCGCGGCGCTGCGCCGGCCGACGGAGCGCCGCCAGGATCGCCCGCTCGCGCTCGCGGCCGACCTCGTGTCCGCCGCGGTTGCCTCCGTTGACGCGTTGTCTCACCCGATCCGGCCCTCCTGCTCGAGTGTCGTCACGATCGCGGCCGCCACGCCGGTGGCGCCGCCCTGCACGGCCTCGACGTCGATCCAGTGCGCGGGCTCGCGCGCGAACCACGTCCACTGCCGCCGCGCGTAGCGCAGCGTGTCCCGCTGCATCAGTCGCAGCGCCTCGGCGCGCGCGAGATCGCCGGCGACGACGCGTGCGAACTCGCGATAGCCGATGCCCTGCATCGCGGGCAGCGTCGGCGCGTAGCCGCGCGCGAGCAGCCCGCGCACCTCGTCCTCGAGGCCGGCGTCGACCATCGCCGCGGCACGGCAGCGCAGGCGCTCGTCGAGGCGCGCGCGGTCGAGGGTGAGGGCGACATAGACCACGTCCGGATCGGCGGCCGGCTCGCGCCAGCGCGTCTGCGCTGCGCCGGCGGGGCCGCCGGCACGCACGAGCTCCAGCGCCCGGATCACCCGCACGTGATCGTTGGGATGCAGCCGGCGCGCCACCGTGGGCGCCGCGTCGGCGAGGCGCGCGTGGAGCACCTGTCGGCCCTCGCGGGCCGCGAGGCCCGCCAGCTCGGCGCGGAACGCCGGGTCGGCCGGCGCGGCGGGGTCGAGTCCCCGCACCAGCGCGCGGATGTAAAACCCGGTGCCGCCGACCACCACCGGCAGACGTCCGCGCGCGCGAATCGCGTCGATGGCCGCCCGCGCCTCGCGGGCGAAGCGTGCCGCGTCGTACGTGTCGTCGGGCTCGACGACGTCGATCAGGTGATGCGGCACGATCGCGCGCTCCTCGGCCGTCGGCTTGCCCGTGGCGACGTCCATCCCGCGATAGACCTGGCGCGAGTCGGCCGACACGACCTCGATGGGCAGACGCGCGCCGAGCGCCACGGCGGCGGCAGTCTTGCCGACACCGGTGGGCCCCGCGATGACGAGCAGCGGCGAATCGGCCATTGCTAGGAGTCTACGCCGACCTTTAATCTCAGGCTCGCCTCAGCGCTCGAAGCGCTTCGGCTCGCACCGTGCCAAATCTCTTGACTCGCCTCAGCGCTCGAAGCGCTTCGGCTCGCACCTTGCCAAATC
>QHSO01000116.1:1575-23822 GCA_003220475.1 Candidatus Rokuibacteriota bacterium | reverse complement strand
CTTCACGGCGAACAAGAAGCGCTGCAAAGAGCTGCTGCGCGGCATGATCTCGCGCGACCTCACGCCACAGTGGGGTGCTCAGGTTCGCACGGAGACGGTCGACGACCCCGAGCTGCTGCAGCTCATGCGCGACTCCAACTGCTTCAACGTGTACGTCGGCTTCGAGTCGATCAATCCGCGCACGCTGAAGCTCTTCCAGAAGAAGCAGGACCTCGCCAAGATCGAGCGCTCGATCGAGCGCTTCCACGCGCACAAGATCCGCATCCACGGCATGTTCGTGGTCGGCTCCGACGAAGACGACGTGGAGACGCTGGAAGCCACGGCCAAGTTCGCGCGCAAGCACGACATCGACTCGATCCAGTTCATGATCCTCACGCCCATTCCCGGCTCGCCGGACTGGGACACGCTCTACGACAAGGGCGACAAGTACGTCATCAACAAGAACTGGAGCTTCTACGATGGCCACCACTGCGTGCACCAGCCGCGGCGCATGAGCCCCTACGAGCTGCAGATGGGGACGATCCGCGCCATGCAGAAGTTCTACTCGTGGGGCGGCATCTTCCAGAAGCTCGCCAAGGGCGACCTCTACTACACAGTGATCCGTTTCTGGGGCAAGCGCATGCTGCGCGAGTGGTGGAAGGACGACGAGAACCACGCGTACGTCGACTGGCTGCGCGGCCAGCTCTACGGCGAGGGGGGAGCGCTCGGAAACCCCGTGCGGACGATCGGCGTGCCCGCGCTGCTACTCCAGGAGAAGATCGGGCAGCTCCTCCAGCGCTTCCTGGGCGAGCTCGGCGTGACCGTGGTGCCGCTCGCGGAGGCGGCGATGGAGAACGCCTCGGCCGCCGTCGAGAACGCCACCGCCGCGGCCCGCCAGACGCTCGATTGCCTCGTCACGCCGATCGTCAAGCGTGCCGAGCAGGGGCGCGAGGACTTCTACGCGAAGCTGGCGTCCGTCACCGAGGGGTTGCAGGCGCAGTGGGAGCGGCTGCCGCGCGTCGCGTTTCCGGTCGTCGATGGCCAGGGCCCGGTATTCGAGCCCTTCGCCCAGATCGGCCTGCTGGTCACGCGCAACCTCGACGCCATCCGTACCGCCTACAAGTCCGCCGGCGTCGCCGAAGGTCTCTGGGAAACCGCGTGAGATAAAGGACCGCCCCGGGTCCCCCGGGGCGGTTCCGAACGTTGGGGAGTCTGAGGGGCCATTTCGGGCCCCTCAGCTTCACCGGTCCCTCAGCTCCAATCAATCCGCCAGATGGGGCCCATGAAGAACAGCGGCCCCTCGAACTTCAGGAAGGCCGGGGCCTCGCCACCCAGGATCCACACCTTCACGTCGGGCAGGTCGCTCACGAGCAGGGACGCGAACAGGCCGAGCTGCGGCTTCACCAGGAAGCGCGTCGCGGACACCGCCGCCTCGCCCATCATGACCGTGTCGCTGCCGGCCGGTGTCAGCAGCATCTTTACCAGCCTCGGCTTGGGCGTGAACGCGATGATTTGCACGGTCGTGGCAGTTCCTGCCGGCATGTTCTTCATCAGCATGCCGAGCAGGCCATTGTAGACGTCGGTCGGCAGCTCGATCTTGCCCTTCAGGATCTCTTCCGCCGCGTCCTCGTCACCCTTGTACCGGACCTCGTAGCGACCGGTCTCGCGATCGACCCTGGCCTCGATCGACTCCGGGAACGAGGGGCCCTTCTGTACGATCTGGTAGGACATCAGCGTGAACGTGTCCTTTTGCGAGAACACGACCCGCTCGTCGTAGACCGAGCCGTCGCGGAACCGGAACGTCAGCCGATTTTCGACGCTATCGCCACGCGGAATCTGAACGAGTTCGCCCTGAGCGAGCTTTTCGCCGCCGACCGAGCGCAGCACGGGGAATGCGTGGCTGACACCCTCCGTGAACTTCACCGAGACCGGCTCGGCGAACGCTGCATTGGCGGCGAGCGTCAGCGCACAGGCAAGGACGGCGAGGGCCTTCATGATGGGGTGGCCTCCTGAACCCGTGCTCCCGAGCCGGGCTCAGGCTTCCCCTAGAGCAAGGCGCGTGCCGGGCTAGGAGGGATGCGGCTCCTGTACGGCAGAAGGCTTTCGGTGTGTGCGGCGCCGGACGAACTCCTCGTTGAGTGGAACGCCTTTGCGACAGAACGGGCACTCGTCGGGACTGTAAGTGGGAAAGTCCCTGCTTACGAGGCTGAACACCGGCCGGCCCCCAAGATCCACCGATGTGCGCCGCCATAGGCAGCCAACGCCGACGATCTGGGCGCCGAGCTGTTCCGCCAGCTCGATCAGCAAACTCAGCGTGCTGCCGGTCGAGACGAGATCCTCCACGAGTAGGACCTTCGTCCCGGGGCGGAGCAGCCGATGGAACTCGACCGGAAGGCTGACGCGTCGCTTACCGCCCGACAGGCCCTTGGTGCCGTACACGACGACGGGTCGTGAGGGGTGCGCGCGCGCGACGCAGTGGGAAAGGATCAGCGCGCCGGGACCGGTGGAGAGCACGAGGTCCACCGGCCACTGCGCGAAGTGCTTCGCGATCACCGCGCCGAGTCCCTCGGTGAACGACGGCTCGGTCGTCACCAGCGTCTTTTCGATGTATTCGCTCGTGTGCTGACCCGAGGGAAGCAGAACGTGATCGTTGGCGTGATAGGCCCCGGTGCGCTTGAGGATCTCGAGGTGGATCTTCTCGCGGACCTCGGCTTCGACGGCGGCGGGATCCTTCTTCGGCGCAGGCGCGGCGCTCATCCGGGTCCTCCCGGCGGCCATTATCGCACGGGTCCACGGGCGCTTTGAGAGCGCGTGCTAGACTCCCGGCTATGCGCGTGCTGGCCCTCGAGACCTCCACGCTGGCGGGCGGGGTGGCGCTCGTGGACGGCGAGCGACTCGTCGCCGAGTACCTCCTCGATGTCAGCGTCACGCACTCCGAGCGCCTCATGGCCGCGGTCGATCGCGTGCTCGCCGACGCGCGCTGGGCGCCGCGCGACCTCGACGGCATCGCGGTGTCTATCGGCCCGGGATCATTCACCGGACTGCGGATCGGCGTAAGCACGGCCAAGGGCCTGGCGTGGGCGTTGGGCGTGCCGGTCGCTGCCGTGCCGACGCTCGACGCGATGGCGGCCGCCATACCGTGGGCGGCGCTTCCCGTGTGTCCGGTCCTCGCGGCGCGGCGAGCCGAGGTCTACGCCTCGCTGTACCGCCACGACGGCGACGGGCTGCGACGCGAGTGGGAATATCTCGCCCTGCCGACCGACGAGCTCGCGGCGCGGCTCACCGAGCCCACGTTGCTCATCGGCGACGGCGCCGCGGGAATCACGTCGCCGCACGCGCGCCGGCCGGCGCCTCCGCGGCGGGTGCCGTCGCCGGCCTGCGTGGCCGTGCTCGGACGCGAGCGGCTGATACTGGGCGACAGCGTCGGCGCCGCTGAGCTCGCGCCGCTGTACCTTCGACCGTCCCAAGCGGAGCTGCGACACCGTGCCGCAACGATCCGTTGAGCCGATGCGTCCCGGGGACCTCGACGAGGTCCTCGCCATCGAGCGCGCCTCGTTCACCATGCCCTGGTCGCGGGGCGCGTTCCTCTACGAGATCGAGCAGAACCGCGTCGCCCGTTGCCTCGTCGTCCGCGAGGACGGCGTCATCGTGGGCTATATGTGCGTATGGGAGATTGCCGACGAGGTGCACGTCACCAACATCGCGATCCATCCCGCCTACCGACGGCGTGGCATCGCGCGCAACCTCCTGCATGGCCTCGTCGCGAACGCGCGTGCCCGCGAGCTGCGCATGATCGTGCTCGAGGTGCGCCCCAGCAACCACCAGGCGATCGCCCTCTACGAGTCGTTCAACTTCCGCGTGACGGGTCGCAGGCGCGGCTACTACTACGACACCGGCGAGGACGCGCTGGTGATGGAAACGCGCCTGGCGGCTGTCCCCTCCGCCGCCGGCGGGAACCAGCGGGCCGGCTAGGAGGTTCGTAGCGCGGTGGGGCTCGCCCGCGTCACGCTGTTCATCTGTATCAGCATCGTGGCGCTGGTCAGCGCGCACCCCGGGGTCGCCGCTGCTCAGGCCAATGCGCAGGAGATCGCGCGGGGCCGCTACATCTTCGGCGCCACCGGCGGGTGTGGCTGCCACACCGCCAAGGACCAGCCGGTGAACGCCGGCGGCCGTCGCTACGACGGTCCGTTCGGCACGGTGTACTCGAGCAACATCACTCCGGATCGGGAGACGGGGATCGGCGGATGGACGGACGAGCAGATCATCACCGCGACGCGCCTGGGGCGTCGTCCGAACGGCGAGAGGCTGCTGCCCGTGCACCCATACCCCGTCTTCAACGGGATGGCGGCCGACGACCTGAAGGCCCTCGTGGCGTTTCTGCGGACCGTGACCCCGGTCAAGCGCGCCAAGCAGCCCAAGCGCATCACGGTGCCGCTGTTCGAATCGGTGTTCCTGCCGGCCTGGCTCGCGGCGTTCGCCCCGCGCGAGACGCCGCCCGCCGCCGCGCCGACGGCCGGCGTGCCGAGGGGCGAATACCTGGTGCGCGCGGTCGCCCACTGCGGTGAGTGCCACACGCCGCGCACCATGACCATGGCCACCGACAACAGCCGTTTCCTTGCCGGCAACCCCAAGGGGCCCGAGGATCAGGCGATGCCGAACGTCACGCCCGACGTGGACACCGGGATCGGCAAGTGGACGGTGGAACAGATCGCCGACTACCTGGGCACCGGCAACAAGCCCGACGGCGACGTGGCCGGCGGTCTCATGGGCGAGGTCATCGACGGCACGCTGGCCGGCTACAAGGACCTCACCAAGGAGGATCGCGTCGCGATCGCGCAGTATCTGAAGACGCTGCCGCCGATCCGGAACAAGATCGTCGTCCCGAAGTAGCCCGAGCGGTCAACCCGCGGGATGCGTTCCCGCACACGAGGAGGCGACATGAGCCGACGCATGTGGGTCCTGACAGCAGCCGCGCTGGTGCCGGTGGTGGCGGTGGGCTGCGCCTCGATGCGAAAGATGAAGCCCGAGGAGGCGATCGAGGCCCGCCAGAAGCTGATGAAGGAGCAGGGCGAAGCCTGGAAGCAGATCCAGGAGAAGACCAAGGCCGGCGACGTCGCTGCGGTGGTGCCGGAGGCGGAAAAGCTCGTGCAAACCTCCAAGGAGATTCCGAGACTGTTCCCCGAGGGCTCGCTCGATCCCAAGAAATCCGCGGCGAAGCCGGAGATCTGGGCGAAGTGGTCGGACTTCGAGTCGGCGGCGAAGAACCTCCAGACGCAGTCCGAGAAGCTGCGCGATACCGCGAAGACCGGCAATGCCGCCGCCACGCAGCAGGTCGTGCAGACGTTCGGACGACAGGCATGCGGTACGTGCCACACGCCCTTCCGCGTTCCACCCAAGCAGAGCTGAGCGGCGCATGATCAGACTCCTGCTCGTCGCCTCCGTGCTCCTGGCGCCTGCAGTGCCGCCCGCCGCCGCGGAGTCGATGAACTTCAAGCTATTGACGAATTACTCGCAGGCCAGCTTCCGCAGCGACGCGCCGCTGGAAACCTTCGTTGGCACCTCGGCGCTCGAGAGCATCCAGGGAACGCTCACGCTGGATCCCGCCAAGCCCCAAGACGCGAAAGGCCTGGTGAAGGTGGACATGAACCGCGTGACCACCGGTGTCGAGAAGCGTGATGCCGACATGCGCGGCAAGCAGTATCTGGACACCGAGGTCGAGGGCAACCGTTGGGTCACGTTCGAGATCAAGAACGTCGAGATTGCCGGGCCGCTCTCGCCCGGCAAGGAGATGCCGGCCAAGGTGCACGGTCTGCTGACGATCAAACAGAAGCCGGTCGACACCGCCGCCGACGCCACGGTGATGTACATCAAGCTCACGCCGGAGCAGGTCGAGCAGCAGAGGCGCTTCGGCTTCGCGAGCGACAACGTCAAGGTCAAGGCGAAGCTGAGCTCGACCTTCACCGCGCACGGCATGCAGGTGCCGCAGCTGCTCTTCCTCAAGGTCGCCAACGAGATCCAGATGCTGGCCGACCTCGTGTTCGTTCGCCAGTAGACGGCGCATCGGAGAGGGTGGGGAGCCGCCCTCTCCGATGAGCATGCTAAAATCCGGCCGCTCGCCGATGGCCGCCTCCGAAGCGACTCCCCGCCGCGCCGACCCCGCCGCGCTCGTCGAGCGCATGCTGGCCGGCGATCGTCTCGCGCTCGCTCGCCTCATCACCCACGTCGAGAACCGCAGCGCGGCCGTGCCGGCGATCATGCAGGCCGTCCATGCGCGCGCGCGGGACGCCTACGTGCTCGGCGTCACCGGCCCGCCCGGCGCCGGCAAGTCGACGGTGGTGGACCGCCTCACCGCGCTGCTGCGCGCGGAGGGGGACACGGTCGGCATCGTCGCCGTCGATCCGTCGAGCCCGTTCAGCGGCGGCGCGGTGCTCGGCGATCGCATCCGCATGCAGGCGCACGCGCTCGATCCCGGCGTGTTCATCCGAAGCATGGCCACGCGCGGCTCGCTCGGAGGGCTGGCGCGCGCGACCGGCGAGGTCGTCAAGCTGCTGGGGGCGGCGGCCTACCGCTGGGTGCTGATCGAGACGGTCGGCGTGGGTCAGACGGAGCTCGACATCATGAAGATCGCGGACACGACGATCGTCGTCCTCGTCCCCGAGTCCGGCGACGCCATCCAGACGATGAAGGCCGGTCTCATGGAGGTCGCCGACGTGTTCGTGGTGAACAAGGCCGACCGCGCCGGCGCGCCCGCGCTCATGGCCGAGCTGAAGTTCGCCGCGCACCTGCACCACGCCAGCACGGCCTCGCGCCACGACGTCGACTGGGAGACGCCGGTGCTCTCGCTGCAGGCGCAGCACGGTGTGGGCATGCCCGAGCTGCTGGCGGAGGTGCGCCGCCACCGCGCGGCGCTGGAGACGAGCGGCGCCTTCGCGACACGCCGCCGCGAGCGCGCGCGGACGGAGCTCGAAGCGCTGCTGATCGACGCCTTTCGCGGCCGCGTCGACGCGGCGCTGCACGGCGGGCGCGTGAAGGCGGTCTTCGATGAGGTCGTCGCGGGCGCGCGCGACCCGTACTCCGCGGCGGCCGCCATCCTGCCCGTGATATCGTTGGAGCCCTGATGACGCCCGCCGGCGTCCCGATCCGGGACACGTTCTGGAATATTCCGTCGCTCGTGCAAGGCGCGCTGTACCTCGGGGGGATCGTCGCCGTCGCGATCTTCGTGTACGGCGTCTATCGGCACGTGCGGCTCTGGCGCGCCGGCGGGCCGGAGCAGCGCTTCGATCACCTTCCGCAGCGCGCGAAACTCGTCGCGAAGCACGCGCTGGGCCAGGCACGCACGCTGTCGCAGGCGTATCCCGGCATCATGCACGCGATCATGTTCTGGGGGTTCCTCGCGCTGTTCATGGGGACCGTGCTCGCCACGATCGATTACGACATCACGCTGCCGCTGTGGGGCTACAAGCTCCTGAAGGGCCGCTTCTACCTGTTCTACGAGACCGTGCTCGACCTCTTCGGCCTCTTCTTCGTCATCGGACTCGGCATGGCCGTGTGGCGGCGCTTCGTCGTGCGGCCTGCCCGCATCGATCCGACGGCGCGGTTCGCGAACGTGCTGGCGCTGTTGTTCCTCATCAACCTCTCGGGCTTCGTGATCGAGGCCTGCCGGCTGGCCGTGACGCAGGTGTGGTGGGCGCCGTGGTCGCCGGTCGGGTGGGCGCTCGGGCGGGGGATGCTCGCGGCCGGGATGAGCGAAGGCGCGCTGCGCGGCACGCATCTCGCGGTGTGGCTCGGCCACTCGGCGCTGTCGCTGTTCTTCATCGCGGTGATCCCGTACTCCTACTTCGTGCACCTCGTGACCACGCCGCTCAACATCTTCTTCTCCAAGCTCACGCCGCGCGGGGAGATCCGGAAGATCGACAACATCGAGGAGGCGGAGTCGCTCGGTGTCAGCAAGCTGGAGGAGTTTTCGTGGAAGCGGCGGCTGGACTTCTCGGCGTGCGTGGAGTGCGGTCGCTGCCAGGCGGTGTGCCCCGCCTCCATGGCGGGAACCGCGCTGTCACCCAAGCAGATCATCGTGAAGCTCAAGCGCCACATGTACGGGCAGGCGCCGGGACCGATCCACGGCGAGCTCATCAAGCCGGACGAGCTCTGGGCGTGCACGACCTGCATGGCGTGCGTCGAAGAGTGTCCCGCGTTCATCGACATCGTGGACACGATCATCGATCTCCGGCGCTATCTCACCCTGTCCGAGGGCGGGTTGCCGTCCACGGCGCCGCAGTCGCTGCAGAACATGCAGCGCGCCGGGAACCCCTGGGGGCTACCGTCCGGCGAGCGGCTGGCGTGGGCCGAGGGACTCGACGTGCCGCTGATGGAGCCGGGGAAAGAAGTCGAGTACCTGTACTGGGTCGGCTGCTCAGCGTCGTACGACAAGCGCAATCAGGCCATCGCACGCTCGGTGGTGGCGATCCTCAAGCGCGCCGGCGTGTCGTTCGGCGTGATGCCCCAGGAGCGCTGTCACGGCGAGGTCGCGCGACGTCTCGGCGAGGAGTACCTCTACCAGACCGTGCAGGCCGAGAACATCGAGGCGATGAACGCCTACCGCTTCAAGAAGGTCATCACGCACTGCCCGCACTGCTTCAACACGATCAAGAACGAGTTTCCGCAGTTCGGCGGCACGTACGAGGTGCTGCACCACTCGCAGGTCATCGACGACCTCGTCCAGCGCGGCCGTATCAAGCCGATCAAGCCGCTGACGACGACGGTCGTGTTCCACGATTCGTGCTACCTCGGTCGCTACAACGGCATCATGGACGCGCCGCGCCGCGCGGCCGCCGCCATCCCCGGCCTGCGCGTGATCGATCCGCCGCGCGCCCGTGAGCGCGGGCTCTGCTGCGGCGGCGGCGGCGGACACATGTGGATGGAAGTGAAGTCCGAGAAGCGCGTGAACGTCATCCGCACCGAGGAGCTGCTGGCCACCGGTGCGCAGACCGTGGCCACCGCCTGCCCCTTCTGCCTGGCCATGGTGGATCTCGGCCGCAAGGTCGTCGGCGCCGAGGAGCGGCTGGCCGTCAAGGACGTCAGCGAGCTCATCGCCGAAAGCCTCGGGTGAAGAAGCTGCTGCGCGCGCTGCCCGACCTCGTTCGGCTCATGGCGCGACTTGCCGCCGATCCGGTGCTCCCGCGCTCGGCCAAGGTCGCGCTGGCGGCGGCCGTCGTCTACCTGCTGTCGCCGGTCGATCTCATTCCGGACTTCGTGCCGTTCGTGGGCTATCTCGACGACGCGCTGCTCGCGGCCGTCGTGCTCGACGGCGTGCTCAACTACGTCGATCGCGCCGTCGTGCTGCGCTACTGGCCGGGCTCGCCGCAGTCGCTCGACAAGCTCGCCCGCGCCGCGCGGCTGCTGGCGATCTGGGTGCCGCGGCGGCTCAAGGCGCGGATCTTCGCCGCCCGCTGAGGCGCGGCGCTAGTTCATCCGGTACGCGACCTCCGTCACGCTCCAGTCACCTTCGGGCTCCGAGAGACCTTCGGGCAGCGCCGTACCGAGATGCCGGGCGTAGAGGCGTGCGGCCACGTCACGTACCGTTTGTCCTGGCTGCATGGCGACGTCGGACTCGATGACGAGGCGCAGATTCCAGCACCAGATCGAGGCGAGCGTCTCCAGCGGATCCTCGCGCTTTTCGATCGCGCCGAGCAGGTCCTTCGCCATCGCCGCGGCCCAACCCTCGAGCTGCGAGCGACCGAGCGGCCCGACCGTCTTGAGCTCCTCCGGCGTGAAGCCGGCGCGCGGCGCCTTGCCGGCGAGAATGCTCTGCACCCGGTCCGCGCTATCGGTGAGCACGACGACGCCGAGCGGCACCGGCCGCTGCGGCGTTCGGAGATCGAGCTGGTACTCCACGCGCGCCCATCGCATCCTCATCGAGATCGACATGTCGGCGGGCCATCCTTTCGGCAACGTTCAACGGCCGGCATCGCGCACGGCGTCGGCCCGCGGTGCTACTAGGCAAGGTCTACGCCAGACCGCCGAGCGCGCAATGTCGCGCAATTCGGTGCGACACTGCGTGCCGCCGTCGTCGGCGTGCTGACGCAGGGTGTCGCTCTGAGCGGCGTAACGTCGCGTGACGCGAAGCGAGTTCATCCGGCTTCTCGCGGCGGCGGCCGTCGCGGGATTCGCGCTGCATCCGCGACGCGCGCAGTCGGCAGCCGACGCGCTCTACGATCCGCCGACGTTCGGCAACGTGAGCCTGCTGCACTTCACGGACTGCCACGCGCAGCTCGTCCCCACGTATTACCGCGAGCCCAGCACCAATCTCGGCGTGGGCGGAGCGGCGAATCGACCGCCCCATCTCGTCGGCGAGCGGCTGCTGCGCCACTTCGGTGTCACCCCCGGCACGCGCGAGGCACACGCGCTCACGCATCTGGACTTCGCGCGCGCGGCGGCGATGTATGGGCGTGTCGGGGGTTTCGCGCATCTCGCCACGCTCGTCAAGCGTCTGCACGCGAGCCGGCCCGGCGCGCTGCTGCTCGACGCCGGCGACACGTGGCAGGGCTCGGCGACCGCGCTGTGGACGCGAGGGCAGGACATGGTCGAGGCGGCGCGCCTGCTCGGTGTCGACGTGATGACCGGGCACTGGGAGTTCACCTACGGTGCCGAGCGCGTCCGCGAGATCGTCGAGCGCGAGCTCAAGGGCACGATCGACTTCGTCGCCCATAACGTGCGCACGCTCGACTTCGGGGATCCGGTCTTCCCGCCCTCCGTGCTGCGCGAGGTCAACGGCGTGCCCGTCGCGGTGATCGGCCAGGCGTTCCCGTACACGCCGATCGCCAACCCGCGCTCGCTCGTGCCGGACTGGACGTTCGGCATCCAGGAGGCGAATCTCCAGGCGGTGATCGACGCCGTGCGGGCGCGCGGCGCGCGCGCCGTGGTGCTGCTCTCGCACAACGGCACCGACGTCGATCTGAAGCTCGCCTCGCGCGTGCGCGGGCTCGACGCGATCCTGGGCGGCCACACGCACGACGGCCTGCCCCGCCCGCTCGTCGTCGCCAGCGGCGCGGGGCGGACGCTCGTCACGAACGCCGGCTCCAGCGGCAAGTTTCTCGCGGTGCTCGACCTCGACGTCCGCGAGCGCGGCGTGACGGACTATCGCTACCGCCTGCTGCCGGTGTTCGCCAATCTGTTGCCCGCCGACGCCGACATGCAGGCGCTGATTGCGAGACTGCGCGCGCCGTGGGCCACCCGCCTGGCCGAGCCGCTCGCGGTCACCGAGGGACTCCTCTATCGGCGCGGAAACTTCGGCGGCACGTGGGACCAGCTGCTCCTGGACGCGCTCATGACGGTGAAGGGCGCCGAGATCGCCCTCTCGCCGGGATTCCGCTGGGGCTCCACGCTGTTGCCCGGACAGACGATCACGCTCGACGATCTCATGAGCCAGACCGCACTCACGTATCCACAGACGACGCTGACGGACATGACCGGCGAGGCGCTCAAGCGCGTGCTCGAGGACGTCTGTGACAACCTCTTCAATCCGGATCCCTATTACCGGCAGGGCGGCGACATGCTGCGCGTGGGCGGCCTGACGTACGCGTGCGAGCCCGCCGCGCGCGCGGGCCGACGGATCTCGGATCTGCGGATCGGCGGCCGGCCGCTCGACGCGAGCCGACGCTACCGTGTCGCGGGCTGGGCGCCGGTGTCCGACGAAGCGCGCGCCGCGGGCGGTGAGCCGATCTGGGACGTGGTGGCGCGCTATCTGCGCGCGCGCAAGACCGTGCCGCCGCTGCGCGCCAACGTGCCGGACCTCCGCGGCGTCGCGGGCAACGGGGGGCTCGCGCCCTGATCCCGATCGCCACGGACGCCGCGCGCGCGGCGATCAGGCCGACCGTCGGCGCTTCTCGACGAGCTCCTTGACGAGCGCGGCGAGCGCCGCCGGCTCCACGGGCTTGGTCACGTACGCATCGTAGCCGGCGCCGAGCGCGCGCTCGCGATCCTCGCGTCGCGCATGCGCCGTCAGCGCGATCGTCACCAGGCTGCGCGCCAGGCCACGGGCGTGCAGCGCGCGCAGCAGCGCGTAGCCGTCGCGCGCGGGCATCGCAAGATCACTGACGACGACGTCCGGGGCGCCCTCGTCGGCACGGCGCAGCGCTTCATCGGTCGAGCCGGCGCCCGCCGCGTCCGCGCCGGCGCGTTGCAGGATGACGGTGACCATCTCGCGAGTGTCGGGATCGTCGTCCACGACGAGCACGCGCAGGCCCGCCAGCAAGTCCTTCGCCGTCGACGCCGGCGTGCGCGCTGTCGATGGCGCGTCCGACAACGGCCCGCCGATCGGCAGCATCACGGTGAACGTCGTGCCGCGGCCGACGCCCTCGCTGGTGGCCTGCACGCTGCCGCCGTGCCCCTCGACGATGTGACGGACGATCGAGAGCCCGAGGCCGAGACCGCCGTGCTGGCGCGTGATGGTGCTGTCGGCCTGGCGGAAGCGATCGAAGATGTACGGCGCGATCTCGGGCGCCAACCCGTCGCCGGTATCGGCGACGGTGAGGCACATCGAATCGCCCGCGCAGCGAACGGCGACGTCCACGCGGCCGCCCACAGGCGTGAACTTGACGGCGTTCGACAGGAGGTTGGCCAGGACCTGCTGCAACCGGTTGGCGTCGGCCTCGATCCGCGGCAGGTCCGGCTCCACGTGGCGGGTGACGGTGATGGATTTGCCGACGGCCGACGCCGCGGTGCTCTCGATCACCGCGTCCACGAGGGGCCCGAGCGCCACCGGACGCAGGTCAAGGCTCAGCTTGCCCGCGATGATCCGCGAGACGTCGAGCAGGTCCTCCACCAGCTGCGCCTGCAGACGCGTGTTGCGCTCCACCGTGTCGAGCGCGCGTTCGGTCGCCTCCGGTCCCAGCGTCCCGGAGCGCAGCATCCGCACCCAGCCGAGCACCGGCGTCAGCGGTGTGCGCAGCTCGTGCGAGAGCACGGCGAGGAACTCGTCCTTGGCGCGGCTCGCGTCCTGCGCCTCGCGGTAGAGTCGCGCGTTGTCGGCGGCGAGCGCGGCGCGCTGCGCGAGGTCCTCGGCCAGCGCGAGGTCGGCGAGCGTGTAGCGTCGCTTGCCGTTGGCGACGGCGAAGGACACGACGCCCAGCGTGCGGCCGCGCGCGCGCAGCGGCACCAGCATGAGCGAGGTGGGCGGCGTGCCGCTGTCTGCGCCCAGGTACTCCGCATCGCGCACACGCGTGGCGAGCCACTCGTCACTCACGTCGCGCACGAGCGTCGGCTCACCGCGCTCGATCACCGCCTCGAGCACGCCGTCCCCAGTGGAACCCGAGGTGCGGGCCAACGGGCGCTGGCTCGCCAGCCGCTCCTCGATGAGCGGATCGGTGTGGGCCGCGGCGAGGCGGCGAAGCACACGACCGTGGGTCTCGAGCACGTCCACCAGCACATAGTCGGCGAGGTAGGGGATGGCGACGCGCGCGACACTGCGCAACGTCGCCTCGTAGTCGAGCGAGGCGGCGAGCACGCGGCTGGCCTCGGCGAGAAACGACGCGCGGCGCCCCGCCTCCTCGGCGTGAGCCCGCGCGATCTCCGCGCGGCCCCGCTCGGTATGCTCGTCGTCGTCGAGCCGACGGCGATCCGTGACGTCGCGCACGACGGCCGTCACCAGTTTCCCCACGTCGGTGTCGACCGCGCTCACGCTGATCTCGGCGGGAAAGCGGCTGCCGTCACGACGGACGCCGTAGACGTCGCGCTGGACGTCGCGTGCGGCGCGCACGTCGTCGGGCAACAGCATCGTCGCGGACCGCCCGAGGAGTTCGCGACGCGAATAGCCGAACAGCGCCTCGGCGCGCGCGTTCACCAGCCGGATCGCGCCGTTGGTGTCGACGAGAAGCATCGCGTCGGGCGCGGCGTCGAGCAGGGCGCCGGCGGCGCCGAGGCCGAGCGCCTTGGGAGCGAGCGGCGGCAGCAGCAGCGCCACCGCCACCGCCGCCACCGCCGTCGTCAGCTTGAGGGCGGTGGCCAGCCAGAGGCTCGGCTGCCACAGGCTCCACACGGCGGCGAGGTGCGTGGCGCCGTCGGCGACGACGAAGCCGGCGAAGGCGACGAAGACGCGCGCGTAGGGTACGCCCGTCGGCCGCCGCGCAAAGTGCAGCAGCGCGGCCGCGATCGCCGCGCAGGCGAGGCCGATCGAGAGGTCGCTGACGAGGTCCAGGACGAGCAGCTGGCGCATGCCTACCTCAAAAACGGGAAAAGTATACGATGAAGGCCCCATGAGCGAGGGATCGGCGATCGAGGTCAATGGCCGCCGGTACGCGCCGCCGCGCGCGCCCGTGGTCGTCGTCTGTGTGGACGGCTGCGAGCCGGACTACCTGGATTGCGCCGTCGAGCATGGCGCGATGCCCTGGCTGGGGGCGGCGCGCGCCGCCGGCACGTCGCTGGTCGGCGACTGCGTGATGCCCTCGTTCACGAATCCCAACAATCTGTCGATCGTGACCGGCGCGCCGCCCTCGGTGCACGGCATCTCCGGCAATTACTTCTGGGATCCGCAGGCGGGCGTCGAGGTCATGATGAACGATCCCAAGTATCTGCGCGCGGAGACGCTGCTGGCGCGGCTTGCGGCCGCCGGCGCGACGGTGGCCGTGGTCACCGCCAAGGACAAGCTGCGGCGGCTACTCGGCCACGGGCTGAAGGGCATCTGCTTCTCGTCGGAGAAGGCCGACGAGACGACCGAGACGGAGCATGGCATCGCCGACGCGCTGCGCTTCGTGGGCCGGCCGCTGCCCTCCGTGTACAGCGCGGACCTCAGCGAGTTCGTGTTCGCCGCGGGCGTGCGCCTCATGGAAACCCGGCGACCCGACGTCATGTACCTGTCCACCACCGACTACGTGCAGCACAAGCACGCGCCCGGCACACCGGCCGCGGACGCCTTCTACCGAATGATGGACGGATATCTCGCGCGCCTGGACGCGCTGGGCGCGATCATCGTGCTCACCGCCGATCACGGGATGAACGCGAAGACCGACGCCGCCGGCCGTCCTCGCGTGGTCTATCTTCAAGATTTTCTCGACGCGTGGCTGGGTGAAGGTCGCGCACGGGTGATCTTGCCGATCACCGACCCCTACGTCGTGCATCACGGCGCCCTCGGCTCGTTCGCCACCATCTATCTGCCCGCCGACACGCGCGTGGACGGCGTGATCGAGCGCCTTGCACGGCTGCCGGGCATGGAGGCAGTGCTCGATCGCAAGGAAGGCTGCCGGCGTTTCGAGCTGCCCGAAGATCGCGTCGGCGACGTGATCGTCGTCAGCGAGCGCGCCACCGTCGTCGGCACCTCGGTCGCGCGGCACGATCTCTCGGGTCTCGACGCGCCGCTGCGCTCGCACGGCGGGCTGTCCGAGCAGCGTGTGCCGGTCGTGCTGAACCGCCGCACCCGCGTGACGCCCGGCGCGCGGGTCCGGAACTTCGACGCCTTCGACCTCGCGCTGAACCGGGTCGTGTGAGCCCTGCCTGCGGTAGCACAAGCGCGCTGCCGACGTGAGCCTCCCGCGGCGCGCCCGCGTCGCGATCGTCGGTGGCGGCATCCTCGGCTGCGCGGCGGCCTGGCATCTCGCGCGCGCCGGTGTGCGCGACGTGCTCGTGCTCGAGCGCGACGAGCTCAACGCGGCGACCACGAGCCAGGCCGCGGGACTCATCGGCCAGCTGCGGACGTCCGCCGTGAAGTCCGCGATCGTCGGGCAGACGCTGGCCGACATCGCCACGCTCGAGGCCGAGGGCCTCGCCAGCGGCTTTCGGCGCACGGGCTCGCTGCGACTGGCGCTGACCCCGGCACGCGACGCCGAGATCCGCGAGCAGGTGAGGGCGGCGCGGGGTTTCGGCGTGGACGCCGCGCTCATCGGTTCCGACGACGTCCGGCGCCTGGCGCCGGGCATCGAGCCATCGAAGGATCATGTCGCCGCATGGTTGCCCAACGACGGCTACGCCGAGCCCTACACGCTCGCCAGCGCGTATGCCACGGCCGCGCGCCGGCTCGGCGTGACGCTGGTCACCGGCTGCGAGGTGCTCGGCATCCGCATCGCGGGCGGCCGGGCGCGCGGCGTGACGGTGGGTGAGGGCGACGTCGACGCCGAAGTCGTCGTGATCGCCGCCGGCGCGTGGACCGGCGCGATCGCAGCGCACGCGGGCGCCGCGGTCCCGGCGTTTGCCGTGCGGCACCAGGCGTGGGTGACGGCGCCGATGGCCTGGGTCACGTCGACCTTTCCTGTCGTCCGCGTGCCCGATCGGCTTGCGTACGTGCGCCCCGAGGTCGGCGGGCTGATGCTCGGCTTCTTCGAGACAACGCCGCTCGGCGTCGACGTGGGCGCGTGCGCCGACTTCACGGTGACGGCGACACCGCGCGCCGGCGAGGTGCTGACCGCGCATGCGCCCGGGCTCATGGAGGTCGTGCCCGGGCTCGGCGAGGCCCCCGTGATCGGCGGCACCGCCGGTGTGCCGACCTACACGCCGGACGGTCATTTCGTCGTCGGCCCGCTGCCCGGCATCGCCGGGTTGTTCGTGGCGACGGGCTGCTGCGCGCACGGCATCGCCGGCTCGGGCGGCGTCGGCCGCGCGCTGGCCGAGGCAGTGACGGGCATGGCGCCGACGCTCGACCCGGCGCCGATGGCGCCCGGACGATTCGGCGACCGAACTTGGGACCCGGCGTGGCTTCGTGTAGCCTGCCTGGAGACGTACGCTCATTATTACGACCTCGTGAGGCGTTGAATGGCCGACCGTGAGTGGGTCCTGCTGAACCCGGGCCCGGCCAACACCTCGGCGACGGTCCGCGCGGCGCTCGTGATGCCGGACCTCTGTCATCGCGAGCCGGAGTACTTCGAGATGATGCGCCGCTGCCGCGCCGAGATCACACGGCTGGCGGGATGCGGCGAGGACTGGACGACGGTGCTCTTCACCGGCTCCGGCACGGCCGCGGTGGAGGCGGCCATCTGCTCGGCGGTGCCCGCCGACCGCGCGCTGCTCGTGGTCGACAACGGCGTGTACGGCGACCGCATGCTGAAGATCGCGCGCGCCCACGGCATCGCCGCGCACGCGGTGCGGACCGACATCTTCACGCCGGTGCGCACCGCCGACGTCGAGGCGGCGCTGGCCGCGCGGCCGGAGATCAGCCACGTCGCGCTCGTGCATCACGAGACCACCACGGGCCTGCTCAACCCCGTGGCCGAGGTCGCGCGCGTTGCGCAGCGCCTCGGGCGGCGCATGATCGTGGACGCGATGTCGAGCCTCTTCGGCGAGCCGCTGGACGTCACGCAGGCACCGCTCGACTTCGTGACGGCCAGCGCCAACAAATGTCTGCAGGGCGTGCCCGGCGTGTCGTTCGTGCTCGCACGACGGCCGGCGCTCGAGGCGCTGCGCGGACGCCCACCTCGCTCGGTCTACCTCGATCTGCACTCGCACTTCGCCACGCAGGAGCAGGACAACACGCCGTTCACGCCGGCCGTGCAGGTGCTGCACGCGATGGAGCAGGCGCTGGCCGAGCTGGCGCAAGAAGGTGTCAGGCAGCGCGTCGCGCGCTACGCGGAGAATGCTCGCGTGCTGCGCGAGGGCCTGGAGCAGCTCGGGCTGGCGATTCTTGTCGCGCCGGAGGCCCGCTCGAACATTCTGACGACGTTTCGCCTGCCGCCCGGTGTCGCCTACGACGCGCTCCACGACGCGCTCAAGCGGCGCGGCTACGTCATCTACGCGGGGCAAGGCGACTTGCGCACCTACGCGTTCCGCGTCGCCAACATGGGCACGCTCACGCCGCGCGACATGTCGCGCGCGGTGCAGCCAACGCTCGTCGCGCCCCGAGTGAATCGTGGCGCTCCTCGGATTCACTCGGCCACTGTGCGGGGCCCCGACATCGCCCCCCAGACCCCCCAACGCTCGTCGCGCCCCGAGTGAATCGTGGCGCTCCTCGGATTCACTCGGCCACTGTGCGGGGGCCCCGACGTGGCCCTCCAAGTCCAGCGGGCCCGCGGTGACCGGGGGCGCGCTTGCGCTCGTGCTGGCGGCGGCGGTGTTGCACGCCGGGTGGAACGCGCTCGCCAAGCGCGGCCGCGATCCGCTGGCCTTTCTCGCGCTCTGCTCGTGCGTGGCCGCGCCGGTTCTGCTGCCGCTCGCCGCGCCGCTGCTGTGGCGCGACGGCGTACCCGCGCGCGCGGTGCCGTTCGTGCTCGCGACGATCGCCCTGCACGTGCTGTACTTCTACAGTCTCGGCCGCGCCTACTCCACCGGCGCGTACTCGATCGTCTATCCGATTGCGCGCGGCCTCGGCGTGGTGCTCGTCCCCGTGGGAGCCTTCGTGCTGCTCGATGAGCGACTTTCACCGCTCGGCATCGTCGGCGTCGCGTTCGTCGTCGCCGGCGTCGCGACGCTGCACCAGGTCGGTCAACGGCATGCCACGGCGACGGGCGCCTCGCTCGGCGCCGCGACGCTCTGGGCGGTGATCACCGGCCTGACCATCGCCGCGTACTCGCTCAACGACAAGGCAGGCGTGACGCGTCTGCATCCGGTCCCCTACATGCTCTTGATGGAGGCGGGCTGTGGACTCGTGCTCTTCCCGGCGGCGCTGCTGAACCGTCCCGCGGCGGTGCGACGCGAGTGGATGACGAACTGGCGCGCCATCCTCGCCGTGGGCGCGATGAGCGCCGCCGGCTACACGCTCGTGCTGCTCGCGTTTCGGCTGTCGAAGGCCGGCTACGTCGTCGCGGCGCGCGAGCTCTCCATCGTGCTGTCGGCGCTCATCGGGACGCTGTGGATGGGCGAGGGGCGCGTGGGACCGCGGGTGGCCGCGGCGACGATCGTGCTGGCGGGCGTCGCGTTCGTCGCGCTCGCGCGATAACGCATTTCGGATTCATAGACTCGCTTCAGCGCTCGACGCGCTTCAGCTCGTACTGCCACGCCGAGCTGATGATCTCGCGAAGATCCTGGCGCTGGGCGCGCCAGCCCAGCTCACGGGTGATCCGTCCCGTGGCGGCGACGAGCGTGGCCGGGTCACCGGGACGCCTCCCTCCCACGCGCGTCGCGATGCGACGTCCGGTAACCGCGGCGGCCGTCTCGATGACCTCGCGCACCGTATAACCCTCGCCGCCGCAGCCGAGGTTGTACACGCCGCCCGGTGCGCCGGCCGCCAGCGCGTCGAGCGCGCGCACGTGCGCGTCGGCGAGATCGAGGACGTGCACGTAGTCGCGGACGCACGTCCCGTCGCGCGTCGGATAGTCCTCGCCGTAGATCGTCACGGCGTCTCGGCGGCCCGCCGCGGCGTCCAGCACGATGGGGATGAGATGCGTTTCGGGATCGTGGCGCTCCCCGCGCTGCGCGCTCGCGCCGGCGGCGTTGAAGTAGCGCAGACTCACGCCGCGCAGCCCGAACGCCCGCCCGTACCAGCGGATCGCGCGCTCGACGGCGAGCTTGGTCTCGCCGTAGGGATTGGTCGGTGCGGGCGGATCGTCCTCCTCGATGGGCTGCTTGGCCGGCTCGCCGTACACCGCCGCGCTCGACGAGAACACGAGCAGGCCCACGCCCGCGTCGCGCATCGCATCGAGCAACGTCAGGCCGCCGACGACGTTGACGCGGTAGTAGCGCGCGGGGTCGGTCACGGACTCGCCGACGAGCGAGAGCCCCGCGAGATGGACGACGCCGTCGATGCGATGCTCGCGTAGCTCGGCCGTCAGCGTCGCCGCGTCGAGCACATCGCCGATGACGAGGGGAGCCGCCTCGGGCACGGCGTCACGATGGCCGCGCGCGAGGTTGTCATAGGCGACCACCGCGTGGCCGCGGGCCGTGAGCTCCTCCGACACCACGCTGCCGATGTAGCCGGCGCCGCCGGTGACGAGCACCCTCACGACGTCACGCGCGCCGTTCCGCGAGCACGCTGGCGATGCTCCGCGGCAGCGGAGCCTGCTCGAGCGCCTCGAGCGGGAGCGGCAGCGCGAGCGACCAGTTGGGTCGCTCGGACGTCGTGCCCGGCACGTTCGGGCGCTCGAGTACGGCGAGCGCGTCATCGAGCGTCGCGGTGACGAGGAGCGACGGCGCCTCGGCCAGCCGCGCGTGCACCGCCTCGACGACCTCGTTCACGTCGGCGGTGTCGGGCCGCCCGGCCAGCTGGACCAGGCGTGCGCGCGTGGAATCGAGCGCCCTGTCGCTGTCCACGAGGCCGAGCCGAACCTGCTCGGCGACGTCGGCGCCCGTCCACAGGCCGCCGATCGTCGGCAGGTCGTGCGTGGTCACCGCGGCCATGGCGAGTTCCGGATACTCGACGGGCGGACGCTCCTCGAACCACGCGACCCGGTACGACAGGATCCCCGCCGCGGCGAGTCGCTCGCGCACGCCCTCCTCGACGGTGCCGAGATCCTCTCCGACAACGGTCGCACCCGCACGCTGGCTTTCGAGCGCGACGATCGCCAGCAATTCGTCGGCCGGATAGCGAACGAAGGCACCCTCGGCGGGTGGCAGCCCGTGCGGGATCCAGAAGAGACGGAACAGGCCCATGACGTGGTCGATGCGCAGTCCACCGCCGCGACGGAGCGAGGCCCGAATCGTTTCGATGAACGGCCCATAGCCGAGCGCGCGCAGCCGATGCGGGACGAACGGCGGCAGGCCCCAGTCCTGGCCGCGCGTGACGAAGCGATCGGGCGGTGCGCCGACCGAGGTGCCCGACGCGAGCGCATCCTGCCATGCCCACGCGTCCGCGCCGTCGGGGTCCACACCGATCGGCAGGTCCTGCATGATGCCAATCTCACCGGCCGCGGCCGCCAGCTGCCCCTCGGCGAGCCACTGCAGCCACTCGTGAAAGCGTACGCGCTGGGCGTGTGCGTCGGCGAAGCGTGCGACGGCGGGCTCGGTCGGACGCCGGTGCTCCGCCGGCCAGCCATGCCAGCCGCCGCCGTGGTGTTCGGCCAGCACGCAAAAGACCGCGAATTCTCGCAGGCTCGTACCGCGCTGCTTCACCCAACGCTCGAAGTCGTCACTCGGCCGTGCACTCTTCGCCCACAGGCGCGCGAGCGCGTCCATCTTGAGATCGAATACTCGCGCGCGGTCGATCACCCGCTCCGCGTCGAGCGCGCGCCCGAGCGCGGCCAGAGGCTCGAGGTCGGGACCGAGGTCGGAAGCTCCGGGTGCTTCTTCTACGCGCAGATAGAGTGGATTCACGAAGCGGCGGCTCGAAGGGTAATACGGGCTCGGCTGTTGCGTGCGCAGCGGCAGCGGCGCCGACAACGGGTTGATGAGGATCGTGCTCGCGCCGAGGCCTGCCGACCATCGGCCGAGCCGCCGCAGATCGGCGAGATCACCGATGCCCCAGGATTCCGAGGAGCGCGTGGCATACAGCTGCACGGCCCAACCCCATGCGCGGCGCGTGGGGACGGGGCATCGCGCGGGGCTCACGATCAGCCGGATCGGCGGGCCGTCGTCGCGCGGGCGTAGCTCGTGATAACCGGGCGGAGCATCGGCGGGGAGCGTGCCGTCGAAGTCGAGCTCGGCGCCGTCTTCGAGGATGAGACGCGTGGGCTCGGGGATGTCGATGCGCTCGCCGGCGCGACGGACGATCACGGGCGCCGGCGGCGGCGCGTCGCCCTCGGCGCCCATCGCGCGGCGCAGCGCCTCACGGGTCGCCGTTGAGAGGACGCGCCACTCCCCGAGCGCATCGTGGTAGCCGTCGGCGATGCCCCAGGCGTCTGTCATATGAACGTGGGGGGCCCCGAAATGGCCCCCCACACCCCCCAACGCTCGTCGCGTCCCGGGGGACCCGGGACGCGCCTCGACACCCCCCAACGCTCGTCGCGTCGCGGGGGACCTGTGACGCGACTCGATTTCGCTCGGACGTTCGTCATCGCGCCCAGCATACGCGGCTGGCCACTAGGCGCGCTTCTTCGCGCGAGGCGGGCGGCGGCGTCCTGACCGATCGAGGATCGCGCTGAGGTCGGCGCCGGGCGACTCGCCCAGCGCCGCCCACAGATCGCCGACGCGCCGCACGCGCTCGGGTAGCGTCGTCAGCGTGAAGTCGCGGTGATCGACGCCCGCGTGGACCTCGCGCCAGGTGAGCGGCGTCGAGGCGCCCGCGAAGTCCGAGGCGCGCGCGCTGTACGCCGTCGCCAGCGTCTTGCCCCGGAAGTTCTGCATGTAGTCGACGTAGACGCGCCGGCCGCGCGCGTCCACCGCGCGCTCGACCGTCGCCGCGCGCGGGTGCCGCTCGGCCACGAGGGTGGCCACGATTTCGCAGAAGATCCGTCCCGTCTCGTACGAGGTGCGGGGAGGCAGCG
>QHSO01000116.1:0-1570 GCA_003220475.1 Candidatus Rokuibacteriota bacterium | reverse complement strand
GAACGGCACGCCCGGCATCGGATCGAGGTCGAGCACGACGTGATCGGCGTCGTCGAGCGAGCCGACGCGCGAGAACCACGGGTCCTGCGAGATCGCGGCGATCTGCGCCATGTAGAGGAGGGTCATCAGGGAGCCGCCGATCAGCCGGCTGGGCACCTCGGTGTCCACCGGCAGGGTGTCCACCCGGACACCCGGTGGAGTATCGGCCGGAGCGCGCTGCTGATAGAACGCCTTGCCGCGCACGCCGTCGGGGAAGCGCCGCATCACGACGGGGCGATCGGCGACGGCAGGCAGGATGCGCGGGGCCGCCCAGGCGTAGTAGCGCAGCAGCGCGCCCTTCGTGATGCCCAGCCCGGGCCAGAACACCTTGTCGAGATGGCCGACCGCGAGCGCGCCGCCGCCGGACAGGTCCACCACGGCTTCGCCGCCGCGCGTCTCCGCCTCCGCCAGCGTGGCGATCAGCCGCCCCGTCGCGCCGCTCGCGTTCGGCCACGGCTCGACCTCGCGCCGCTTCCGCGTGCTCTGGGCTGTCGTTTCCCGTCGCACGTTTGCTGGATGGATATCGTCGCGGAGCCCGAGATACTTCGGATGTCGCAGCATCCCGTCGGCCGTCCACTCCGTGAACCCGACTTCCACCACGATCTCCGGCCGCGTCCAGTGCGGGCGCTCGTTGGCGACCGGGCGCGTGGCGAACGGGCACGTCGTCGTCTCCAGCGGACGCAAGAGCGCGGCCACGCGCGCCAGCTCACGCTCGTTGAAGCCCGTGCCGGTGTGGCCGATGTGCACGAGCGCGCCGCCTTCCCAGACGCCGAGCAGCAACGCGCCGAAGTGCGCGCGGCTGCCGCGGCCCTCCGTCCAGCCGCCGACCACGCACTCCTGCCGGCGCACGACCTTGATCTTGCGCCACGCGCCGCTACGCCGCCCCGACTGGTAGGGCGAGTCCAGCTCCTTGGCGACCAGACCCTCCCAGCCCCGCGCGAGCACGTCGCGGTAGAGCGTGCGCCCATCCCCGGGCCTGAAGTCGGAGAGGCGCAGCCGCGTCGTGCCCGTGTTGCCGAAGATGCGCTCGAGCCGCGCCCGCCGCGCCGTGAGCGGCAGCGCCGTCAGATCCGTGTGGCCGTCGCGCAGGACGTCGAAGGCCACGAAGGCGACGGGCTCGGTGCCCTCGCGGCCGCCGATGTCACGCTCCGACGTGAGGTGGATCCGTCCCTGCAGCCGCTGGAAGCCGGCGGGCTCGCCATGCTGGTCCAGCGCGACGATCTCACCGTCGAGCAGCACGTCGGCCTTGAGCTTGCGTGCAAAGACGGCGAGCGCGCGCGCGATCTCGGGGAACTGGCTGGTCTTGTCGTTGCCGAGCCGCGACCAGAGCCGCACGGCACCAGGGCCGCCACCGGCCCGCACCATGGCGAGCGCTCGAATGCCGTCGTACTTCGGCTCGTAGGCGAACCGCGGGTCGGCCAGCGGGGCCTCGTCCAGCGAGGCCAGCATCGGGCGGGGGAGAGACTGTGGCATCGGCGTTGCCGTCAGTGTAAGCATGCCCGACGGGTGAGGCCCGGCGACATCATCGTCA
>QHSO01000115.1:907-23954 GCA_003220475.1 Candidatus Rokuibacteriota bacterium | reverse complement strand
TCGACGGTGCTGCAGATCGCAGTGGCGATCGCGATCGTCACGTTCGTGTGCGTGAAATGCGCGCGCGCCCGCTGGCTGCGCGTGGCCGTCGGCGCCGCGCTGCTAGCACTCTTCGCCGTGCGCGCCACGACGCTGATGCTCGAGGACCTTCAGCCCGTGACCGTTCCGGTCAACCTCAAGGGCTGAGCTCGTTCAGCGCGCTTCGGCCACCGCTTTCACCGCGGCAGGATTCTCGAGCGACGACAGATCCCCCGGCTCCTTGCCCAGATAGGTCGCGCGGATCACGCGGCGCATGATCTTGGCGCTGCGCGTCTTCGGCAGGTCGCGCGTGAACAGCACCTTCTCGGGCTTCAGCGCCTTGCCCATCGAGGCGGCAACGCGCTCGACGAGCTCACGGCGCAGCGGCTCGCCGGGCTCGTGTCCGGGGCGCAAGACGACGAAGCAGACGATCGATTCGCCCTTCACCTCGTGCGGCACGCCGATGACGCCCGACTCGGCGACGGCCGGATGGCCGACGAGAACCGACTCGACCTCGGCCGGCCCCAGCCGTTTGCCGGCGATCTTCAGCGTATCGTCCGAGCGTCCCTGGATGTACCAGAAGCCGTCGTCGTCGATCGTCGCCCAATCGCCGTGCACCCACCCGTCTTTCCAGCGCGACCAGTACGTCTCCTCATATCGCGCGGGGTCTCGCCAGAAGCCGGCCGTCATCCCCGGCCACGGCTTCGTCACCACCAGCTCGCCGACGGCGCCGCGCACCGGACGCCCGGCCTCGTCGAAGACCTCCGCCGCCATGCCGGGAATGGGGCCCGTGAACGAGCACGCCTTGATCGGCGCAATCGGAAAGCAGCCGAGGATGCCGCCGGAAATCTCCGTGCCGCCGGTGTAGTTGCTGATCGGAATTTGCGCCTTGCCCGCGTTCTCGAACAGCCAGCGGTAGGGTTCGGGATTCCACGGCTCGCCCGTCGAGCCCAGCATGCGCAGCGACGACAGGTCGTGAGCGTGCACGTGCTCCGGACCGTGCGGCATGAGCGCGCGTACCGCGGTCGGCGACAACCCCATGACGCTGATGCGATGGCGCTCGACGAGCGCCCACAGGCGATCGGGCTTCGGGTAATCGGGCACGCCTTCGAATATCACCGCCGTCGCTCCCTGCGACAGGGCGGCGGTGATCAGCATCGGTCCCATCAGCCAGCCGAGATCGGTTAGCCAGAACAGGCGATCGCCCTCGCCGACGTCGTGGCAGTACGCGAAATCGTGGGCGGCCTTGAGCAGGAATCCGGCGTGCGTCAGCACGGCGCCCTTCGGTTTCCCCGTCGTGCCCGACGTATAGATGATGAGGCACGGGTAGTCCGCCTCGACGTCGCGTGCCGGACACGTGCTCGACACGCCGGCGACCGCGTCGTGCCACCACACGTCGCGCGCGGCGCGCCACGGCACGTCGCGCCCGAGTCGCCGATAGACGACGACGCGCTTCACGCTCGGCGACGCGGCGACCGCCTCGTCGGCGGTCTCCTTGAGCGTGACGAGCTGGCCGCGGCGCTGAAAGCCGTCGGCCGTGATCAGCACCTTGGCTTCGCTGTCCTGGAGCCGCGAGGCGACCGCCTGCGCGCCGAAGCCCGAGAAGCACGGCGTGTAGATCGCACCGATTCGTACGACGGCAAGCGTGGCGATGGCGGCCTCGGGCGACATCGGCAAGAAAATCCCGACGCGATCCCCGGCGCCGACGCCGAGCGCCGTGAGTGCGTTGGCCAGCCGGCCAACCTCTGCGGCGAGCTCGTTGTACGTCAGCGTTCGCGTCGAGCCGTCGTCGCCCTCCCAGACGATGGCCGGCGTGTCACCGCGGCCGGCGTCGAGGTGGCGATCGAGGCAGTTGTCGGTGAAGTTGAGGCGGCCACCGGGGAACCAGCGCGGCCAGGCCGGGCCGCGCGTGGCATCGAGCACGCGACTGAACGGCGTGGTGAAGCGGATGCCCAGGTCTTCGACGACGCCGCGCCAGTACCACTCGGGGTCGTCCACGGATCGACGCTGCAGCTCGGCGAGCGTGGAGACGCCGAGACGACGCATGAGCCGCGTGATCCTCGCGCGCTCGATCACCTCGGGTGTGGGACGCCAAACGATCGGCTCGCTCATGGGTTTCCTATGATATCCCTTCGTCCATGACCGACAACGTCCACCTCGACCGCGACGGCGCCATCGCCACCGTGACCCTCAACCGCCCGGAGCGCCGCAACTCGCTGAGCGATGCGATGCTGACCGACCTCGGCGCCGTGGTGAGCGCGCTTCGCGACGACGCCGCCGTGCGCATCGTGATCCTTACCGGGGCGCCGCCGGTGTTCTCGGCCGGCGCGGACGCGGCGCTCAAGAGCTCGATGTCGCCCGAGGAACGCCGGCACGCCATGGCCACGCGCAAGTCACAGTTCCGGCGCCTCTTCGAGCGCGTGAACACGATGCTGGAGGGCCTGGAGCAGATCACCGTCTGCGCCATCAACGGCCACGCGATCGGCGGCGGCTGGGGTCTAACGCTGGCCTGCGACTTTCGGATCGCCGCCGCGGAGGCGCAGTTCTGGATCCCGGAGGTCGATCTCGGCGTGCCGCTGGGCGTGGCCTCGACCACGCGGTTCGTGCGGTTAGTGGGCCCGGCGCGCGCGAAGGAGATCATCCTCGAATGCCGGCGCTACAGCGCCGAGGAGGCGCGCACGCTTGGGCTCGCGCATCGGGTCGTGCCCGGAAATGACCTGATCAAGCACTCGAGGGAATACGCGCAAATGCTCTTGGCAAAGCCATTTCGGCCGCTCACCGAAATGAAGGCTCGGATCAACGCGATCGCGCGCATCGGCATGCCCGAGGTCAACGCGATGACCGAGGGCTTTCTGCAGCGAGACTAGACTACTCGTCTTTTGTTTGGTATACCTCCGGCGTGGACTTGCGACGCCGGATGGAGCTCCTGGCCGATTCCGCGCTCGCCGACCGCGAGGGCGTGCCGCGGCTGCGACAGCCCTCCCCCGTAGGCAAGCATCCGCTCGCCTCGGTGGGAATCGCCGCGGTGCGGCTGCCTGGCGGCGGCTGCGTCAACCTCATGCGGGTGATGCAGACCAACGCGTGCTCGCTCTCGTGCGGCTATTGCCCGACGTTCCGCGGCGGCAACGTACCGCGCGTATCGATTTCGCCGGACGAGACGGCGCGCACGTTCATGGACGTTCATCGCAAGGGCCTCGCGTCGGGACTGTTCCTGACCTCCGGGGTGCCGGGCCGAGCGAGCCGCGCCACCGATCGCATGCTGGCGACGCTCGACCTGCTCCGCCGCCGCGAGGGCTTCACCGGCTACGTCCACATCAAGCTCCTGCCCGGCGCGGAGCCCGCGCAGGTCGAAGAAGCCGCGCGGCTGGCCAATCGAATTTCGGTCAACCTCGAGGCGCCGGGCGACGGCTACGTTCATCGCCTGACGCACGACAAGAACTTCTCCGGCGACCTACTGCCGAAGCTCGAGTACGCCGGTCGACTGCTGGCAGCGCGGCGAGGCGTGCCCGGCACGCTGCCCGTCTCTGGCGCGACCACGCAGTTCGTCGTCGGGGCCGCCGGCGAGCACGATCGCGAGATCCTCGCGGTCGTCGACCGCCTCGAGCGCCGACGGTTGCTCCATCACGCGCATTTCAGCGCCTTCCAGCCTGTCGTCGGCACGCCGCTCGAGAACCATCCGGCCACGCCGGCGGCGCGCGAGCTGCGCCTGTATCAGGCCGAGCACCTGCTACGACAGTATGGTTTCGCGCTCGACGAGCTGACCTTCGGTCGCGACGGCGATCTCGACCTCGATCGCGATCCGAAGTCCGCGTGGGCGCGAGCACACCCGTCGTTTTTCCCGCTGGAGGTGACGCGCGCGTCGTACGAGGCGCTGGTGCGGGTTCCGGGGCTCGGGCCGACGACGGCGCGCGCGCTGGTCGCAGCGCGGCGCACGACGGTATTGCGTGGTCGAGAGGATCTACGCGCCGCCGGCGTCGCTATCGCGCGTGCGGCATATTACCTGACGCTGCGCGGGCGCCGGCTATCCGACACGGCGCCCGCGGAACAGCTTCGGCTGTTCGCGCCCGGCGGCCATCTCACGCAGGCGCCGTACCGGACGCCGGTGCCGCCGTGCGCCTATCGCTGACCGTTAGGGCGTCACGGCGCTGGCGGTGGCCGTCGTGCCGTCCGAGAAGGTCACGGTCACCGTGAGGTTTCGGCCAGAGCCGAAGCCGAAACCGTTGCCGTAATCGGAGGCGAAGAGCGTCAGGGTTCCGCCATCCGGCACGACCGCGGTCACCGCCATGCTCGTCGGGTCGTTCAGCATGGCGCCGTCGAGCGAGCCTGCCACGCCGATCAGCCAGGAGCTGTTCGGCGCGATCGTATCCCACAGGCCGCCGATGCCGTTCTGCAGCTGCAGCGCCGTGATCGTCTTGCCGGCCGGCGCGCTCAGCCTCAGCGTCATCGTCGCGTCGAGGCTGCCATCGCCGCCGAGCCACATGTCACCGCCGCCGACCTTGTCGCGCAGCTTGCCGTCATAGCTGAGCGTGACTGCGGTCGGCACGTTCACGGTGAACCCGTTGAGGCGCGTTCCGCCACCGTTGCCCGGCGTCGTCACCGTCACGTCGCGCGCTCCACCGCTCGCCGCGCTGTCGATCACGAACGATGCCGTCAGGCGCGTCGAGGAGACGAACGCGATGTTGGTCACGGTGATCCCGGAGCCCGCGCTGACACTCGAGTTGCTCGCGAAGCCGGTGCCATCGATGGTCACCGCCACCGTCGACCCCAGCAGTCCCTGGTTGGGCGTGAGCGCAGTCACGGTGACGCCGGGCGTCGTCACCGTCGTCGCTACGGCCGAGGTCCCGTCGGAGAAGGTCGCGGTGACCGTCAGCATCAGGCCGCCGGCAAAGCCCTGGCCGCCGTTGTAGTCGGACGCGAACAACCGCAGGCTGCCGCCGTCCGGTACGAACATGTTTACCGCCGTCGTCGCCGCGTTGTTGAGCAGTGCGCCGTCTAGAGACGACGCCACGCCAAGCACCCACGAAATGTTGGGCGTCGTGTCCCACCCGCCGCCGATCCCGTTCTGCAGCTGCAGCGCCGTGATCGTCTTACCACCCGCCGCGCTGAGCGTCAGCGTCAT
This sequence comes from Candidatus Rokuibacteriota bacterium, assembly GCA_003220475.1. Classification (GTDB taxonomy): domain Bacteria; phylum Methylomirabilota; class Methylomirabilia; order Rokubacteriales; family CSP1-6; genus AR12. The sequence continues at coordinate 18,817 of QHSO01000115.1, read as the reverse complement.
CGTCGCGTCCACCGCGCCGTCACCGGCGAGCGCGGTATCGCCGCCGCCGACCCTGTCGCGCAGTTTGCCATTGAACGTCAGGGCGAGCGTCGTCGGCGCGGGCACGTTCACCGTGAACGCGTTCGGCAGCGATCCGCCGATGCCGCTCGGGTTGATGACCACGACCGCACGCCCGCCCGCCGTGGCCGCGCTGTCGATCGCGAACGAAGCGGTCAGGCGCGCCGACGAGACGAAGGCGACGTTCGTCACCGTGGTATCGGCGCCGGCGCTTACGGTCGCGCCGCTGGCGAATCCGCTGCCGTCGATCGTCACCGGCACCGTCGAGCCCGCCATGCCCTGGGCCGGCGACACGGAGCTCACGGTGACGGGCACGTTCACGGTGAACGCGTTCGCCAGCGATCCGGCCATACCGTTGGGATTGGTCACGACGACCGCGCGCGCCCCCGCCGCCGCCGCGCCATCGATCGCGAACGACGCGGTCAGGCGCGCCGGGGAGACGAAGGCGACATTACTCACCGTGATGCCGGCGCCGGCGCTCACGCTCGCGCCGCTCGCGAATCCGCCGCCGTCGATCGTCACCACCACCGTCGAGCCCGTCATGCCTTGAGCAGGCGACACGAAGCTCACGGTCACGGGCGTCGGCAGGTTGACCATGAACCCGTTCGAGAGGGATCCGGCCATCCCGTTCGGGTTGGTGACGACGACCGCGCGGCCGCCCGCCGCCGCCGCGCCATCGATCGCGAACGACGCGGTCAGGCGCGCCGGGGAGACGTAGGCGACATTACTCACCGTGATGCCGGCGCCGGCGCTCACGCTCGCGCCGCTCGCGAATCCGCTGCCGTCGATCGTGACCGCCACCGTCGAGCCCGCCGTGCCCTGCGAGGGCGACACGGAGCTCACGACGACGGGCGCCGCCACGTTGACCGTGAACGCGTTCGCCAGCGATCCGCCGCCGCCGTTCGGGTTGGTGACGACGACGTCGCGCCCACCGGCCGCGGCCGCGCCATCGATCGCGAACGACGCGCTCAGACGCGTCGAGGACACGAAGGCGACGTTGCTCACCGTGATACCCGCGCCGGCGCTCACGGTCGCGCCGCTCGCGAATCCATTACCGTCGATCGTCACCGGCACTGTGGAACCGACCGTGCCCTGACTGGGCGACACGGAACTCACGGTCACGGGCGCGGGCGTCGTGGTCGTCGCCTGGGCCGAAGTGCCGTCGGAGAAGCTGACGGTGACCGTCAGCGTCAGGCCCGCCGAGAAGCCCAGGCCGCCGTTATAGTCCGAGGCGAACAACCGCACGCTTCCGCCGTCCGGCACCAGCGTGCTCACCGCCATCGTCGCCGCGTTGTTCAGCAGGGCGCCGTCGAGAGAGGTCGCCACGCCGAGCAGCCATATCCCATTCCCGGCGGTCGTATCCCAGCTTCCGCCGATGCCGTTCTGCAGCAGCAGCGCCGTCACCGTGCGCCCGCCGGGAGCGCTCAGCGAAAGGGTCAGCGTCCCGTCGGGCGAGCCGTCCGGCCCGCGCGCCGTGTCGCCGCCACCGACTTTGTCGCGCAGCTTGCCGTTGTACGCGAGCGACATGACCACCGTCTGCGGCGTCATGATCGTGAACGCGTTGGCGAGCGTCCCGCCGGTACCGCTCGGGTTGGTCACGGTCACATCACGCGCGCCGGCCGAGGCGTCGGCGGCGATCGTGAAGGTCGCCGTCAGCCTCGTCGAGGAGGGGAAACAGCCGTCACCGTCGGCGAGCTGCTGGTCACCGTCGTCGTCCCCTGCACCGAGGTGCCGTCCGACAACGTCGCGATCAGCGTCAGCTGCTGCCCGACCCCGAAGCCGACGCCGTTGCCGTAATCGGACGCGAACAGACGCAACGTTCCGCCATCCGTCAACGTCGTGTTCACGGTCATCGTCGTCGCGTTGTTGAGCAGCGGACTGTCGAGCGCCGGCGCTACGCCCAAGAGCCACGCCGAGTTCGGCGAGGTGGTGTCCCACACGCCGCCGATGCTGTTCTGCAGGCGCAGCGCGGTGATCGTGCGTGCGCTGGTGGCGCTCAGCGTCAGCGTCAGCGTGCCGTCCAGGGCGCCGTCGGGCGTGCGAGCGGTATCCAGGGCGCCGACCCGGTCGCGAAGCTTGCCGTTGTACGCGAGGTCGAGCGTCACCGCCGGCAGCACGGTAAAGCCGTTGGTCAGCGTCGCGACCGCACCCGGAACGGTGACTCTCACGTTCCGCGTGCCGAGCGCGGCGCCGCTGGCGATCGCGAACCGCGCCGTCATCCGCGTCGGGGAAAGCACGGCCACGCTGCTCACGGTGATACCCGAGCCGGCGCTGACCGTGGCGCCGCTCACGAAGCCGGTGCCGTCCATCGTCGCCGTTACCGTCGTTCCGGTCTTGCCGCGGTCCGGCGTCACCGCCGTCACCGTCAGCGTCGGCGGCACCAGCTGGTCCAGCGCCAGGTCGACACGGATGCGCGGCCGGGTGACCGGCGTGCCGCTCCGCGTGTCGGTAACCGGCACGCCCGTCGACTGCAGTGAGCCGAGGAGCTGATCGACCGTCGACGCCGGCGTCGCCTGCTTCAGGATCGCCCACGAGCCGGCCACGTGCGGCGTCGCCATCGACGTGCCGCTGAGCATCGCGAAGCCGCCGCCGGTGACCGACGAGACGATGTCCTCGCCCGGGGCGAACAGGGACATGAACGGCGCGACGTTCGAGAACGAGGACACCGCATCCGACTTCGTGGTCGAGCCGACGCTCACGGCCGACGAGATACAGGCCGGCGAGGACAGCGACGTCGGCGAGCCGTCGTTACCGGCGGCGACCACGGTCGCGACCCCGGCCGAGCGCAGCGTGTCGATGATCATCTTCTCGGGCTCGACATCGCACGCCGCGGTGAACGAGCCGCCACCGAGGCTCAGGTTGACCGACGCGATGTTCCGCGTACTGCGCACCGTGTACACGCGCTCGAGACCCGAGATGAGGTCCGAGGTATATGCGCCGACGCACGGCGTATTGAACAGCCCGCAGTCCGCGACAGACGTGAACTTGGAGAACACCTGCACCGCCATGAGCTGCGCGCCCGGCGCCACGCCCGAGAACGTCACCCCCGCGGTCGCGCCGTCGCCGGCCGCGATACCCGCGACGTGCGTGCCGTGGAAGCAGCCCTGCGCGTCGAGCGGACACGGCACCGCCGCCCCCGGCCCAACCTGCTCCTCGAGGCCGTTGGGGCAGAACGTGGTGCTGTGCTTCAGCAGCGTGCTCGAGTAGCACGCCTCCTCGACGACCTTGCCGAGCAGGAACGGGTGCGACGCGTCGACGCCCGTGTCCAGCACGGCCACGACCGTACCGCTACCATCGAAGCCGCGCCCCCACGCGCGATCAGCGCCGATGAGCGGCACGCTCTCCGCGAGGATCGGCTGCTTGATGGCGTCATCGAAGACGCGGTCCACCCACAGCGCGGCGCCTTCGAGCTCGGCGAGGGCCGCGGCGTCGATCTCGAGCGCGATGAGGGGCACGTAGCTGTAGCGGTGCACGATGCGGACGTTGTACTTGCGCAGCCTGGCCATCAACTGGCCGCCGATCAGCGCGATGTCGGAGCGCTGCAGCGACGCGGCCGCGTGGGTCAGACGGCTTTCGGGAACGTGACCGCGGCCCGGCAGCCGGAGCGAAACGAGCACGCGCGCGCGATCGCCACTGCCGACATGCTTGCGAACCTTCGGCGACACGCCGTTGATCCACGGGCCCTTGTCGTCGTCGGAGTCTTCCGGCTTCGCCTGCCGCCACGTCTGGGGTTTCTCCTGCTTCTTGACGGGCGCGCCGCGACGATCGTCGTCACGGCGCCCAGCCGCGGGTGCCCCCCAGGGCATCAGTGCGAGAGCGATCAGGATAACGACGGCGACGAGTCGCGTGTGGGTCATGGCAGCCTTCGCGGCGCATCGAGCGCAAGCGAATGACGGCTTCACCGAGCCGTTCCAGTGCGCGGAGAGCATCCGCGGCAACCGCGCGACACGTGGAGAGTGCAGAGCAGATGCCATGGCCACGACAACACAGCGGGATCAACGGGTTAGCGCACCAAAGCCGACGTGGGCCATGCCAGCTTCGTCGTCCAATCTGTCCAGCTTCTGACCGGATTCGTCAGTTGCTGTGGAACGAAACTGGCCAGCTCAGCGTGGTGCTGAAAGCGCGATCGGTGTGAGCGTGATCGAGTGCGCGCGATGCAATGAGCGCGATCGAATTCTTCGCGCGCGGCTCAGCGCGCTCCGAATACCTCGCGCAGCAGATCGGTGACGCGTGCGGCGGGGTTGGCGCGGATGCGCTTTTCCTCGTCGCCCACGACGTGAAAGAGGCCGTCGAGCGCCTTGCCGACGACGTATCGGTCCAGGTCGAAGGCCTCGAGGTCGAGGAACGGAATGCGGCGGGCCTGGCCGAACAGATCCTCGTACCGCTTGGTCACGCCGACCTCGGCCATCGTGCGGTGCACGACCGGCGAAAACGCGCTCGTCAGCTGCCCCGTCGTCTTCGATTTGAAGTAGTCGGTCGCCGCCGTGGCGGGGCCGTTGAGGATGCCGCGCGCGTCGTCGATGGTCATCTCGCCGATCGCGTCCCAGAAGATCTGCTTCGCGGCAGGAGCCGCGCGCTCGGCCGCGCGGTTCATCTTGAGCACGAAATCGTCGACGTCGCGGTCGTAGCCGACGGTCCGCAGCGCGCGGTCGAACGTTTTGAGCTTCTCGGGCATGAGGATCTTGATCGCCTCGTTCTTGAAATAGCCGTCGGTGCGACCCGTCAGCTTCACGGCGTTCTCGGTGCCGATTTGCAGCGCCTGCTTCAGGGCCTGGCCGATCTTGACGTCTCCGGGCGAGCCGCGGCCGCCCCCGACCGGCGGCAGCTGCTTGAGCAGCTCGTCGAGCTGCGCGCCGGCCCTGCGCGGCGCGAGCGCGATGGTGAGCAGCGCCAGCAGGGCGCGGCGTCTCGGTCGCATCAACGGGTGGGCAGCACGTCCAGCTGCTTGGCGAGCGCCGTGCGCTCGGTGACGGGCAGCTCGCAGGCCCGGTTGCGACAGACGTAGGCCGTCGGCTTGCCGTCGATCGCGGTCCGGCCCTCGAGCAGCGGCACGCCGCTCGTCATCTCGTGGTGGCCGTCGATCATCCCGGCGGCCACGAGGTTCGGCAGGAACCGGCCAAACACCTCCGCCGCGAGCGGCTGCGTGTCGTCCATGCGGCGAGGCGCCACGAGCGCGACCTCCACCTGTGGGCCGATGTGGAAGTCGAGCGCGCAGAGGAAGCGGCCGAAGGCGGTCGGATGGCGCCCGAGCAGGTCGGCCATCGGGCGGAGCGCGGACAGCGCATGGCGCTCATAGCGTTCCTCACCCGTCAACGCCGCCAGCCGCAGCAGAACCTCGACGGCGACCGACGAGCCGCACGGCACGGCATTGTCGTAGAGATTGCGCGGGCGCACGATGAGATGCTCGTGATCGGCGCCGGTGTCGAAGAAGCCGCCGACGCCGTCGTCCCAGAAGAGGCGCAGCATCGCTTCCACGATGCCCCGCGCCTCGTCGAGCCAGAGGCGATCGAAGCTGCTCGCGTAAAGATCGAGCAGCGCGGCGGCCACCATCGCGTGATCCTCCAGATAGCCCTTGAGTCGCGCCTCGCCGGCCTTCCACGTCCGGAGCAGGCGCCCGTTCGCGCGCATGCTGCCGAGCACGAACTCCGCATTGCGGCGCGCGGCGGTCACGTAGTCGGCGCGGCCGAGCGCGCGACCGGCCTCGGCGAACGCCCGCGCCATCAGGCCGTTCCACGCCGCCAGCACCTTGTCGTCGCGCCCGGGCTTCACGCGGCGCTCGCGCGCTTCGAACAACCGTGTTCGCCAGGGCGCCGACCGCTCGGGATCGGGCTGGCTGGGCAGCCAGAGGATGCTCTTGCCCTCGAAGTTCGGGCCGCGATCGACGCCCCAGTAGGCCATCGCCGCGTCCGCGTCCGCGCCGAGCACGGCGCGGATCTCGTCGGGTGTCCACACGAAGAACTTGCCCTCGTGACCCTCGGAATCGGCGTCCTGCGCGGAATAGAAGCCGCCCTCGGGCGCCGTCATCTCCCGCAGCACGTAGTCGAGCGTCTCCTCGCACACCCGTCGGCACTCGGGATCGCCGAATGCCTGCCAGGCGTGCAGGTAGAGCGACGCCAGCTGCGCGTTGTCGTAGAGCATCTTTTCGAAGTGCGGCACGAGCCACAGGCGATCCACCGAATAGCGCGCGAAGCCGCCGCCGAGCTGGTCGTACATGCCGCCGCGCGCCATCTTCACCAGCGTCGTGTGCACCATGCGGCGCGCGTAGGGATTGTCGCTGCGGCGGGCGAAGCGCAGGACGAACTCCCAGATCATCGGCTGCGGAAACTTCGGTGCGCCGCCGAGCCCGCCGTGCTCCTCGTCGAACTGCGCCGAGACGCCCTGGAACGCCGAGAAGAGAATGTCCTCCGTCAGCAGCGTCCCGGCCGCGCGCAGCCGTGACTCCTGGCCGAGCGAGGCGACCAGCTGGCGGCCGTTGTCCAGCACGTCCGCGCGGCGGTTGGTCCACGCGTCGGCGAGGGCCGCGAGTAGCCGCGGAAAGCCGGGCAGGCCGTGGCGATCGATCGGAGGGAAATACGTGCCGCCGTAGAACGGCGTGCCGTCCGGGGTGAGGAAGACGGTCATCGGCCACCCGCCCTGCCCCGTCATTCTCGAACGACTCGCGCTCCATCACGTGACACCAGTGGCAGGCGGAGTAGCCGACGGACAACAAAATAGGCTTGTCTTCCGCCTTGGCGCGCGCGAAAGCCTCCTCGCTCCACGGATACCAATCGACGGGGTTGTGCGCGTGCTGAAGCAGGTAGGGGCTCGTCTCCCGCGCGAGGCGGTTGTCTGCCACGGACGACCTCAGCGCGACAGCGGCAGGTCGCTGACCGTCGCCGGCAGCGTGCCGCGTGCCGTCCGCACGCCGACGCGCGCGCCGGGCGCGTGCTGACGGCGAACGAAGGCCAGCGCGATCGGACGACCGAGCCCCAGCGAGAGCGTCGCGCTCGTCACCTGACCGACCACCGCGTCGTCGGCGACGACCTCGGCACCGGGCGGCGGCACGAGGTCGCCGTCGAGGAGCAGCCCGCGAAGGTGGCGGTTCACGTGGCCGCGGTCGCGGATGCGCACGACGACCTCCTGGCCGGGATAGCAGCCTTTCGTGTGCGAGATGAAGCGCTCGGCTGGGATCTCGGGCAGCAGCACGCTGGCGTCGACGTCGGCGCCGAAGCGCGGCGTGCCCCTCTCGATGCGCAGCGACTCCACCGCCGCCGCGCCGAGCGGGCGCGCGCCCGCACCGATCGCGCCCTTCCACGCGCGCTCGCGCTCCGTCGCCGGCGTCAGCAGCCACACTTCGCGTGCGTCGAGCTCGCCGCCGCCGCGCACGAGACGGACGTCGACACCGTCGAGCGACGCGGTGACGTGCGACCACGCCGCCTCCGGCGCAACGGCGCCCGTCAGACGCTTCGCCGTGTCGTCGGCCGCGGGGCCGATCAGCATCAGCAGCGCGTGACGGCCGCTCACGTCTTCGAGCGTGACCTTCTCGGCGAACAGATAATGGTCGAGCGCGGCGACGGTGGATTCGCCGGCGCCCGGTGGCGTCAGCAGCAGCATGCGATCGTCCATCGCCAGCGCGATCAGCGTCACCTGCACCTTGCCGTGCACGTCGAGCAACGCGGCGGCGCAGCCCTGACCGGGCCCGAGCGCGGCGATGTCATTGGTCAGCAGCGCATGCAGGAACTTCGCACGATCGCGGCCGGTGATCTCGACGAGACCGAGATCCGAGCGATCGACGAGTCCGACGGCGTCGCGCGCGGCGTGATAGTCGGCGAGGCTCTCGTCGCGTGGCTGCACGGCGTCCATTGTACCCGTCGCGTGCTAGACTGCGCGCCGTGTCGCCGTCGCAGTCCGTCGTGAGCACCTTCCAGCGTCGTCTCCTCGTCTGGTATGCGCGTCACGGTCGCGACCTGCCCTGGCGACGCACGCGCGTGCCCTACCGCGTGCTGGTGTCCGAGATCATGCTGCAGCAGACACAGGTCGAGCGGGTGGTCCCGAAGTACCGACAGTTCCTGCGCGCTTATCCGACGCTGCGCGCGCTCGCCGCCGCCGACGTCGGCGACGTGCGCCGCCTGTGGTACCCGCTCGGCTACAACATTCGCCCCGTACGTCTGCACGCCATCGCGCGCGAGACGCTCGCGCGCTATGGCGGTCGCCTTCCCGACGACGGCGACGCGCTGCGCGCGCTGCCGGGGATCGGCCGGTACACCGCGGGCGCCGTGCTGTCGTTCGCGTTCGGCCGCGACGCCGCCGTGCTCGACACCAACGTGCGGCGCGTGCTCGGCCGCGTGTTCTTCGGCCCGCGCCGGCTCCGGCGACTGCGCGGCGACTCGCGTCTCTGGGCACTGGCGGAGTCGCTCGTGCCGCGTGGGCGCGGCTACGACTTCAACCAGGCGCTGATGGACTTCGGCGCCACCTGGTGCACCGCGCGCCGGCCACGCTGCGCGCCCTGCCCCCTGCGCCGTGTGTGTGCGACGTTTCCCGCACACGCGCGCCGCCGGCGCGGGGCGGAATCGTAACACCATGCCGCTCGTGATCGAGGTCGCCGCCGCGCTCATCCGCGACCGCGACGGACGTTATCTGATCACGCAGCGCCGGCACGGCAGCCACCTCGCCGGTCTCTGGGAATTTCCCGGCGGCAAGCTGGAGGCGGGCGAGTCGGCGGAAGGCGCGCTGCGCCGAGAGCTCACGGAGGAGCTCGGCGCAACGTTCAGCGTCGGCAAGCTGGCGGAGACGGTCCGCTGGGAATACCCGGACCGCACCGTCGTGCTGCATTTCTACGACTGCCGCGTGGAGGCCGGCGTCATCGAGCCGCGCGAAGGGCAGGCGATGGCCTGGGTCGAGCCGGGACGCCTCGCCGCCTACGACTTCCCGCCCGCCGATCGCACGCTCATCGCGCGCCTCGCCTCGCGCCGCTGAGCACGTGCTGCGGCAGCCGGCAGCAGCCGCTAGATCCGCTCCCACATGAAATGCTTGCGCGTCTTCGTGAACGGCCGGACCTCGCCGGGCCAGCGCCCTAGCTCCACGCCCTTGGCGAACTCCGGGCTCACGAGGACCGACGGGCTTTCGAGCTCGTAGAGCGCGGTGTAGGTCGGCTCGCCCGGGAGCTCGATCGTCTTGCGCTCGCCGCCGATGATCATCTCGAGCGGCCGCCGCCGGAAGCGCAGCGCCGAGATCACGCCGGGGACCTTGAGAATCGTCGGCACGTGCTCGCGATCGTAGACCTCGTTGAACAGCGCCTCCTTCGCGGGCTCGACGTCCATCGATGCGGTGAACAGGTAGCGGCTCGTGATCGGCATTGCGATCCTCCGAGGGTGAGGGTTCAGTACCAGATGGCCATCGGCAGTCCGCGCGCGTCGCGCGGCGCCGGCCGCGCGGGCAGACAGACGGCGGTATCGCGCGCGACGCGCGCGGCGCTCCAGGCGACGGCGTGGGCGTCCAGCACATCGTCGGCGGCCACGCGGCTCATCCGCGTCCGGAGCGTCCGCGACACACGCGGAAAAACGGGACGCAGCAGCGCCGCCCTTCGCGCGAGGCCGCGCGGCGAGCGCTTGGGCTCGACCAGCCCCGCCGCTCCGCCGGCGAGCGCGCGAAACGACAGCTCGGGATGGATCTCCGTCACCCGCTCCGCGAGCGCCGGCGCCGCGCTCAGGGCTTCGTCGACCTCGCGCAGCCGTGGGAAGAGGCCGAAGCACTCGATCGAGATGCCCAGGCGCGCCGCGCTGCTGCGGCGATTGGCCGCGAGCGCGCCGCGATAGCTCGCTCGCGTCAGCGCGCCGCGCGCGGGCGGCGTGAACACCGAGCAGGCGCGCGGCCACCCGAGCAGGCGGCGCGCGTGGCGATCGCACTCGCGGCCGCCCGGCACCGCGGCGTCGAGCAGGCCCATCGGCATGTCGACGCCGACCACGCGCGCGCCGCGCGTGAGGTCGAGAACGGCGCGGAAGTCGCACGCCACCATCACCTCGGCGTGGGCGCCGACGTCGGCGCACGCGGTGTCGGTCAGCACGACCACCCAGCCCGCGCGACAGCCGTCGACGCCGGCCACGAGGTCGGCCACGGCGCCGGCGTCAGGCGGGCCGCGGCGGCTGGCCCGCGGCGAGCGCGTCGTGGACCATGGTCACGAGCGAGACGATGTCGAAGACGGGCCGGCCGGTCTCGCGCTGGATGTCGGCGGTGTACGGCGGCATGTTGGTGCACTCGAGCACGATCGCGCCGACGTCCGGGTGCTCGGCGACGAGCCGGCGCGCGACGCGCACGTGCTCCTCGCGCGCGAGATCCACGTCGAGCTCGGGCTGGTCGTCGAGCAGCACGTGCGTGAATTCCTTTTCCGCCTCCAGGCCGACGACCGCGAGCGGCACGTCGGGACCGATGCCGGCGGCCGCGAGGTGCTCCGGCGTGAGGGTGCCGGCGTTCACCGTGATGATGCCGACGCGTCCGCCCGGCGCCAGCATGCGGTGGACGAGCGGCACCAGCAGCAGGCTCGACGTGAACACGGGCACGCGGACGGCGCGCGCCAGCTGCTGCTGGTACTTGATGAGGAAGCCGCAGCTCGTCGTGATCGCGCCGACGCCCTCACGCTCGAGCTCCTGCGCGCCCTGCACGAACGCGGGCAGCAACCCCTCGGCGCCACGCCGCACGACGAGATCGGGATCGGCGCCGGTCACGCGCCGATAGCGGACGGGAAACGGAAACGTCCGCGCGTTGCCGATGTCGCCGACGATGCGCGGAAAGCGCGTGTCGAGCACGAGAATGCCGACGGTGAAGCCATAGTGGTTGAAGCCGCCGCGCACGCGCCCGGTGGTCATGCGCCAGTAGTGTACACTCCTCGCTCGCATGGCCGTCGCCACCGAAGCGATCACGGTCCGTCACCTGTCCAAGACGTACGCCACGCGCGACGGCGCCGTCACCGCGCTCGACCGCACCACGTTCGGCATCACGGAGGGTGAGTTCGTCGCCGTGGTGGGCCCGTCGGGCTGCGGCAAGTCGACGCTGTTGAAGATCCTCGCGGGGATCCTGCCGGCGTCGAGCGGCGAGGCGCTGCTGCGCGGCACGCTCATCGCCGGTCCGCGGCGCGACATCGGCGTCGTCTTCCAGTCGCCCGTCCTGTTCCCCTGGCGCACGGTCCTCGACAACGTGCTGCTCCCTGTCGACGTGCAGCGTCGGAGTCGCGAGCGACACCACCAGACCGGCGTGGACCTGCTGGCGCTCGTCGGCCTCAAGGGGTTCGAGCGCAAATATCCGTGGGAGCTCTCGGGCGGCATGCAGCAGCGCGTGGCGATCACCCGCGCCCTGATTGACGACCCGGCCATGCTGCTGATGGACGAGCCCTTCGGCGCGCTCGACGCGATGACCCGCGAGCACATGAACCTCGAGCTGCAGCGCATCTGGCTCGAGCGCCGCAAGACCGTGTTGTTCATCACGCACTCCATCCCGGAGGCGGTGTTCCTCGCCGATCGCGTCCTCGTCATGACCGCGCGGCCGGGCCGGCTGCTGGACGACGTCCGCGTGAAGTTGCCGCGACCGCGCCCGCTCGACGTGATGAACACGCCGGAGTTCGGCGCCTATGCCCGTCACATCCGCCATCTCTTCAACGTGCAGGGCAGGATCGAAGGCCTACAAGTAACGGGGACACCATGACCAAGAAGATCGCGATCGAGTCGACGGCCGAAGCCTATCTCGAGCTGCTCGCCTCCCGCGGCGTCGAGTACGTGTTCGCCAACGCGGGCACCGACTTCGCGCCGCTCATCGAGGCGTGGGCCAAGCGGCTGGCGCAGGGACAAGCGCTGCCGAGACCGGTCACGGTGCCGCACGAGACGCCGGCGGTGGCCATGGCGCACGGCTACGCGATGGTGACCGGGCGGCCGCAGGCAGTAATGGTCCACGTCATCGTCGGTGCCGCCAACGCACTGGCCGGTATCATCAACGCCTCGCGCGTCGGCGTGCCGATGCTGTTTACCGCGGGGCGCAATCCGATCACCGAGGCGGGCCTGCCCGGCGCGCGCAACCGGCCGATCCACTGGGCGCAGGAGTCGTTCGACCAGGCGGGCCTCGCGCGCGAGTTCGTGAAGTGGGACTACGAGCTGCGTAACTTCCTGCAGCTCGAGACGGTCGTGGATCGTGCGCTCGCCATCGCCAGCGCGGAGCCGCAGGGCCCCGTATACCTCACGCTTCCGCGCGAGGTGCTGTCCGAGGCGCAGGAGTCGTTCGAGTACTCCCCGACGTCGCGCGCGCCGAAGCCGACGGCGACGGTGGCCGGGCCGGACGCGATCGCCGCCGCCGCGAGCATCCTCGCGGCGGCGCGGCGGCCGCTGATTCTCGCCAAGGCCGTCGGGCGCGATCCCGGCGCCGTCGCCTCGCTCGTCGCGCTGGCCGAGGCGCTGGGCGCCCCGGTCGTCGACCAGTTCCACACGCACATGAATTTCCCCCAGGATCACGACCTGCACGGCGGCTTCGACGGCACGCCGTACCTGGCCGACGCGGACGCGATCGTCGCCGTCGAGTCCGACGTCCCCTGGTTCCCGGCGCTGAAGACGCCGCGCGCGGACGCCAAGCTGATCCAGGTCGCGGTGGATCCGTTGTTCACGCGCTACCCGATCCGCGGCTTCGGCGCCGACGTCGCGCTGCCGGGCGCGCCGCGGCTGACGCTGGCGGCGCTGGCGCAGGCGGTCGGCACGCAGATCGACGCGCGTGTGGCCGCCGAGCGCCGCGCGAAGACGGCGGCGGCGGGGCGCGAGCGTCGCACGGCCATCGAGTCGCGGGCTCGCGCGCTCAAGAGCGACACGCCGATCGACATGGCATGGCTCTCGCGCTGCGTCGGTGACGTGCTGGACGATCGCACGATCGTCGTCAACGAATACGATCTCGACGCCAGCCAGTGTCGCTTCCGGACGCCGGGAACCTATTTCGGCTCGCCGTCGTCGGGCGGACTCGGCTGGGGCGTCGGCGCCGCGCTCGGCGCGAAGCTGGCGAAGCCGGATCACACGGTGATCTGCACGGTCGGCGATGGCGCCTACATTTTCGGCGCGCCCACGGCGGCGCACTGGGTGGCGCGCGCCTACGACATTCCCGTGCTCTGGATCGTCTTCAACAACCGCGCGTGGAATGCGGTCAAGCGCGCGGTCACGTCGCACGCGCCGGACGGCTGGGCCAAGCGCACCGGCATGCCGCTGACGGAGCTGGATCCCCCGCCGGATTACGAGATGGTTTGCCACGCCTCCGGCGGCTGGGCCGAGAAAGTCGAGGACCCGGCGGCGCTGCCCGACGCGCTGCGCCGAGCGCTCAGCGTCGTACGCGACGAGCGCCGCCAGGCGCTGCTGAACGTCATCTGCAAGAAACCGTGACAAAGGAGCCAGACGTGCCTTGAACAGGCCACCCACGGTTCACGCCGACCTCGCGGCACCCGCTACAAAGGAGCCAACCATGAACATGCCGGTCGTCGACGCCGACGGACACGTCACGGAGTCCAACGAGCAGGTGGCGAAGTACCTCGACGAGCCCTATCGCCGCCGACCGCTCACCTTCCCGCTCTACCCGCAAGACGGCTGGGACCGCCGGCTACTCGGGACGCTCGGCAGCGTCGGCGGCACCGCCGAGCAGTGGCTCAAGGCGCTGGACGCCGGCGGGATGGAGACGACGGTTCTCTACCCGACGCTCGGCCTGTTCCTGTCGTTTCTCAAGGACCGTGCCTGGGCCGTCGCGATCTGCCGCGCGTACAACACGTTCCTGCACGAGGAGTTCATCACCAAGAGCCCACGGCTGCAGGCGGTCGCCCTGCTGCCCCTTCAAGATCCAGAGGCGGCCGCCGCGGAGCTCGAGCGCGGCGTGCGCCAGCTGGGCCTCGTCGGCGCGATGCTCGCCGCCGACGGCAGCCACGTGCTCGGCGACGCGCGATTCGCCGGCATCTACGAGACGGCGCAGCGCCTCAATGTGATGGTCGGCATCCATGCGTCGGGCTCGCACCTGGGCGGCGGCGGCATCGAGCTGTTTCCGCAGTTCATCCAGGCGCACACGTGCTCGCACGCCTTCGGGCAGATGCGGCAGCTCACGTCGATCGTCTTCGAGGGCATCCCGGAGCGCTTCCCCGATCTCAAGATCGCGTTCCTCGAGGCGGGCTGCGGCTGGGCGCCGTACTGGATGGAGCGCATGGACGACGAGTATGCCAAGCGCGCGCCCGAGGCGCCGAATCTCAAGAAGAAGCCGAGCGACTACGTGCGCTCGGGCAAGATCTACTTTTCGTGCGAGGCCGACGAGTGGCTGCTGCCGCAGGCGGTGAAGCTGGTGGGCGAGAACCAGATCGTCTACGCCTCCGACTTCCCGCACTGGGACAACTCGTATCCGCAGTCGCTCGAGGAGATCCGCGACCGCGGCGATCTCGGCGAGACGCAGAAGCGCAAGATCCTCAGCGACAACGCGCGACGGCTCTACGGCTTGAAGAACTGATTCGCCGCGCAGCCGCGCGACGGCGGCCAGTGCAGGAGCATCGGGGCGTAGCGACTCGGATCGAAATCTGCCCGCGCCCGGCGGAAGTACGCGTCCCAGAATCGCGCGATCTCCGCGACGAGCTGCGCGGTCGCAGCCGACGCGCCACTGACGTAGACGCAGACGCCGGTGAGGTCCGCCAGCCGCTGCTTGGCCGCGAGGTCGACCAGCAGCCTCTCCGTCGTGCCGGGTCGCCACGACATCGCGTCGAACTTGTACGGTGGATTGTCTTCGATCATGTCGGACATCAGCACGAGGACCTTGCGCCGTGAGTCGCCGCTGAAGATCTTCTCCGCCATGACGAGCGAGCTGAAGATGTCCGTGTACGCGCTCGCGTAGGGACGCGAGAAGGCCTCTCTGACGTCGCGAGTCAGCTGCTCGCGAGCGTCGAGCATCTCCTTCTCGGTGGACCGGAGGCGACGGTTGTACTCGAGGCGATTGTCGAACCAGCCGTTGAACCGCGGCGGCTCGGGCAGGGTCGCCTCCGCCAGCGCGCGGAAGCCGGTGAGCGTTCGATCGTGGATCGGCGCGATGATGATGCGGTCTCCCGGCCGCAGCGCGGGCAGGATCTCGCGCTCGAGCTCCAGCCGATAGGAGGCGCGCTCGGGCCCTCGGATGCTGCCCGAGAAGTCGACAAAGACGATGATGGACGTGCCGCGGGCGAGCGCTGCCGCGACGGCGTGCGGCCCCACCAGCATCGCACCGATCAGCAGGAGCGTGCTGAGGCGTCGAGCCACGCGGATCTGACGGTGCAAGGACTCCGCCACGGCGCACTCATGTGCGAGTTCACACGTTTAGCTCGAGGCACCTCGTGCGATATGGCAAGACGCACGTCCGCGGTGTCGGGCCGCCGACATTCGCCGCTTCAGCGCTTCAGCAGGTAGGGCACGTCGACGACGACCGTGTTCTTGCGGAAGAGCAGCACGCCTTTGATCAGCAGTGCGGTCTGATTGTGCAGGATGTGTTGCCACCACCGCGAGGGCAAGAACTCGGGGATGACCACGGTGACCATGTGATCGTCACCCAGTGATTGCAGCGCGTCGAGATACTCGACGAGCGGACGCAACAGCGACCGATACGGCGAGTTCAGGATCACCAGCGGCACCCCGAGGCCCCACCGCGCCCACTTCTCCTCGAGCTTGGCCGTTTTGGCGGGGTCGGTCTCCACGAACACCGCGCGCACCGCCACGCTCGGCGCCGCCAGCGTCTTGGCATACTGCACGGCGCGCACGACGCCGCGGTGCAGGTCGCCGACGACGACGAGCACGGTATGGCGCAGCTCGGGCGGTCCGGGCAGCCCTTCCAGCGAGAGCTGCTCGGCGACGTCTTCATAATGGCGGTGCATGGCCAGAAAAGTGGCCACCAGCGCCGGGATCACGAGGACCACGATCCAGGCGCCGTGCGTGAACTTGGTCGCCGCGATGACGACGGTGACGACGCCGGTCGCCAGCGCGCCGAGGCCATTGATGGCGAGCTTATGTCTCCAGCCGCGCACGCGGTCCGTCCACCAGTGACGGACCATCCCCGACTGCGACAGCGTGAAGGAGATGAAGACGCCGACGGCATAGAGCGGGATGAGCGCGTGCGTCTCGCCGCCGAAGATCACCAGCAGCAGCGCGGCCATCGCGCCCAGCACCATGATGCCGTTTGAAAACACGAGACGCTCGCCGAGGGTGGCGAATTGGCGCGGGATGTATCGATCGCGCGCGAGCAGCGATGACAACCTCGGAAAGTCGGCGAACGACGTGTTGGCCGCCAGCACGAGGATGAGCGCGGTGGCCGCCTGGATCGCATAGTAGAAGAGGCCGGTGCCGTGCAGCCGCCGCGCGATCTGGGAGACGACCGTCTCCTCGGCCACCGGCACGATGCCCAGCCGATCGGCGAGCAGCGTGATGCCGACGAAGAACGTGCCCAGGATCACGGCCATCCACCCGAGCGTGATGGCCGCGTTGCGCGACTCCGGCGGTCGGAAGGCGGGAATACCGTTGGAGATCGCCTCCGTCCCGGTCATCGCCGTGCAGCCGGAGGAGAAGGCACGAAGGATCAGAAACCACGTGAAGGCCTCGCTGGCCGGGATGGCCGGCGGCGGCCGCCGCGGGAGGCTCCCCGTCGCGAGGCGATAGAAGCCCTCGAGGATCATGACGCCGAAGCACACGATGAAGAAATAGGTGGGCACCGCAAAGATGCGCCCCGACTCGCGCACGCCGCGAATGTTGGCGAGGGCGACGGCGGTCACGCACACGACGCCGAGCGCAACCTTGTGCGGCGCGAACTGCGGAAACGCCGACGTGACGGCCGCCACGCCGGCGGCGACGGAGACCGACACCGTCAGCACGTAGCAGCCCGGTGATGGCGAGCGAGATCGGAACCGACAGGTGAAACGCGGCCGTGCCGGCCAGGACCAGGATGAGCAAGATCTCTTCCGTCGCGTAGGCGACCGAGGAGAGCGCGTCGGACGAAAACACGGCGAGCGCGACCCGCTTGCGCAGGCGCTCGTGGTGCGCCTGGGCGAGCGGCATCGGCGGGCCGATGAGGGCCCGCTTGAAGAGCGCGAGTCTCATGCCCGCCTCGACAGGGAACGCATGAATTCAATCTAGCGCCGACGGTGGCGACGTGCGCCTGGTCGTTGGCTCAGGCCGAGGTTTTTTATGCGATTTTAACGATCGCGACCGTGTAACGTCGGCGCTTCGGTGGACGTCCCAACGTCACCGAGCCCGTTAGAGCCGTCCCGATCGGGGAGGAGGTCTGCCGATGATCCCGCGACGTCAACTCAAGTACGCCATCGTCGCGTTCGCTGTCCTCGCCGCGGCAGCTGCGCCATCGGTTGTCCTCGGCGCCGATCCGGACTGGAAGACGGTGGAGCAAGCCCTCGGCAAGACCGGACAGATGCAACCCGGCGATGTCTTCCGCATCGGCATCCCCCGCACCGACCTCAACGTCACGGTCAAGGGCATTGCGGTGAAACCAGGATTCGCTCTCGGCTCGTACGCGGCATTCAAGCAGGTCGGTGACCACGCGATGGTCATGGGCGATCTCGTGCTGCTCGATCAGGAGGTCCCGGCGGTGATGTCCGGACTCTTTGCCGGGGGACTGGAGGTGACGGCGGTCCACAACCACCTCAACGAGATGACACCCCACGTGATGTACATGCACTACAGCGGTCACGGCGATGCGTTGCACATGGCGCGCGCGCTCCGTCAGGCTCTCTCCGCCAGCGGCACTCCGCTCGGCGGCGCCAGTCCGGCGCCGGCACCGGCCGCCGGTCCCGCGCTCGACACGAAGGCGATCGAGCAGGCGCTCGGGCGATCGGGACGGGATGTCGGCGCCGGCGTCTTTCAG
>QHSO01000115.1:0-848 GCA_003220475.1 Candidatus Rokuibacteriota bacterium | reverse complement strand
GTGAGCCGCTACTGCCGGCAATGGGTGTCGTGACCGTCATCAACTTTCAGCCGACGAGCGACGGCAAGGCGGCCATCACCGGTGATTTCGTCCTGATCGACAAGGAAGTGAACGCCGTGGCCAAGACGCTTCGGCAGCACGGCATCGACGTGACGGCCATCCACAATCACGCGCTCATGGACATGCCTCGCCTCTTCTATATGCACTTCTGGGCCAACGACGACCCGGCCAAGCTCGCGCAGGCGCTGAAGGCCGCGCTCGACCATACGAACAGCCGCCGATAGCTCGTCACACCCCATGGAGCCTCGTTCGCGTTGATGTCGCATTGACGCGCGCGCGCCGAATTTTCACGGCGGCTTTATGCTGGTCGCGCGTCGGATGGGTGCAGGAGGTGAATGATGCACGTCCATCCGAGCGAGAAGAAGCCGACATGGTGGCAGCTCTATGCGCTGGGGGTGATCCTCGTCGCAACCATCGGAGTGATGGAGACGTCCGTGGCGAACGATTCGGCGAGACTGGCGCTCGAGTTGGCGGCGGTTGCGCTCGTATCGCTGGTGATGCTCGGCTGGCTACGCATCAATCGCGTCCGGATCGATCTCGCGCAAGCACGGCCGCCGCGCGCGACCAGTGACACCACGCAGCCGTCCCGCATAGCGGCGTACACTCAGCGCCAGCATGACCGAGCGGCGGCCCGATCCCGATGCCCTCCTCGCGCACGTGCGTGATGAAGAGGCGCGGCGGGCGCGGGGCAAGCTGAAGGTCTTCTTCGGCGGCGCCGCCGGCGTCGGCAAGACCTACGCGATGCTCGAGGCCGCGCGCGCCCAGCGCGCCGCCGGCGTCGACGTCGT
>QHSO01000296.1 GCA_003220475.1 Candidatus Rokuibacteriota bacterium | reverse complement strand
GTCAGCTTCGGCCGCAGCGAGCGCACCATCTCCACGTAGTCGAAGCCCTTGAACGTCGCCGGACACACGAACGCGCGACTCTCCGAGAACCGCACGATGTACTCGACTTCGCGGCTGCGGAAGTCGGGACCGATCTGGTTCGCGATCGCGCCGATGCGTTCGCAGGCGAAGAAGACGTACGCGAACTCGACCCAGTTCGGCAGCTGGATCGTCACGACGTCGCTCGGGCCGACGCCCACGCTCTGCAGCGCCGCCGCGGTGCGATCCACGCGCTCGAGCAGCTCGCCGTAGGTCACACGCTGACGGTGGTCCACGATCGCCTCGCGGTCGGGATGCGCCGCCGCGCGACGGCCGAGGATGTCGTGAAACGCCTCGGTGCCCGGCATGGAAGCGACTCTACCCGCGGGCGGCTGCGAAGGCCACCGGCCGTTGACATCCATCCGCCGCCGGCCATAGCATCCCGGGCACCCGATCGGGGGGGAGGTGAGGCTCAGGCCGCACCGGCAGACGTCTCGCGTCGACGACGAGCTCAACCGCAACCGAATCTCACGGAGATGGGTATGAGCCTACTCGCGAAGTTCGTGACGGCCTCGCTCGCTCTCTCCTTCATCCTCGCCTCCGCGCCCGCGCGCGCGGCGGACCCGCGTGAGGTCACCGACGATCGGCTACTGAAGGCCGATACCGACGGCGCCAACTGGCTGATGTACAACCGCACGTACTCCGGCTGGCGCTTCAGTCCGCTCGAGCAGATCAACACCTCCAACGTGAAGAAGCTGGTGCCCAAGTGGATCTTCGCCGGCGGCACGCTCGGCGATCAGCAGACGACGCCGATCGTGAACGACGGCGTGATGTTCACGACCTCCACCTCTCTCACGCTCAATCGCGTGCAGGCCGTCGATGCGGTGACGGGCGCGCTGCTGTGGAAGCACGATCGGAAGATTCCCGAGGATGTCGGCGCGCTCGTGCGCGTCATTCCGCACAACCGCGGCGTCGCGCTCCACAAAAATCGCGTGATCTTCGGCACGCTGGACGCGCACCTGGTCGCCCTCGATGCCAAGACCGGCAAGCAGGCGTGGGAGACGAAGATCGCCGACTATAGCGACGGCTACTTCATGTCCGCCGCGCCGCTGGTCGCCAAGGGCAAGATCGTCATCGGCATCGCCGGCCCGGGTGAGATGGGGCCGCGCGGCTTCATCGAGGCGTTCGACGCCGAGACCGGCAAGAGCCAGTGGCGCTGGTACTCGATTCCCGCCGCCGGCGAGCCCGGCAGCGAGACGTGGTCCGCGGACACGTGGAAGATCGGCGGCGGCGCCGTGTGGCACGCCGGCACGTACGACCCCGCCACGAATCTGCTGTACTACGGCACCGGCAATCCCGCACCGTGGATCGCCGACATGCGCAAGGGCGACAATCTCTACACGATGTCCGCGGTCGCCCTGGATCTCGACAGCGGCAAGCTCAAGTGGCACTTCCAGTACCTGCCGAACGATGCGTGGGACTACGACACGATGGCCGAGCATCACGTGATCGACGTGGTTCGCAACGGACAGACGCACAAGGCGGTCGTTCAGGCCAACAAGCTCGGCTTCGTCTACACGCTCGATCGCCTCACCGGCAAGTTCCTGTCCGCGGTGCCGTTCGTCAAGTCGATCAACTGGGGCGGGCCCGATCCGACGACGGGCAAGGCGACCGAGAATCCCGGCCGCCGGCCGACGATGGGCGGCCCACCCGTCGAGGTCTGCCCCTCGCTGCTGGGCGCAACGGGCTGGCAGCCGAAGGTCTTCAACCCGAAGACCGGTTACATGTACATCCCGGCCAACGAGTTCTGCATGCGCTACGCGTACGTCGCCGACCTCACGTACAAGCGCGGGCAGCTCTTCACCGGCGTCACGACGGAGCACTTCAGCCGGTCCGAGCAGGCCGGCGTCCTGCGCGCGTTCGACGTGAACCAGAACAAGGCCGTCTGGGAATGGTCGAATCGCACGCCGCTCATCAGCCATACGCTCTCGACGGCCGGCAACCTCGTCTTTCAGGGCACGGCGGAGGGCAAGGTGGTCGCCGTCGATGCCAAGGACGGCAAGGAGCTGTGGTCGTTCAATCTCGGCACGCCGCAGTCGGGCGGCATCATCAGCTACGCCGTGGACGGGAAGCAGTACGTGGCCGTCGCGGCGGGCGGCACGCTGCGCTCGCAAGTCTGGTTCGGGAAGGAGCCGAAGTGGGCGGAAGCGGCCCGCGTGAACTACGGCGACATCATCGTGGTCTTCGGGCTCGCCGACTGAGGGCGCTGGCGCTGGCGGCCGCGACGCTGCTGGTCGCGACCGCCGGCGGCGCCGGCGAAGTTCGACGGATTCGGCTGTGCGCGGATCCGTCGAACCCGCCGTTCTCGACGCGCGACGCGAGCGAGCCCGGCTTCGAGGTCGAGATCGCGCGGGCGATCGCCGACGCGCTCGGCGCGGAGCTGAGCGTGCACTGGTTTCCGACCGAGCGCGAGATGCTCGCACTGCGGCAGCTCTACGAGGGCCGCTGCGACCTCGTGATGGGGCTGCCGCGTAGCAACCGCTTCACGGACGACAAGCCGCGGCTGGCCGTCACC
>QHSO01000295.1 GCA_003220475.1 Candidatus Rokuibacteriota bacterium | reverse complement strand
ACCAAAGGCTTCGAGGTCCTGATGCCGGCCGATAGGCCGAGAGTCACTGGCCCTGGAGTTGCTCCGGAGCACATTTGGAGAGCCATGGCCATCATCCAGGCGCTCCTGGCCTTCCTCACGCGGTCGGCGGGCAAGATCCTCAACACCGCCTTCGGCTGGGCGACCGTCATGCTCTTCGGCCAGGTCCCCCAGGAACGTCAGATCTACCTCTCCGTCATCGCGTTCGGCTCCCTGGCGTGGATCGTGGCCGTAGCCGGCGTCCTCGAACCGTCGGTAGCAACGTTCCTTATCGCCTTCGTCACCGTCCCCGCGTGGCTCGACAAGCGCTGGATCCGTCTGGGCATGATCGCGGCGGTTGCCGTCATCCCCACCCTGATCGGCTGGCTCTCGACCCAACTCATCGACCCAAGCGAGCGGCCGCGAGGCGCGGGGCCGTTTGCGCGGATGGTGCTGAAGGGTTACCCCTTCACTCTGGGCCTGGCGCTGACGCTGATCGTGATGACTATCTTCGCGCCCGTCGTCAGGCTCCGCGCCCTTGCGCGGCGCTGGACGATCCAGCACGTGCCGATCATCGTGAAGCCGGAGGACTACCCCGACGTCGTTAGCGACGTGCAGCGCGCGCTCCGCGCGGGCGGCCTCGAGACTGAGCCGCGGCCGGCGAGCTGGATGCTACGGATGCCGACGAAGTTCCTGGCCCTCTTCGCGCGCAGCGCGGTGGCGCCTCTCATGGCCGATTTCCTGACCACTCTGGTCGCGCCGAGCATCGAGGTGCTCGTGCATCCCTCCGACATCGTCATCATGGGACGCGACTTCGATGCCGCGCGTGCCCGCGCTATCCTCGCCGAGCACCTGACCTACACCAAGGCATACCTGACGTGGACTAAGGAGGCCAACCAGATCGAGGAGCAACTCGGGGCCCTCTGGCGCTCGCCGACTTCCGTCGCGAGTACCCGGCGCCAGCTGGCGGAGATCGACGGCCAGCTCCGTTCCCTGAAGCTCTCTTACGAGGAATGGGAGATCCTCTTCCGCCAGCGCCTCCTCATCGATCTCCAGCTCTCCGGCGCCGCGCCCCTGATGTCCCCCGAAGCGCCCCCACCCGCAGAGTCCACCCCGCGCGCAACGGCGCGCCCCCTCGCGCGCGCCCGCCGCAGCTTCAGAGCCGGCCTTCGAGCCTTCGCCTCCGCCCTCTCGAAACACCCGTCCCGCGCCTCAAATGACCGCCGTACCGCCTAGAGCTACTCCACGATGTAGAAAGGATGACGTTCGCCCGCTATTCACGCCGAGCATCTCCGGCACCGGTCTGAACGCGCAATTTTTTGCGACCTCGAATGCGATACGCGATGGTGACGAGCGATGTTCGCGACGTCGAGGAGAGCCGCGCCGGGTCCCACTGCAGCACCGTGCCGATCTCTACGGCTGCCGAACTATCTCGAGGTCCTGCTGAAGCAGCGATGGCAATCATAGAACGCACGTGAGCCTCGAAGGCACTCGCGATACGAGCTCGATTGGGGAGAGCCGGATGCTGGAATTGATTGCTCGCGTCACGGTTGCGGTCTCCTTCCTCGTTCCGATGGTCGCCGGATGTACGGGCCCCGTCCAGCCGGAGAAAGTCAGCAAAAAAGATCGGTGCATCGGCGCTGGCGGCGTATGGCGTGCCGGTGAGCTCTGCGAATATCCCGAAAAGAAGTGACGAGCTGCACGGAAGAGCGGCCAGCCTGCGCGAAACTCCGATGCGCGAAGCGGGTGATCGAGTTCGAAAACCCGCTTGGCGCACGCAACATCGCGGACGTAAAATCTCGACGCCCACTGCGGGGCGCGCGCCGGGCGAGATGATGGCTCCGTTGAGGCTACATGGCGCAGCCGGTCGCTACCAACGGGGTTACCTGCTGCGCCTTAACCCTTGGTCGTCGTGGCGTCCCGTTGTTGCCACACTGAAGCTCGGAGGTGCTCACCGCCAGTGAGCACGGCGAACGTTCTCAGGAGCGCGGTCGTCACGACGTCGCCCAGACATGCGAGATCTCGAAGTCGATACTGGTGCCCGAGGGGATGGCCTATAAGCGGCAGTCGGTAAAT
>QHSO01000294.1 GCA_003220475.1 Candidatus Rokuibacteriota bacterium | reverse complement strand
GCACGCAGCGGTTGTCCCACATCACGAGATCCCACTGCGCCCAGCGGTGCTGATAGACGCACTCGGGGCGGGTGGTGTGAGCCAGCAGGTCATCGAGGAGCCGTCGCGACTCCTCGTACGGCAGGCCTTCGATGTACCAGGCGTGCGAGCCGATGTAGATCGACTTGCGGCCGTTGTGGGGATTCGCGCGCACGAGCGCCTGGCGCACCGGCGGCAGTTCTGCCTCGTGCTCGGGGTCGAAGAGCCCTTTGGCGATCGTGCTGCGGGAATAGAGGATGCTGTGCACGACGACGCGGCCCTCCAGGCGGCGCTGCGTCTCCGCGGGGAGCGTCGCCCAGGCATGGCGCATGCTCACGTATTCGGTCTCGCCACCGACCGGCGGCACCTCACGTCCCGAGAGCAGGGACGCCATCGCCGGCACGGGCTTGAACGAGCTGTCGGTGTGCCAGAGCTGATTGCCCGACTGGTACTGCATCCGACGATCGCTCCAGTCCATCAAGCTCTGCTCGGCCTTCGGATCGACGTTCGAGAGATCTACCATGTTCTCGTGCAGACGATGCTCCTGGCCGATCGACCGGATCGTTTTCTCCAGGGGGCCGAAGCGCGTGGTGAACGCCATCTGTTGCTCGTCGGTGAGCCGCTGGTTGGGGAAGACGAGCACGGAGTATTCCTGGAACGCATCGTGGATTCGCCGGAACGTCGTCTCGTCCATCGGCGCAGCGAGGTCGACACCATCGACGCGGGCGCCGAGCACGCGATGGATGGGCGTGATGGTCAGCGCGGCCATGCGAAATCCTCCCTTACAGCGGCGACTCTATCACGGCCCATGCTAGACTCCGCGCGACCATGAGCACGCCGTTTGGACGCAAGCCGACCGCGGGCGCCGGCGGCGTCGAGCCGCGCTGGGTGACGACGGCCAATGACTTCGACGGCTATCGCATCGCCGAGTACCGCGGCGTGGTCCGTGGCATCGTGGTGCGCTCGCGCAGCGTGCTCGGCAACATCGGCGCGAGCGTGCAGACGTTCTTCGGCGGCAACATCACCCTCTATACCGATCTGTGCGAGCGCGCCCGGCAGGACGCGTATGCGCTGATGCTGCGCCACGCCACCGAGGCGGGCGCGAATGCCGTCGTGGCGATGCGCTACGACGCCAACGAGGTCGCGCCCGGCGTCACCGAGGTGCTGGCGTATGGCACCGCGGTTGTGCTCGAGGCGGCGCCGCGGGCTTAGCGAAGCCCCCTCCGAATCTATCCCAGCGGCGCGCCACCCCAGCGCTCCCGCATCGCGAACTCGCTCACGGGCTTGCGCCTGAGCTTCGTCAGCGGCTTCACCGGCCGGCCGAGCGGCATCACGGTGGCGACGGCGACGTGCGCCGGCAGCCCGAGCAGTGTTTGCAGCTCGGGCTCCTGCGCGACGGCGAGCGTCGTGATGGTGCCGCCGAACCCGCGCGCCCGGGCCGCCAGCAGGATGTTCCAAGCGAACGGGTAGATCGAGGCGCCGCTGATGACGCCCACGCGGTCGAGGTCCTGGTCGGTGGAGGCGACGACCTTGAGGTCGACGCAGATCACGAGCACCACCGGCGCCTTCAGCACGGGCTCGATCAGGCGCATCAGCGGTGGCGTGCGCTCGATGGTCGCCGCATCCACGCGCGGCGGGTCGATGGTGTTCCATGGATTCTCGCCGTTCTGCTGCTGCGCGACGTAGCGCTTGGCCGCCGGCTCGGTCAGCTTGGCGAGCGCCTCGCGCGTGGCTTTGTCGCGCACGACGATGACCCGCCAGCCCTGACGGTTGCCGCCGCTCGGCGCGAAGCGCGCGGCATCGAGAATCTCCACCAGCGTCGCGTCGGGCAGCGGATCGGCGCTGAACTCGCGCGCCGCAAACGTCGTGCGCATCGCCTGCTCGAGATCCATGGTGGTGCTCCTAGAGGAACGTCGGGTCGGGGTCGAGACCGAGCAGGAACCGTCCGACGTTTTCGAAGTGGTCGTCGCGGGCCTGCAGCTGTTGTGAGACCGAGAGCAGATCACGCATCCGCTGCTCCCACGGCGCGCCGGCGAAGATCGCGTGGGCTCCCGCCGCGTGATACAGGAGCGTGCCGACCTCGCGGCCCTCGCGGCTGGCGTGGGAGGCCGCCTGCCGGATGCGCACGCGCTGGGCCAGCGTCAGCGTCCCGCTGCGGCCGACCTCGGCGAGGATGTCGTGCAGCGTCGCCAGCACGTACGCGCGCGCGGCGTTGAGTCGCGCGTCGGCCTGCGCGAGCATCGACTGCGTCACCGCGCTCTCGCGCAGCGTGCGCCTGGAGCCGCGCGGCGTCTTGTCGGTCGCGAGCGCCACGACCGCGTCGAACAGCGCGCGGGCGATACCGAGCGCGACGCAGGCGAAGCCGGACGCGTAGAGACTGCCGCTCGGAAAGCAGTAGAGCGGACCGACCTCGCGCCGCTCGGCGGCGTCGTCGCGCGCGGCGGCGTACGCGCGCGGGACGAACAGGTCTTTGACCGCGTACGTGTCACTGCCGGTGGCGCGGAGCCCCATCACGTGCCACACGTCGGTGACCGTCGCGGCTGCGATCGGGAACAGCAACGTCCGGACGACCGGCGCGCCGTCGGGATGCTGCTGAGGCGCGCCATCGGCGCCGATGATCGGCGCATGGGCGCCGAGCCACGTCGCCTGGTGAAGGCCGCTGGCGAACGACCACGTGCCCGTCAGGCGATAGCCGCCCTCGACGGCCACCGCACGGCCCTGCGGCCCGGCGCCCCAGGCGAGCACCGCGCGCGGCGGGCCGAACACGCGCGCGGCGGCGTCGTGCTCGAGATAGGCGGCGATCATCGAGCACCCCGCCGTCTGACCCAGCACCCACGCGGTGCTCGCGTCGGTCCTGGCGATCTCCTCCATCACCTGCACGAACGTCGGCGGATCGAGCTCGGCGCCGCCGAGCGAGCGCGGCAGCAGCATGCGGAACAAGCCGGCGTCGTGCAGCGCGTCGGTGAGCGGCGCGGGCAGCCGGCGCTCGGCCTCCGCCCGATCGGCGTGGACGGCAATGGTGGGCGCCAGCTTGCACACGCGC
>QHSO01000009.1 GCA_003220475.1 Candidatus Rokuibacteriota bacterium | reverse complement strand
CCCACTCCCCCCAGCGTTCGCAGCGGCCCGGCAAAGCCGTCCCGCTGCTCTAGCCCCGCGCACTGCGAAGGGGCCCCGAAATGGCCCCCCAATACCCCCCAGCGTTCGCAGCGGCCCGGCGAAGCCGTGCCGCTCGACTGTAAAGATGGGGGGCCCAGAAATGGCCCCCCAAACCCCCAGCGTTCGCAGCGGCCCGGCGAAGCCGTGCCGCTCCTCTTAGCCCGGCGCACTGCCCGAGATGGCCCCCTAATCTCCCCGGCGTTCGGAGCGGCTCGGCGAACGTGCTGCTCCTCTATGTGGCGGGCGTTACGAGGGGGCTACTGCATTGGGGAGAATGAGGTGGGGCGCCAGATTTTGTTGACGACGCGCTCGACGAGGGGGCCGTTGGCTTCGCTGGCCTTGCGTGCGGCCAGCCACTCGGGGTCGGCCATGAACGTCTTCCAGATGCGGTCGCGCTCGCCGAGATCCGCCCACGACAAGATGTAGACCATCTCGTTCGACTCGCCGATGATCGTTTCCCAGAAGCCGACGACGTTGACGCCGTGCTTCTTGAACAGCTTCATCGTGACCTCGGCGAAGCGTCGCTGGATGTCGGGCATGCGGCCGGGCATCACGTAGTACGCACGGTATTCGTAGATCATGGCGCCTCCTGCGGCGGGATTCCCGCGCGGCGCGCGGGGCGACGCGATGGTGGCAGAGGCCGGCCCGAGGCGCAACCGGTCAGGCGGCGGGACGTTACGTTACCAGCTCAGGCGGCGTGGGGAACACTGCACAGCGCGTCGGTCTGGCGGCCGCAGCGCCCGCAGCTCACGGGCAGCACCGCGAAGCCTTCGCCTGTGTTCAGGTGCGCGACGACTTCGCGCGCCTGCTGGAGGCTGATGTTGATCTCCATCGCCAGACATGCCGTGCAGAGACGGCCGTCGTGGCGCGAGAGCACACTGCGCATGGCGGGCGCGACGCGCTGCGGTCGGTCTTTGGGACGCAGACGCGATGCGCGCAGCCCGTCGAGACAGCGCTCGTGCAGTCGCTCGTGGGCGAGACCCCACGCGAGCGGCTCGCCCGCGCGCAACTCGTGACGGCAGACCGTGCAGATTTCGGCTCGCGTGCCCGTCTGCACGTCCGCGAGGGTGGTCGTTCGAACTCTCGCTGGGCGCATACGCACTCGATGAGCAACGCTGATGCCAGTTAGTCCAGCGTCGCTGAGATCCTATGCAACGCGCAGCACAGGCACCGCGTCCTGTGAAATGCGCACCCTCGAACGCGGCATTTCGATTGCACTTCCTTTCACGCGTGGACCCGTCACGCGTGAACCCCGAGACCAAACGTCAGGCGCGTCTGCCCCGGTTGCGGACGCTCACGCGCGCACCCCGGCGGCCGGCGATCGGCCGCGCGCTGGAGCGCTTCTCGCGGGCTCTCACCGAATGGGTCGGCACGTCGTGGGCGTTCGGCGTCGCGCTCGCCGTCGTCATCGCCTGGGCCTTCACCGGGCCGCTGTTCGGCTTCTCGGATACCTGGCAGCTCGTCATCAACACCGGCACCACGATCGTGACCTTTCTGATGGTGTTCCTCATCCAGCGCGCCCAGAACAACGACGCGCGCGCCATCCACCTGAAGCTCAACGAGATCGTGGCGGCGCTCCACGGCGCGTCCAATCGCCTCATCAACGTCGAAGACCTCACCGAAGACGAGGTGCGCCTGCTGCACCGGCACTATTCCCGGCTGGTCGCGCTGGCGCGTGAAACCGGCGAGCTGATGCAGTCGCACTCCGTGGAGGAGGCGGCCGCGCGCCACGAGCTCAAGCTGATCCGCGAGGAAACGCGCGGGTCCTAGCTCTACGGCATCGAGACCGTGGTGTTGTCGCCGCTGCTGGAGATCGTGAACGTTCCCGCTGCCGTATCCGCCGTATAGACGTAGGCCGCCCACCCCGTCGGAGGCGCCGGAACGGAGGCCATGAACGGACCGGCTACCTGGTTGACGCTGTTGGTCGCCGGAGCGGTGAGGTCAGTGAGCGCGGTCGGCACCACGCCCATATGCGCACCGTAGACCGCCGCGGCGGACGCCAGCGCGCGCGCGTCACCCTGGGCCTTCGCGACACGCGCGCGTTGCTGCACATTGGCGTAGAGCGGAACGGCGATCGACGCGAGAATGCCGATGATCGCGACGACGATGAGCAACTCGATCAGCGTAAAACCGCGCTGACTGTGCATCGTCTTGCGGGGGTTTACTCCGGCCATCTTTCCTCCGTCAACGTGTGAAGCTCCGGTGGCCGGAACGAGCAGGAAGCGTGCCGCAGCCGATCTCTTCAAGCAAAACGAATCGTTCCACGTGCGGCGGTCTGAGGAGCGATCTAGATCGACAGACACTGCGTCGGCGCGCTGACAGCCTGCCGGGACGACAGAATGACTAACGGCGTGACGATTTGGTGAGGCGTTACGAGCTCACACCATCGAGCGCAAAAAATGGTGAGCCGTGCTGGGATCGAACCAGCGACCCCCTGATTAAAAGTCAGGCGCTCTACCAACTGAGCTAACGGCTCCCGTCTGAAATAGTAACAGGCCAGCAGAGATCGTCGCGTCACCGCGCGTACTGCGACGAGTCGGGCGCGCGGTGTAATGTCGGCGTCGAGCGGTCGGGTCGGCGCGCCGGGAGCCGCGGGAGCCGCGGGCGGCGTCTGGCATCCACTGTTGCCAGCGGGCCAGAAGCGGCGCCACCCACGAGGACGGCTGCCCGGCGCGCCGTCACGTGAAACTTGCAAGCCGCAGGCCGACGAATGCGCGCTACACGATGCTCGAGCGGACACTCGGGTACCAGCGCAGCAGCGGCGAGTCCTCACACAGAATCGTCTCGTCGCGCTGCGCGCCCGTGGAGATCAGGCAGAAGGGCACGCCGATCAGCTCCTCCAGCCGCTCCAGATAGCGACGCGCCTTCGCCGGCAGGTCGACCTCGTTCTTCGCGCCGGCGGTGGACGTCATCCAGCCCGAGATGTCCTCGTAGATCGGCTCGACCTTCGCCATCGCCGTCTCTTCCGCGGGAAAGTCCGTGACGATGTCGCGACCGAGCCGGTATCCGGTGCACACCTTGAGGGTCTCGCACTGATCGAGGACGTCGAGCTTGGTGAGCGCGACGGTGTCGAGGCCGTTGATGCGCACGGCGTAGCGCAGCACGACGCCGTCGAACCAGCCGCAGCGACGCGGCCGCCCCGTGGTGGAGCCGTACTCGTTGCCGCGCGCGCGGATCGTCTCGGCCATCTTGCCCGTCATCTCGGTGGGGAACGGCCCGCCCCCCACGCGCGTGGTGTAGGCCTTGGCCACGCCGAGGGCGCCGTGCAGCTTCGTGGGCGGCACGCCGGTGCCCGTGGCCGCGCCGCCGACCGTCGTCGAGGATGACGTGATGTACGGGTACGTGCCGTGATCGAGGTCGAGCATCGTGCCCTGGGCGCCCTCGAACAGGACGGAGTAGCCGCTGTCGATCCACTTGCTCAGCAAGAGGGCGGTGTCGGTGATGTAGGGCGCGAGCCAGCCCGCGTAGCGCAGGTACTGGTTGAGGATCGCGTCGACGCCGAAGGTCTCCGCGTCGTAGATGTCGCGCAGCACACGATTCTTCTGCGCCAGGTTGATCTCGAGCTTCTCGCGGAACAGCCGCTCGTCCAGCAGGTCGACCATGCGAATGCCGACGCGCGCGGCCTTGTCCACGTAGGCCGGTCCCACACCCTTGCCCGTGGTGCCGATGCGACGCTTGCCGAGCTTGGCCTCGGAGGCCCGGTCGAGCGCCGGGTGATACGGCATGATCAGGTGCGCGTTCTTGGAAATGTAGAGATTGCCGTCGAGGCGGACGCCGCGCTGGACGAGCGACTCCATCTCCTCGATCAGCGAGCCCGGGTCGATCACGACGCCGCAGCCGATGACACAGCGGCAGCCATTGTGGAGGATGCCCGAGGGAATCGAGTGCAACACGTACTTCTCGCGACCGACGACCACCGTGTGGCCGGCGTTGTTGCCGCCCTGGTATCGCACCACGACGTTGACGTGGGGCGTGATGATATCCACCACCTTGCCCTTGCCCTCGTCGCCCCACTGCGCGCCGATCACCACGATGTTCTTAGGCATGCGTCCGTCCTCCCACACCCTCGAATGACTTCGCCGGATCCGCGAGCACGTCGGCGATGGCGAGCGTGCGCTCGCCGCCGCCCTTGAGGTCGAGCGCCAGCAGCTCGCCCGCGCCCGTGCGCGGCGAGCCGACCACGAGCACGTGCCGCACCCGCTGCGCGCGCGCATAGTCGATGGACTCCTCGAGACCCCGGCTGATGATGTCACGGGCCACGGAGGCCCCGAGATCGCGCAGTCGCCGAGCCAGCGACAGCGCGGCCGTCTTTTCGGGCGTGAAGTCGATGATGAAGAAATCGGGACCCGGCAGCTCGACCGGAATCTGTTGGTTCTCCATGATGGCCAGGGCCCGCGCGATGTCGAAGGCGAAGCCGACGGCAGGGCAGTCGTAGCCGAACCGGCCGAGCATGTCGTCGTAGCGGCCGCCGCCGGCGAGCGCGGCGCCAAAGCCCGAGACGTAGGCCTCGAAGTAGAGGCCCGAGTAGTAATCGAAGCCTCGGACCTCGCCGAGGTCGAGCAGCACGGAGTCGGAGAGGCCGTAGATCCGCAGCAGGCGATAGACCTCGGCCAGGTTGCCGAGCGCGCGGGCGGAGCGTGCGTTCTGCGCGTAGCGGCCGGCGCGCTCCAGCACGATCTCGCGGC
Organism: Candidatus Rokuibacteriota bacterium; assembly: GCA_003220475.1. Taxonomy (GTDB): domain Bacteria; phylum Methylomirabilota; class Methylomirabilia; order Rokubacteriales; family CSP1-6; genus AR12. The sequence goes on along the minus strand of QHSO01000009.1, from coordinate 33,287 downwards.
CGAACAGCGTCGGCAGGGCGAGCAGCGCCTCGGCCACGTGTGGCGCCGGGGCCACCTCACGCACCAGCCGCTCGAGCGTGGAGGCGTCTTTGCGCGCGAGCGCCTCGCGCAGCGCCTGGCGGCGCGTGGCGTCGGTCGATGCCTCGTCGAGCAGACCGCGGAAAAAATCCGGATGGCCGAGGTCGATCTGGAAGCGCTCCAGCCCGAGCGCGCGCAGGCCTTCGATGGTCATCGCGATGACCTCGACCTCGGCCTCCGGCTTCTCGAGCCCGATCAGCTCGACGCCCGCCTGGTAGAACTCGCGGTAGTGCGACATCTGCGGCTCGTCGTGGCGGAAGACGTTCGTCACATAGGCGAGCCGCACGGGCTTCGGCTCGTCGCGCAGCCGCGTGGCCACCACGCGCGCGATCTGCGGCGTGATGTCGGCACGCAGGGCGAGCATGCGACCGGTCTCGCGGTCGACGAACTTGAACATGCTCTCCTGCACGCCGACGTCGGTGCCCATGGCCAGCACGTCGGCGAACTCGAAGGTGGGCGTCACGATCTCGCGATAGCCCCAGCGCGCGAACACGTCGAGCAGGCGCTCCTCGACATAGCGCTTGCGCGCCGCCTCGTCCGGCAGGTAGATGCGCGCGCCTCTCGGCAGCTGCGAGTGCACGGGCTTCACGCGCCGGCCTCCGGTCGCGCCTCGAGATGGGCCAGCGTGTTCATGCGATGCACGGTGGCCCAGTCGCCGGCGTACTCGATCTCCGTGATGCCGGCCGGCGACGCGTCGACGGACCAGAGCCGCTCGGGCCCGAGGCCCAGCGCGGCCAGCACGATGAGGCGCAGGACGATCGCATGCGTGACGACGATCGCCGTCTCCCCGGCGTGGGCGGCGATCAGACGCGCGAGCGCGGCACGCACCCGCGCGGCCGTGGCGCCGAGCGTCTCGCCGTCCGGTGGAGTCACGAAATGTGGCGTCAGTCCCCACGCCTCGGCCTCGCGCGGAAAGCGCTGCGCCAGCTCGTCGCGCCGCAGCCCCTCCCACGCGCCAAAGCCCATCTCGCGGAAGTCCGGCTCGACGCGCGGCTCCAGCCGGTGCGGCTTGGCGATGAGTTCCGCGCAGACGCGCGCCCGCTCGAGCGGGCTCGTGTACACGGCGGCGGCGGCGACACCGGCCAGTGCCTGGGCGACGGCGTCGGCCTGCAGGCGGCCGTCCGTCGTCAGCGGGACGTCCCGGGCGCCGGCGAACCGGCGGTCCCGGGAGTACTCCGTGGCGCCATGGCGTACAGCGAAGAGCCTCATCGCCTTCAAAACCCAGCCATTTTAGCGCAGGTGGCGCGCGGCCGGGGTAAAAGCGGCCTCAGGACTTCTCGACGAAGACCTTCTGCGCGGCGCGCACGCTGGCGCCGAAATCGACCGGCTGGCCGAGGTCGGCCAGCACCTGCTCCAGCGCGGCCAGGGCGATGATCACGTCGGTCTCGGCGGCGTAGCCCATGTGACCGATGCGGAAGATCTTGCCCTTCGTGGGGCCGCGGCCGCCGTCGATCGTGATGTTGTGCGAGGTGGCGAAGCCCGCCACCACGCGATCGGCATCGACGCCCGCCGGCACCTCGACCGCCGTGAGGGCGGGGCTCGGCGTCGTTTTGACGAAGACGCGCAACCCCAGGGCTTCGGCCCCGGCGCGGGTCGCACGCGAGAGCCGATCGTGACGCCGGAAAACGTTGGCGAGTCCCTCCGCCATGATCATGCGGAGCACCTCGCGCAGCCCGACCATGATCGACACGGCCGGCGTGAAGCGCGCCTCGTTCCTGGCGGCGTACTTCCGCTCCTCGGCGAGATCGAGATAGAACCTCGGCGAGGTCGAGCGCGCCACCGCGCGCCACGCCCGGTCGCTCAGCGCGACGATGCCGAGCCCGGGTGGCAACATGAGACCCTTCTGCGACGCGGACACGACGACGTCGATGCCCCACGCGTCCATTTGCAAGTCCGCGATGCCAAGGCTCGAGACGGCATCGACGATCAACATCGCATCGGTGGCGGCGGTCGCCTGTGCGTACGCGCGCACGTCGTGGAGTACACCCGTCGACGATTCGCTGTGCTGGACGAGCACCGCCTTCACGTCCGCGTTCGCGCGCAGCGCCTCGGCGATGCGCTCGGGAGCCACCGTCTCGCCGTGCGGCGCCGCGAGCTCGACGATCTGCAGCCTGTACGCCTTGGCAATGGCCAGCCAGCGCTGCGCGAACGCGCCCGCGTTGACGATGATCACACGATCGCCGGCCGACAGCGTGTTGGCCACCGCCGCTTCCATTGCGCCGGTCCCCGTGCACGCGGGCGTGAGCACCTCTTGTTGCGTCTGGACCAGGCGCTTGAGTCCCGCGCGGACCTCGGAGAAGAGGGCCTCGTATTCCGGCGTGCGATGGTGGATGATCGGCCGCGCCATCGCCAGCAACACTTCGCTCGGCACCGGCGTCGGTCCCGGCGCCATCAGCTGATACTTCTTCATTCGATTCACGACCTCCTCGTCGGCGCGGCGATCGTCGTCAATCCTAGCACGCCGCCTGCGGCGCTCGCGGCGTGGCCGAGCGCCACGACGAAGATCGCGTCGTGGCCCGCCGCGCGCGGCTGGAAGAAGCGCACGACCTCGTCGTCGTAAAACGTGAGCCCCGTCGCCCCGAAGCCTCGGGCGTACGCGGCCAGGTAGGCGCGGCCCCCCGCAAGCCCCGCCTCGAGATTGACGAGCCGATAGCCGCGCTCGCCGAACTCGGCCAGCACGCCCTCGAGACGCGAGAGAAAGAACAGCGTCACCGCCGCGTCGCCGCCGAGCGGCTGCTCGAGGCAGAGGAACGCGGCCTGGCGTCGGAAGTCGCCGGCCTCCAGCCGCTCGAGCACGTGCTCCTCACGGCGGTAGACATACGTGCCGGGAGCCAGGCCGTCGACGGCATGGACGCTCATATAGATGTCCGTGAATGCGGAGGGCACGTCGGCAGGGACGGGCCGTGACGCGGCCCACAACGCGGCACCGAGATCGTCCAGGGCGATCGGCACGCGCGCAAAGTGACGTGTCGAGCCGCGTCGCTGAATCGTCTCGCCGAGCGCGCGGCCCTCCTGAGATTCCGAAGTCGGGAGCGCGACGGTTGGGCCGCCCGCGGCCAGCGATGCCGGCGCGCGGCCGTGACGCCAACGCGCGACGTCGTCGGGCGTCTGCAGCGCGGACACCGTGTGGGCGTGCGTGACCAGCGGCTCGTCCACCACGTGCCGCGAGAGCGGCACCGTGGCGTGCGCGATCGCCACCGGCGCTCGACCGCTCGGCGCGCTCGCGGTCTGCGGGCCCAGCGAGACCAGCGCGAGCGCGACCTCACCCGCGCCGTCCACGCCGAGGAGTTTGTGGACCGCATCGTCGACGAACCCGGTGAACACCCGCGGCGCCAGCCCCAGCGCGGTGCCCGCCGCCAGCGCGTTGGCCAGCATCGTGCCGCCGTCCCAGAACAGATGACGGTACGTGCGCGCGCGATACTTCCACGAGTTGCGCCAGACGATGCCCGTCAGCGCCAGCGTCGCGGCCGCTCGGCCGGGTGTCGCATTGGCCACGGCCGAGGCCAGGGCCCCTCGGGCGTCATCGTCGCGCAGCCGCCGCAGTGTGAAATCGCCCGGGCAGAAGTGATAGACCCCGGGCGAGAGATCCTCGAGCGCGCCGACGATCACATAGACCTCTGTCTGGTACAGCGCGCCGGTCGACGCCGCCGCGCGGAACAGGACCTGCCCGCCGCCAGGATAGGTCTTCTGCTTCGTTACACCCGCCGTGTAGTAAAGGAGGGAGACGAGCGCGCTGAGCGTCAGCCTCGGCCGCGGCGGCGGCCCGTAGCCCGCGATCGCCGCCAGCGTCGGCGTCGCGAGCACGTCGACTTCGCGGGGCAGGTGCAGGCCGGGAATGTCCGTGTAGACCTTGAACGGAAACGGTTTGTTGTCCCAGTCGAGCGTGTGGCCGCCGGAACGGACGGAATCGGGCGTGTGCGGGGTCAGGTCGTGATAGCGACGCGCAACCGGCGCAGCGGCGTGGACCATCGGACTGGATTATCGCGCCGGGGTCGATTCCTCCCGCGAATGGGTATCGTTGTACCGTCGTGGACCACCGGAACCCGCCGGGATGGCTCGCAACGAGCGTCGGCATCCCTGTTGCAGTACACGTTGGGCATGATGCTGCGAACGATCACGACGTCCTTCGATCTCTGGAGCACCGAGCAACTCCTGCTGGTCTATCAGCGGTACTACGGCAAGCTGGACGCCCAGGCGCGCCGAAGGATTCTCGAGACGGCACGTCTGAACGGCTGGGATCGCTCCTGGCGCGAAGGCGTCGAGTTGCTCGCCGCGTAACGCGGCTTAGAACCGGTAAGGCGGACGGTACACGCCGCGGTCGGTGACGATCGCGGCGATGAGCGCCGCCGGCGTCACGTCGAACGCCGGGTTGTAGACCGGCGATTCCTCCGGCGCCGTCAGTTGCCCTCCCACGTGCCGCACCTCGGCGGCGTCACGCTCCTCGATCACGATCTCCGTTCCCGACGCGATCGCCGGATCGATCGTCGAAAACGGCGCGGCGACGTAGAACGGCACCCCGTGATGCTTCGCCAGCACCGCCAGCGCGTAGGTGCCGATCTTGTTCGCGGTGTCGCCGTTGGCGGCGATGCGATCGGCGCCGGTGACAACGAGATCGACCTGGCCACGCGCCATCACCGACGCGGCCACGACGTCGGCGATGAGACGATGCGGGATGCCCTCGCGCACGCATTCCCACGCCGTGAGCCGCGAGCCCTGCATCACCGGCCGTGTTTCGTCCACCCAGAGGAGGGCAACCTTGCCCTGGGCGTGCGCGGAGCGGACGATGCCGAGCGCGGTACCGTAACCGGCCGTCGCCAGCGCGCCCGCGTTGCAGTGCGTGAGAATCCGCGCGTTCGACGGCACGAGTGCCGCGCCGTGGTCGCCGAGCGCGCGATTGGCGGCGAGATCTTCGGCGAGGATCGCCTCCGCCTCGGCGACCAGCCGGGCGCGCGCCTCGGCCACGGGCCGCCGCGTCAGACCGGCCGCGATCGCGCGCATGCGCTCGACCGCCCAGAAGAGATTCACCGCGGTCGGCCGCGTGGCGGCCAGCCCCTTGATCGCGGTCTCGAGATCGGCCAACAGCGCCTCGCCGCTCGTCGCCGTGCTCTGGCGCGCGGCCAGCGCGACGCCGAACGCGGCGGCGACGCCGATCGCGGGCGCGCCGCGGACGACGAGCGCGCGGATGGCCTCGGCGACGTCTTCCCAGCGCGTGTACTCGCGCTCGACTTCACGTCCAGGCAAGAGCGTCTGGTCGAGGAGCACCAGTCGCTCGCCCGTCCAGCGGACGGGAGCGATCGCGCCGATCACAGGTCCGTGAGGCCTCCGCTCCACCAGCGCACCGCCCGCTTCAGCCACTCGTCGAGATCGATGTTCATCTTGAAGTTGTGCGCCTTGCCCTCGCGCTCGACCCGACCGTCGAGGCTGAAGCCGTCCGTGCGCGTCTCGCCGTTGAGCCAGGCGCCGCCCGTGTAGCCCTCGCGCCCGAAGAGCCGGCTGCCGAAGCGGAAGCCTTTGAGGCCGAGCTTGAGATCGATGTCGAGCGAGTGTTCGGTGGTCATGCCTTGCGGCTTGGCGGCGTCGGGCGTCGCCGCGTCGGGCTTCGCGTCACGCTCCGTATCGACCGGCGTCGTCACTGAGTTGTGATCGGCCCACGCGGGGGCCGTCGTGCACAGCGCCGCTGCGAGCACTCCCAGGACCAGCATCGTCTTCATCGTTCTCCTCCTTCGAGCCGTCGCCGGATCTCGGCCGGCGTCAGCCCCGTCACGCGCACCAGCTTGTCGCGCCCATGCTCACCGTGGACGACACGCACCGCGGAGGCCGGAACGCCGAGCGCCTCGGCCAGCAGCGCGCCGACCGCGGCGTTGGCGCGGCCATGCACGGGCGGCGCCGTCACCCGCACCGTCAGCGTCCCGTCCGCGCGCCAATCCCCGATGGCCGCGCGCGCGGCGCGTGGCTGCACGCGCACGCGCAGGAGATCGCCATCACGGGGCGCTCGCATCCGCTTCGCCGGGCGGCAGGTCCGCCGCGAGGATCCGGTGATAGCGCTCGAGCGTCGCCATGACTTCCTCGACGAGCTGCCGCCGCGTCCGCTTGAGCGTCATGATGTCGGCGCGGATCTTCCCCTCTTCGCCGCGCGCGGCCTCCACCGCCTTCTCGCCGCTCAGCTCCGCCTCGCGCAGGATCAGCTCGGCCTCGCGCCGCGCGTTGTTCTTCATCTCTTCGACGAGCCGCTGCGTCGTCACCAGCGTGTCCTGCAGCGTGCGCTCGCGCTCCGTGACCCCGCGCGCGCGCTCCTCCTGGGCCGCGATCTGCTCCTTGAGCAGCGCCACTTCCTTGAGGACGGCCTCGTAGTCCTCGGCGACGTCGTCGAGGAACGCGTCGACCTCCTGGGGGTCGTAGCCCTTGAACATCTTGGACGAGAACTGCTGCTGCCGGATGTCATGCGGAGTGATGCGCATCGACGCCTCCCGCCCTACCCGAGGCTGTAGGCCAGCTGATAGAGCGTTTTCACCAGGAATCGCTGCAGGAAGATGATCGCGATGATCACGATCATCGGCGAGAAGTCGATCGGCATGTCGGGCAGGCGCCGGCGGATCGGGCGCAGCACCGGCTCCGTCGCCCGGTGGAGAAAGCGCACGATCGGGTTGAACGGGTCGGGGCTGACCCACGAAACGATCGCGCGCCCGATGATGATCCAGATGTATGCCCACAGCAGGTAGTCGATCACGACCGCGAGCGCCTCGATGAGATTGCCGATGATGAACACGTCAGGCCGGCCCGCGCCCGAGCTCGCGCGAGCGCAGCGTCGCGCGCTCCACGGCCCGGATGAAGGTCGTGCGGACACCGCCCTCTTCGAGCGCGGCGATGCCGGAGATCGTGGTGCCGCCCGGCGAGCTGACCATGTCCTTGAGAGCGCCCGGATGCAGGCCGGTCTCCGCCAGCAGCTTGGCGGCGCCGAGCACCGTCTGTGTGGCCAGCGTCATCGCCGTGGCGCGGTCGAGGCCCATCTTCACGCCGCCGTCGGCGAGCGACTCGATGACCAGCGCCACGTAGGCGGGGCCCGAGCCCGAAAGGCCGGTGACCGCGTCCATCTGCTCCTCGTCGAGAACGACGACGCGGCCCACCGCCGCGAAGATCTCCTGCGCCGTCTCGAGGTCGTCCTGGTCGAGGCCGGGCGTGCGCGCGATGGCGGTCGCGCCCTCGAGCACGAGCGCGGGCGTGTTGGGCATGACGCGGATGAGCCGCGGATACTTGCCGAGGATCGACTGGATCGTCGCCGTGGAGACGCCGGCGGCGAGCGAGATGAGCAGCGGGCGATTGGTGAGCGCGGGCAACGTCTCGCGCAGGACGGCGGCCATGATCTGCGGCTTCACGGCGAGGATGACGACGTCCGCGCCACGGACGAGCGCCGCGTTGCCGGCGAGCGCGCGCAGGCCGTACTGATCGGTGAGCTGCTGCACGCGATCGGTGCGCACGTCGGCGACGAGGATCGTGTCGGCGGGGACGAGGTTGGATTCGACGAGCCCGCGGATCAGCGCCTCGCCCATGTTGCCCGCGCCGACGAAGCCGACCTTCTTGCCCTTGACGCTCACGCCGGCCCCCCGTGCGGATAGCGCACTTCGGGCAGGCCCGGAATGCGCGGCGCGCGCGGGCCGAAGATGGCGGTGCCCACGCGCACCATCGTCGCGCCCTCCTCGACGGCGATCTCGAAGTCGCCGCTCATCCCCATCGAGAGATCTGCGAGACCGTGCCGCTCCGCCAGCTTGCGCAGCGCACGGAACCACCCGCGCGAGTCCTCGGCGCGGTCCACCGCGGGCGGAATCGCCATCAGTCCGCGCAGACGCAAGCCGCCGAGCGCAGTGAGCGCTCCCACCGCGGTCTCCACCGCCTCCGGCGGCCAGCCCCCCTTGGAGGGCTCGATGGCGACGTTGACCTGCACGAGCGCGTCCACCGGACGGCCGCGCGCGCGGGCGCGGCGGTCGAGCTCACGCGCGAGGTCGATGCGATCGACGGAGTGGACGACATCGAACAGCTCGAGCGCCTCGCGGACTTTGTTCGTCTGCAGGTGCCCGACGAGATGCCACGCCACCGGTCGCCCGAGCTCCGCGACCTTGTCACGCGCCTCCTGGACGCGATTCTCGCCGAGCGCGCTGAGTCCCGCCGCCAACGCGGTCCGAATCCGTCCGACGTCGACCGTCTTGGACACGCCGATGAGCAGCACGTCCTCGGCGCGACGCCCGGCCCTCTCCGCGGCGCGCGCAATGCGCTCGCGGACGCGCTCGAGATTGGTGCGGATATCCTGCTGCATAGCCAGCATCGGGGATTCTAGCACGCGCTTCTGCTATCCTCGGAGGGCATGCCTCCGCTCGGCGACCTCGCGCTGATGATCCAGTCGCGTTATCCATTCATCGCGGTCGAGACGTCGGAGGAGGACCGTCTGGAGACGACGCTGGCGGAGATCGCCGCGGACCTGCGGGTGCCGTTCTTCGTGTGGACGGTGACGAACGGGCTGCATCGACACGGCCTGCCCAACGCCATCTACGACAGCCAGCAGCCGCTGAAGGGCCTGAACAACGTCGCCACCATGACGGGCGAGGCGATCTTTCTCATGAAAGACCTGCACCGCTACCTCGGCGAGCCCGCCGTGGTGCGCAAGTGCCTCGATCTCGCCCCGGCCTTCGGCCACGACCGCCGCGTGATCGTGATGTCGGCCGTCAAGGTCGAGCTGCCGGCGGAGCTCGAGCCGCTGACGGCACGTTTCACCCTCGCGTTGCCGGACGCCGCCGAGCTCAAGAGCGTCGTGAAGCGCGTCGTCGCCGAGTGTTCGCGCGAGCGGCCGGTCTCGATGGGACTGTCGCCGGCCGACCTGGACCGTCTCGTCGATCGGCTGCGCGGCTTCACCGCGTTCGAGGCCGAGCGGGCGATCACCCAGGCGATCCTGCGCGACAACACGCTGGATGCCAGGGACGTCGACTTCATCGTCGAGCTCAAGAAGGACATGCTGCGCAAGGACGGCGTGCTGGAGTACGTCTCGCCGGAAGAGAATCTCGCGGAGGTCGGCGGCTTCAAGAACCTCAAGGCCTGGCTCGAGAAGCGCAAGAAGGCGTTCACGCCGGAGGCGAAGACGTTCGGCCTCGAGCCGAGCCGCGGCATCCTCCTGCTCGGCGTGCAGGGCGCGGGCAAGACGCTGGTCGCGCGCGCCGTCGCGCGCGAGTGGGGACTGCCGCTGCTCAAGATGGAGCCGGGCCGGCTCTTCGACAAGTACATCGGCGAGACCGAGAAAAACCTCGAGCGGGCGCTGCGCATGGCCGAGCAGATGGCGCCGTGCGTGCTCATGATCGACGAGCTCGAGAAGGGCCTGTCCTACAACCCTGGAGGCGATGCCGACGCGGGACTCTCGAAGCGGGTGTTCGGCCGCCTGCTCGCATGGCTGCAGGACCGCAAGGCGCCGGTCTTCGTGGTCGCCACGTCGAACGACATCGGCCAGCTGCCGCCCGAGCTGACGCGCAAGGGACGCTTCGACGAGATCTTCTTCGTCGACCTGCCCAACGCCGAGGAGCGCCGCGAGATCTTCGCCATCCACCTGCGCAAGCGCAAGCGCGACCCGCGACTGTTCGACCTGACCGAGCTCGTCGCGGCCTCCGACGGCTTCAGCGGCGCCGAGATCGAGCAGGCGGTGGTGGCGGCGCTCTACACCGCGTTCTCGCGCGGCGTCGAGGTGACGTCCGCCATCCTCGTCGAGGAGCTGAAGGCGACGAAGCCGCTGTCCGTCACGCGCGCCGAGAGCATCACCGCGCTGCGCGACTGGGCGCACGACCGCACAGTCATGGCGAGCTGAGCGCAGAATCAGCTGAGCGCAGAATCAGCTGAGCGCAGAATCGAGGACCGCCACGGCTTCGCCGGGGCGGTCCGAACGTTGGGGGGTTTGGGGGGCCATGTCGGGGCCCCCCATTACGGCAGTGCCGCGACGGTGACCAGCCGGCCGCGATTGCCTTTGCGGTAGGAATAGAACAGCGCGGGATGACACGCCGTGCACAGGCGCGGATTCTCGATGCGCGCCGGATCGACGCCGGCATCAGCCAGCAACTCCTCGTTCGCCGTCCATAGATCCAGCAGCAGGCGGCCGTTCGACGACGGCCGCGCCCACCGCCGCCAGCGCGTCTCACCGAACGCGTGCGTGAAGTCGCTGACGACCGGCTCGTCGACCTCGTAGCAGCACGGGCCGATCGAGGGCCCGATGGCCACGCGCAGGCGCGCCGGACTCGCGCCGAGCGCCGTGGCAGCGGCGACGGCGGACTGTTGAGCGCGCTTCACCGTGCCGCGCCAGCCGACGTGGGCGAGCGCCAGCGCGGCGGACTCCGCGTCCCAGAGCGTGATGGCCAGACAGTCCGCCGTGAAGACGGCCAGCGGCATGCCGCGCTCGGCCGTGGACAGCACGTCGACGGCGCCCGCGACGCCGCCGCGCGTGAGCCCGTGCGCGACATCGGCGCCGTGAACCTGGCGGGCGTACGCGACGCGCGCGAGATCGAGACCCGCGGCGGCGAGGGTCTCGTGCGCATCGCTCGTGAACGGCGACGTCGGCTGCGAGGGTGACGTGACGCCCGGACAGTGGCGCGTCGTGCTCGCGTGCGGCAGTCCCGCCGCCGCCAGCGCCGGGAACGTGAAGTAGCGTGGCGGCTCACCGTGCGCTGTGAGTGACGTCATATCGCGTCATCCCACTATAGAGGAGCGCCCCGACCATAAGGGGGCGTAGCCCCTTCGCTTAAAAAACTGGGGGGCCATTTCGGGGCCCCCCAGTTACCTAATCAGCGCTGCGGCGCAGAAACGTGGGCACATCGTAGTCGTGCTCGGTGTCGAGCGCGCTGTCGCCGTCGGCGCGCGCCTCGCCGGACCGTCGCCGCCACGCGGGCGGCGCGCCGTTCGCCGATGTGCCGCCCACCGAGCGCGACGCGCGCGGCAGGTCGACGATCTTGCCCGCCGGCTCCAGCTGCGTCTTCTTTTCCGTGAACCCGGTGGCGATGACCGTCATCCGCACCTCGTCCTCGAGACTCGGATCGAGAACGGCGCCGAAGATGATGTTGGCCTCCTCGTGCGCCGCCTCCTGCACGATGCGCGCGCCCTCCTCGACCTCGTGGATCGATAGATCGTGGCCACCCGTGAAGTTGATGAGGATGCCGCGCGCGCCCTCGATCGACGTGTCGTCCAGCAGCGGGCTCGCCACCGCTTTCTGCGCGGCGTCGAGCGCACGGTTGGCGCCGCGGCCGACCCCCGTGCCCATCATCGCCATGCCCATGCCCGACATGATCGTGCGGACGTCGGCGAAGTCGAGGTTGACGAGGCCGGGAACGAGGATGAGATCGGAGATCCCCTGCACGGCCTGCTGCAGGACGCTGTCGGCGACGCGGAAGGCCTCGAGCAGCGGCGTGCCGCGATCGACGACGGACAGCAGGCGCTGGTTGGGGATCGTGATCAGCGTGTCGACGACGGTGCGGAGCGCTTCCAGGCCCGCCTCGGCCTGGAGCATGCGCTTGCGGCCTTCGAACGTGAACGGTTTGGTGACAACGGCGATGGTGAGGATGCCGAGATCGCGCGCCAGCGAGGCCACGATCGGCGCCGAGCCGGTGCCCGTGCCGCCGCCGAGTCCCGCCGTGATGAAGACCATGTCGCCGCCCTCGAGCAGCCGCGTGATCGTCTCGGGATCCTCGAGCGCGGCGTTGCGGCCGACGTCGGGGTTGGAGCCGGCGCCCAGCCCCTGCGTGAGCTTGGCGCCGAGCTGGACCTTGACGGGCGCGGGCGAGCTGCGCAGCGCCTGCATGTCCGTGTTGGCGACGATGAAGTCGACGCCGGTGAACTGCGCGGCCATCATGCGGCTCACCGCGTTGCCGCCGCCGCCACCGAGGCCGATCACCTTGATCTTCGCTGCCGCTTGCGGCGCGTCGTCCAGCTCGAAGAGCGGGCGCCGTGCGCGATCTCGCTCCATCCGGTCCTCCTCTTGTGGGCGGGCCGCCGCCCGCCGCGTTCGTACGCCTCCCTCGCTGCTCGTCGTCGCGAAGAGCGGCGGTTGCTCGCCGCCGCGCGATCGTCCTCCGCTAGAGGACTTCACTGAGCCATCCCATGAGTCGCCGGCCCCAGTGGCCGAGACCCGCGCCGCTCGTGTCCGACCACGTGGTCGCCGGCTGCTGCCGGCGCGCGCCGTACAACGCGAGCCCCACCCCGGTGGCGTACATCGGGCTCTGCACCACCTCCGCGAGGCCGCCGAGGGAAAACGGCACGCCCCGGCGCACGGGTTGATCGAAGACCGATTCCGCGAGCTCGGGCACGCCCTGCATGATCGAGCTGCCACCCGTGACGACGACGCCCGCCGTCGCCGCGTCCTGGAAGCCCGCGCGCGTCAGCTCGCGCGCGACGAGCGTGAAGATCTCCTCGACGCGCGGCTGGATGATCTCCGAGAGCACCTGGCGCGAGAGCTGGCGCGGCTTGCGCCCACCCACTGACGGCACGTCGACGGTCTCCTCCGCCGGCACGAGCGCCGTGAGCGCGCAGCCGTGGCGCTTCTTGAGCGCTTCCGCGTCGGCCATCGGCGTGCGCAGTCCCACGGCGATGTCGTTGGTGATGTGGTCGCCGCCGAGCGGCAGGATCGCGGTGTGCCAGACGGCGCCGTCCCGCAGCATCGCGAGATCGGTGGTGCCGCCGCCGATGTCGATGACCAGGACGCCGAGCTCCCTTTCGTCGGGATAGAGGACGGCCTCCGCGGAGGCGATGGGCTCCAGCACGACGTCGTGCACGGTGAGGCCCGCACGGTTCACGGAGCGGATCACGTTCTGCACCGACGCGACGGCGGCCGTCACCACGTGCACCTCGACCTCGAGCCGCACGCCCGACATGCCGATCGGCTCGCGCACGCCGTCGGCGTCGTCGACCGCGAACGCCTGCGGGAGCACGTGCAGGATCTCCCGGTCTTGAGGGATGTTGATCGCGCGCGCGGCGTCCAGCGCGCGGTCGACGTCGGCCTGGCTCACCTCGCGATCCTTGCCCGACACCGCGACGACGCCGCGGCTGTTCACCGAGCGGATATGGCCGCCCGCGACGCCGGCGTAGACCCCCGACACCTCGACGCCGGCCATGCGCTCGGCCTCGCCGACCGCCTGGCGAATCGCCTCGACGGTCGAATCGATGTTGACGACGACGCCGCGGCGCAGCCCGCGCGACGGCGCGGCGCCCACGCCGACGATGTCCAGTCCGTCGTCCGGCCGAGGTGAGGCGACGACGGCGCAGATCTTCGTCGTGCCGACGTCCAGCCCGACGATCAGCTCGGGCGTCTTGTTGCGTCTCACCGGGGCGCCCCGCTGCGAAGCACCACCTGGTCCTTGAACCGCAGATCGACGCCGCTCACGTCCTGCGTCGCCACCTGCGCCAGGACGCCCTCCAGCCGCGCGAGCCGCTCGTCCCACTCCTCGGTGCCCAGCCGCACCTCCACGCCGTCGACCGTATAGAGCACCGGCCCCTCGGGGCGGCTCATGTCGATCTCGGAGATTTCCGCGGCGAGCGCGCCGCCCGAGCGCAGCAGCGCGCGAATGAGCGCGACGGCCGCGCGTGCCTTCGGTCCCGGCGCGGTCCGCATGGAAGCCAGCTCCTCCTCGGTGAGTCCGCTGATCACCGGGACGCCCGGCGCGACCGCGCGGCGCTCCTCGCCGAGCACGTGCCCGTCCTCGTCCATCCAGTGCAGGCGCGCGGCGTGCACGAGCGTGAAGGGCCGACGTTCCTCGACGAGGATGGTCACGCGGTTGGGCAGGTCGCGCACGACGTCGGCGCGACGGATTTCCGGCAGCGCGGCCACGCGCGCGGCCACCGCGCTGCCGTCGAGCGTCCACAGATTCGCGCGGGGCGGGATCGCCGCCGCGGCGAGAATTCGCGCGACCGGCACGCGCGAGGCGCCCTGCACCTCGACGGCGGCGACCGCGAACCGCGGCGATGTCGTGACCCACCACCCCGCGCTCAGCACCGCCGCCGCGACGCCGAGCACCAGCGCGACGGTGACCACGCGCCGCTTCAGGCGCGCGAGCGCCGCGGGCGGACGCGCCCGCCGCCGCGCTCGGCGCTGACCGGCGACGAGGGACGTGCGCTCGCCCAGCTCGGCCAGCGCGCCCACGCCGCGCGGCGAGAGCAGGCCTCTACTCACCGAGGATGCGGATCTCGGTCTCGAGCGTGATCCCGAAGTGGCTGTGGACCCGCTCCCGCGTGAGCTCCATCAGGCTCAGGATGTCGGCGGCGCCCGCACCGCCACGGTTCACGATGAAGTTGGCGTGCTTGGACGAGATCTCGGCGCCGTTGATCCGCTTGCCGCGCAGGCCGGCCTTCTCGATCAGCCGCGAGGCCAGATCACCCGCCGGGTTCTTCCAGACGAACCCCGCGGAGGCGAGCGCCAGCGGCTGCGTCGACTTCTTCTGCTTCAGCCGCGCGCGGATCTCCTTCTGGATTTCCGGCAGCGGCCGTCGGTGGAGCTGCATCCGGCAGCCGATCAGCACGGCGCTGGCCGGCAGGTGGAAGGCGCGATAGCCGAAGGCGCCGGCGGGCTTGAACTCGCCGAGCGAGCCATCGGGGTGCAGGAAGTAGACGGCGCTCACGAAGTCGCCGATCCAGCCGTCGACAGTGCCGGCATTCATCGCGAGCGCGCCGCCGATGGTCGCGGGAATGCCGACCAGGCTCTCGATGCCGCCCAGATTGAGGGCGGCCGCCTCGCGGATCAGCGCCGAAAGCGAGACGCCGGCGCCGGCCAGCGCCTCCTCGCCGTGGAACTCGGCGCGGCCCAGGCAGCCCTCGAGCTTGAGGACGACGCCGTGCACGCCGCGGTCGCGCACGAGCAGGTTGTTGCCGCCGCCGACGACGACCACCGGCAGCTGCTCGCGGTCGGCGAACATCAGCGCGTGGCGGATGTCTTCGACGTCCTGGGGGACGACGAAGATGTCCGCAGGACCGCCGATGCGCAGCGAGGTGTGGAAGCTCAGCGGCTCTTTGAACCGCACTTCCCCTCGGATCTCTCCTAACATTGAGGCCTCCGTTCATCCGAACCGGTTTCGAGCCGACGGAGAATCTCGGGTCCGAGCTGGCCGACGTCGCCGGCGCCCAGCGTCAACACGATGTCGCCGGGGCGCGTGATCTCGCACACGTGCGCGACGACCCGCGCGCGATCGCCGCCCAGATAGGTCACGTTGCGGTGACCGTGGGCCCGGATTCCTTCCGCGAGAGCGGCGGCGCTCACGCCCTCGATCGACGCCTCGCCGGCGCCATAGATGTCCATCACGACGAGCACATCAGCCTGGTTGAACGCGGTGAGGAAGTCGTCGAAGAGGTGCTTGGTGCGCGTGTGGCGGTGCGGCTGGAACACCGTGACGACGCGCGCGTCGAATCCCGCCTTGGCGGCGGCCAGCGTCGCCCGGATCTCGGCGGGGTGGTGGCCGTAATCGTCGACGACGGTGACGCCGTCGGCGGTGCCACGCACCTGGAAGCGGCGCTGCACGCCCGCGAAGGCCGCGAGCGCTTTCTGGATGGTGACGAACGGGATCTCGAGATCCAGCCCGACGCCGACCGCGGCCAGCGCGTTGAGCACGTTGTGACGGCCGGGAATCGCGAGCGTGCACTCTCCGAGCAGCGCGCCGTGTCCGTAGACCTCGAAGCGGCTCGTCATGCCGGCCAGCCGCACGCGCCGTGCGACGAGGTCGGCACTCGACTCCAGACCGTAGGTCACGACGCGCTTCTCGACGCGTGGGATCAGCCGCTGGATGTTCGGCTCGTCCAGGCACAGCACAGCCGCGCCGTAGAACGGCACCTTCCCCACGAAGGCCACGAAGGCGTCTTGAATGGCCTCGAGCGAACTGTAGTGGTCGAGGTGCTCGGCGTCGATGGTCGTCACCACGGCGAGGGTCGGATCGAGCTTGAGGAACGAGCCGTCCGACTCGTCGGCCTCGGCGACCAGGAAGTCGCCCTGCCCGAGCCGCACGTTGCTGCCGAGACTCGTCACGCGGCCGCCGACGATGATCGTCGGGTCATAGCGCCCCTCGGCGAGGACGGCGCCGATCATCGACGTCGTGGTCGTCTTGCCGTGCGTGCCGGCGACGGCGATCCCGTACTTGAGCCGCATCAGCTCGGCCAGCATCTCGGCGCGGGGGATCACGGGCATCGCGCGCTGCCGCGCCGCCTGCAGCTCGGCGTTGTCGCGGGGGACGGCGGAGGAGTACACGACGACGTGTGCGCCCTCGATGTGCGCCGCGTCGTGGCCCGTGAAGACCTTGGCGCCGAGCTGCTCCAGCCGCTCGACGGCGTCGTTGCGGCGGGCGTCCGAGCCCGTCACGCGGTAGCCGAGATTGAGCAAGATCTCTGCGATGCCCGACATGCCGGCGCCGCCGATGCCGACGAAGTGGATGTGCTGATAGCGCTTAAACATGGGCGTGCTGACTGATGTTGAGGAGCATGCCCGTCGCCAGCATCGTCATCAGCAGCGCGGTGCCGCCGAACGAGATGAACGGTAGCGGCAGTCCCTTGGTCGGCAGCAGCCCGGTGACGACACCGAGGTTCAGCAGCGTCTGCGTGGCGATCAGCACGGTGATGCCCAGCGCGAGATAGGCGCCAAAGGCGTCCGGCGCTCGCAGCCCCACGCGCAGCCCGCGCCAGACGAGGACCGCGAAGAGCGCGACGATCGCGACGGCGCCCACGAACCCGAGCTCCTCGCCGAGGATCGCGAAGATGAAGTCCGTGTGCGACTCCGGCAGATAGAAGAGCTTCTGCCGGCTCGCGCCGATGCCCTGGCCGAGCACGCCGCCGTTACCCAGCGCGAGCCACGACTGGATGATCTGAAAGCCGCCGCCGCGAGGATCGGCCCACGGATCGACGAACGCGGTGATCCGCCGCATGCGATAGGGCGCCATCCAGATCGCGACGACGATCAGCGGCAGCGCGGGCGCCGCCACCCACGCCAGATGCTTGATGGGGCTGCCGGCCAGGTAGAGCAGCGCGAACGTGAGCACGATCAGCGTCATGCAGTTGCCGAGATCCGGCTGCAGCAGTACGAGCCCCGCCAGCACGCCGCCGACGAGCAACGGCGGCAGCGTGCCCGTGCGGAATTCTTCCAGCGCTCCGCGCTTGCGCGCGAGGAACGCCGCGAGGTAGACGACCAGGGCGAGCTTGGCGAGCTCGACCGGCTGGAACGAGACGGGGCCCAGACGGATCCACCGGCGCGTGCCGTTGATGGCCTGGCCGATCGGCGGCACCAGCACGAGCACGAGGCACACGCCGGCCACGATCAGCGCGGGCATCATCGCCTTCTCCAGCCAGCGATAGTCGCAGCGCAGGGCCGCGAGCAGCACGCCCGCGCCGAGCAGCGCCCAGAACAGCTGCTTCTTGAGGAAGAAGTACGGATCGTGGAAGCGATCGGCCGCGACGACGGCGCTCGCGGAGTACACCATCACGACGCCGACCGAGAGCAGCGCAACGGCCGCGCCGAAGAGCCAGACGTCGGGCGTGAGCCGCCGCGGCATCAGGCGAGCTCCTCGACGAGCTTTTTGAAGACCTCGCCCCGGTGCTCGTAGTTGTCGAACATGTCGAACGACGCACACGCCGGCGACAGCAGCACCACGTCGCCCGCGCGTGCGGCCACGCGCGCGGCCTGGATGGCGCTCGCCATCGTGTCGGCGGCGGTGACGTCGATTCCCGCGCTGGCGAGTGCGGCGGCGATCTTGCCGCCGTCCTCGCCGATGAGGACGCCGTGGCGAACACGGCCACGGGCGGCGTCGGCGAGGGGCGTGAAGTCCTGGCCCTTGCCCTTGCCGCCCGCGATCAGCACGATGCGCTCCTCGAACGACTCCAGCGCCTTGATCGTCGAGGCGACGTTCGTGCCCTTCGAGTCGTTGTAGAACTGCACGCCGGCGATGTCGCGCACGAACTCGATGCGGTGCGCGACCGCGCGGAAGCGTCCGACCGCGCGGCGAATGGCGTCGATGCCGATCCCCGTCCACAGCGCACACGCCGTCGCCGCCAGCACGTTTTCGACGTTGTGCGCGCCGCGCAGCTGGATCTCCGCGAGTGGGCAGATGCGGTCGACGTGACCGTTGAGCCGCGCCACCAGCCAGCCGTCCTGCACGAACACGCCGTGCTCGAGGGCGTGCTGGCGGCTGAACCACAGCACGTGCGCCCGCGTGCGCGCCGCGAGGCCGCGGGCGCCCTCGTCGTCGGCGTTGAGCACCGCGCAGTCCTGCTCGGTCTGGTTCATGAAGATGCGCGCCTTGGCGTCGAGGTATGAGGCGAACGTGCGGTGCCGATCGAGATGATCTGGTGTGACGTTGAGCACGGCCGCCACGCGGGGCTGGAAGGCCTCGATGGTCTCGAGCTGGAACGACGAGACCTCGGCCACCACGAGGCCATCGACGGGAAAGTCGAGTGCGCGCGCGGCGAGCGGCGTGCCGATGTTGCCGCCGACGAAGACCGGACGCGGCTGCTCCGCGAGCAGTGCGCCGGTGAGCGCGGTCGTCGTCGTCTTGCCGTTGGTCCCCGTGATGGCGATCGTCTCGGCCTCCATCGCACGCCACGCCAGCTCGAGCTCGCCGATGACCGGCACGCGACGCGCGCGCACGGGCGAGAGCTGCGCGCCGTCCAGCGGCACGCCGGGGCTGACGACGACCAGCTCGACGCCGTCGAAGGCCGCGGGGCCGTCGACGAGCCGCACGCCGAGAGCGCCGAGCGCGGCGACCTCCGCACCGAGCGAGGCGACGGCCTTGGCGTCGGTGCCACGCACGTCGGCGCCGGCGGCGGCGAGCAGGCGGGCGGCGGCGATCCCGCTCTTGGCGAGACCGACGACGGCTACCCGACGCTCGGCCAGCGTCGCCAGGTACGCGCGCCCTCTCTTCCCCACCTGCACCTCCTCCGCCAGGAAGCTCATGCGCTCCTTCCTATGCTCGCCTTAGACGGCGGGGCCCCAGCCCCGCGACGTCTTGCGGCTCGCACTACGGCTAGCGCAGCTTCAGCGTCGTGAGCGCCAGCAGCGCCAGCGCGAACGAGACGATCCAGAACCGCACGACGATCTTGGGCTCGGGCCAGCCGGTCAATTCGTAGTGGTGGTGTAACGGCGCCATGCGGAAGACCCGCCGGCCTGTGAGCTTGAACGACGCCACCTGCACGATGACCGACACCGCCTCCACGACGTAGATGCCGCCGATGAGCGGCAACAGCAGCTCGGCCTTGGTCAGCACCGCGAGCATGCCGATAGAGGCGCCGAGCGCCAGCGAGCCGGCGTCGCCCATGAAGACTTCGGCCGGATGACAGTTGAACCAGAGAAAGCCGATGGCCGCACCGATCAGCGCCCCGCAGAACACCGAGAGCTCGCCCGAGCCGCGGACGTTGAGAATCTTCAGATAGTCCGCCGCCCGGAAGTTGCCCGTGAGGTATGCGATCACGCCGAAGGCGGCGCCCGCCATGACGATCGGGCCGATCGCCAGCCCGTCGAGGCCGTCGGTGAGGTTCACCGCGTTCGAGGCGCCGATGATCACCAGCATCGCAAACAGGAACCACAGGGCGCCGAGATGGACGAACCAGCCCTTGAAGAACGGGATCGCCAGCACCGGCTGGAAGGCGTCGGCCGGCTGCCAGTAGACGATCTGCAGCAGCGCGAGCGCCATGATCACCTGCGCGGCAAGCTTGCCACGCGCCGGGATCCCACGCTTCGTGCGGATCTTCGTCCAGTCGTCCCACATGCCCACCAGCCCGTAGCCCGCAATCGCCAGCATCGCGACCCAGACATAGCGGTTGGCCAGATTCGCCCACAGGAACGTCGAGCCCAGGGTCGCGCAGAGAATGATCACGCCGCCCATCGTGGGCGTGCCCTTCTTGCTGCTGCGATGGTGCTCCGGCGTGTCCTCGCGCAGCGTGTCCGTGCCGTGCTGCATGCGCCGCAGACGTCGGATGAGCCAGGGTCCCACGATCAGCGAGATCACCAGGGCGGAGATCAGCGCCATGAAAGACCGGAAGGTCAGGTAGCGGAAGACGTTGAAGACGATGTGATCCTTGGCGAGCGGGACGAGCAGATAGTAGAGCATCGTCCATCCTCATCCCGAGGACCGATCGGTTCGGGCCAGACGCGCGACGAGCGCATCCACCACGCGCTCCATCCGCATGCCCCGCGAGCCCTTCACCAGCACCACGTCGCCCGGCGCCAGCCGCTTGAGCAGGTGGCCGACGGTGTCCTCGAAGCTCGCCGCGTGATGCACGTCCATCAGCCCCGCCGCGCGCGCGGCCTCCACGGCGAGACCGGCCGCGCGGCCGAAGCCGACGAACTCGGCGGCGGGCAGCGCGGCCACCAGTCGGCCGGCCTCACGGTGCGCGTCGTCGCTGAGCGCGCCGAGCTCGAGCATGTCGCCCAGCACCACCACCGCGCGCCGACCCGCGCGTCGTGCCGCCAGCGTGTCGAGCGCGGCGCGCACCGAGGCCGGGCTGGCGTTGTACGTGTCGTCGAGGATCGTCACCTCGCCCGCACGCTTCCACACGCCGCGGCCGCCGACCGGCCGCGCCGCGGCCAGCCCGCGCGCGATGTCCTCGAGCGGCACGTCCAGCGCCACGCCGACGGCCGCAGCCGCGAGCGCGTTGGCGACATTGTGGCGGCCGGCAAAGGCGAGGCTGACCGGCTGGCGTCGACCGCCGACCTCGAGCGTGAACGCGACGCCGTCCTCGGCATCCGTAGCGTCGCCGACGATCCGCACCGCCGCGGCGGCGGCACGGCCGAACGTGATCACGCGGCCTTTCGTCTCGCGCGCCATCGACGCGACGCGCGCGTCGTCGGCGTTCAGCACGGCGATGCCGGACGGCGACAGCGCGCGCACGAGCGCCGCCTTCTCTTCGCGCACGCCCTCGATGCTGCCGAGGAACTCCGTGTGAACGGCGGCGACCATCGTCACCACGCCGACCGTCGGCTGCGCGATCGCGGACAGCGTCGCGATCTCGCCGGCCTGGTTCGTGCCGAGCTCGACGACCGCCGCGCGATGATCGGGGCCGAGCCGCAGCAGCGTGAGCGGCAGGCCCCACTGGTTGTTGAACGACGACGCCGGCTTGAGCACCTCACCGCGGGTGGCGAGCACGGCCGCCGTCAGCTCTTTGACCGTCGTCTTGCCGATCGAGCCGGTGATGGCGACGACGGGCACGCTGAAGCGCGAGCGGTGCCAGGCGGCGAGGCGGCCGAGCGAGCGCGTGGTGTCCTCCACGAGCACGAGCGGAACATTGGCGGGCGGCTCGTCGGGCAGCGTGTGTACGACGACACACGCGGCGCCGCGCGCGGCGGCGTCGCCGAGAAAGACATGGCCGTCGAGCCGGTGGCCGACGATCGCGAAGAACGCCTCGCCCACCTGAAGCGTACGCGAGTCGATCGACACGCCGGCGACCGGAACGCCGAGGTCGCCGCTGACGAGCGCGCCCTCGGTGGCGCGGACGAGCTCCTGGATGCTGAAGGCCGCCATATGCCTCCCTATCGCGCCCGCTCCGACAGCAGCCGCCGCGCGACGTCCCGGTCGTCGAACGGCAGCACCTCGCCGCCGACGATCTGGTAGGTCTCGTGGCCTTTGCCGGCGATGACGATCGTGTCCCCCGACCGCGCCCAGCCGAGCGCCGCGCGAATCGCCGCCTCGCGATCGGCGACGCGCGCGCAATGATTGCCCGCGGGCCGCACGCGCGCGGCCCCGGCGGCGACCTCGGCGACGATCGCCTCCGGATCCTCGGAGCGGGGGTTGTCCGAGGTGATCCACGCGTGATCCGCGAGCCGTGCGGCGATCTCGCCCATGATCGGGCGCTTCGTTCGATCGCGATCGCCGCCGCAGCCGAAGACCACGCCCAGGCGGCCCGAGGTGATCTTTCGCGCCGTCGTGAGCACGCGCTCGAGGGCGTCCGGGGTGTGCGCGTAATCGACGACGACGAGGAATGATTGCCCGGCCCGCACCTGCTCGAACCGACCGGGCACGGTTTGCACGCCGCCGAGCGCGCGCGCGATGGCGTCGGGAGCGAGCCCGAGCGCCAGCCCGACGCCGATCGCAGCCAGGAGGTTCATCACGTTGTGCTCGCCGATGAGCGGCGAGACGAGCCCCAACGGGCCGACCGGCGTCGTCACTTGCAGGCGTACGCCGTCGAGCGTCGAGGTCCACGCGGTCGCGCGCACGCGATTGGCCGGGCCGAGACCGTAGGTCAGCGGGTCGAGCGGGAGGCCGGCGCTCATCCGCGCGCCCGCGGGATCGTCGCCGTTCACGACGGCTGCGCGCCGGGGCTTCGGTGAGGCGGCGACCAGCTCGAACAGGCGCCGCTTGGCGCGTCCGTACTCGTCGAGCGTGCCGTGGAAGTCGAGATGGTCCTGCGTGAGATTCGTGAAGACGCCGACGTCGAACGCCAGCGCATCGACCCGCGACAGCGCCAGGGCGTGCGAGGAGACCTCCATGGCCACGCCGCGCACGCCGCGCTCGCGCATGGCGGCCAGCATCGACTCGATGTCGAGCGCGTCCGGCGTCGTCTGGCCGGCGGGCCGGATCTCGTCGCCGATCACGTACTGGATCGTGCCGAGAACGCCGGTGGCGCCGCCGCCGCGCACACGCAGCAGCGCCTCGACGAGATACGACGTCGTGGTCTTGCCGTTCGTGCCGGTGATGCCGACCAGCGTCAGCGCGCGCGAGGGATGGCCCCAGTACGCGCCCGCCAGCGACGCGAGCGCGCGCCGCGCCGACGGGACGAGGACCTGCGCGACACGCACGTCCGGCACCGGATCGCCCTCGGTCACGACCAGCGTCGCGCCGCGCGCGACGGCGTCGGGAACGAATCGCCGCGCGTCCTGCTTGAGGCCGGGCACGGCCACGAACGCCTCGCCGCGCTCGACGCGGCGCGAGTCGGCGCAGAGCCCGCGCACCGAGGACGGCGGCGTGCCGACGATCCGCTTGTCGGCCAGCGCGTCGAGCAGCACGCTCACGGCCACCTCGCGATGCATGTCAACGCCCGGCCCCGGCGCGCGCGCTGTCGGGGGAAAGCGTGAGCCGGGCGACCGCGTCCGGGTCCAGGCGCTCGCCGGGCGCCGGCGATTGCTGCGCCACGCGCCCGCGGCCGTCGACCTGGACGCCGACGCCCAGCGGCTCGAGCGTCGCGAGCGCCTGGCGCAGCCTGCGCCCGCGCACGTCCGGCATCACGCCGCCGACCGGCGCCGCCGTCGTGGACACCAGCTGCACACGCGGGGTGTCGTCGGCGCCCGGGCCGGTCACGATCTGGATCGGCGTCGCGTCCCGCGGCGGCACCTCGAGGTAGCGCAGCACCGGCGCCGCGATCGCCGCGAAGATCGGCGCCGCCGCCTCGCTGCCCCACTTCTCGTTCTTCGGCTCATCCAGCAGCACCAGCAGCACCAGGCGCGGTTCGTCGGCCGGAACGAAGCCGACGAACGACAGCACACCCGGGGCGCGCGAGTAGCGACGCGTCGTCGAATCGAGCTTCTGCGCGGTGCCGGTCTTGCCGCCGACGTCGTATCCGCCCACGGCCGCGAGATGGCCCGTGCCGTGCTCGACGACCTCCACGAGCATCCGCGAAAGCGTGCGCGCCGTCTCGGGCGACACGACCTGGCGCACCGCGCGCGGCTCGATGCGGCGCATCTCGCGGCCGTCGGCGTCGAATTCCGCCTTCACCAGGCGCGGCTGCATCAGCGTGCCGCCGTTGGCGACAGCGCCGAAGGCGGCCAGCATCTGGAGCGCGGTCACCGAGACTTCCTGACCGATGGACATCGTGGGCAGCGAGAGCGGCGACCACCGCTGCGGATCGCGCAGGAGCCCGCGGCTCTCGCCCGGCAGGCCGATGCCGGTGGGAGCACCAAAACCGAACGCGGTCATGTAGTGGTGGTAGCGGTCGCGCCCGAGCGCCAGCCCCACCTTCATGGAGCCGACGTTCGACGAGTTCTGCAACACCTCGCTGAACGACAGCCAGCCGAACTTCTTCCAGTCGTGGATGATCGTCTTCGCGATGGTGAGCTGGCCGTTCTCGGCCCAGATGCGGTCGTCGGGTCGCACGACGCCCTCTTCGAGCGCGGCCGCGGCGAGAATCACCTTGAACGTCGACCCGGGCTCGAACGGATCGGTGACCGCGCGGTTGCGCCACACCTCGCGCGAGGCGACGTCAAGGAAGGCGTTGGGGTTGAACGTCGGCCGCAACGCCAGCGCGAGCACGTCGCCGCTGCGCGGGTCCATGGCGATCGCCATCGCCGCCCTGGCGTGGGTGCGGCGGTACGCGGCGTCGATCTCCCGCTCCGCCAGGTACTGGATCGTTTGATCGAGCGTGAGCATCACGCCGCGCCCGGGCGCCGGTGGCGTGAGGATCTGCTGCGCCGCGATCTCGCGACCGAGCGCGTCACGGCCCACGATGGCGCGGCCCGGCGTGCCGGCGAGGGCCTCGTTCCACGCGCGCTCGACACCCTCCAGGCCGCCGTCCACGCCCTCGAAGCCGAGCACGTGCGCCGCGAGCTCACGGTTGGGATACAGGCGCAGCGGCTCGGCGAGGAAGCCGAGCCCCGGCTCGTTCAGCGCACGCACGCGCGCGGCGACCGCCGGCGGCAGCTTGCGACGGAGCCACACGAAGCCTTTGCCGGATGTGAGCTGCGCATGCAGGTCGCGCGCGGGGACATCGACGATCGGCGCCAGCGCCGCCGCCAGCCGCACCGGATCGCCGATCCCCCGCGGCTGCGCGAACAACGACTCGGCCGGCGTGGAGGTCGCGAGCGGGGCGCCGTGCCGGTCCACGATCGGCCCACGCGCGCCCTGCAGGGCGATCGTGCGCGAGTATTGCCGCTCCGCGAGGGCGGCCAGCTCGCCGTGCTTGACGATCATCAGCCAGCCCAGGCGACCCGCGAGCCCGGCGAACGCGACGGTCAGGATGGCGGCGAGGATCAACACGCGCGTGGCAGTGTCGGAGGCTGTTGTATCGGAGCGCGAGGCCGGCTTGGACCGTGGGTGGCCCGTCCTAGATGGTGGCCGGCTCCGTCCCCCGATCAACGGGTTGCGATCCTTTCCACCGAGGCCTCGACGCGATTGCGCTGCGCGGCGGCGAGGCCGGTGGTGCCCGTCACGTACTCACGCGCCAGGCGCACCTGATCCGGCGCGGGCGCCGTCAGGCCGAGCTGCCGCGCGCGCTGGTCCACGCGCACCGGCGAGCGCAGCGTGGCCACCTCGATCTCCAGCTGACGGATCAGCGTCTCGGTGCGCGCCCGCTCGGCGCGCAGCGCGTCCAGCCGATAGGCGAGGTGCACCTGTTGTACGCGCAACCCGACGAGGAGCAGCGCGACGACGACGAGGACGGCCGACAGCGCGAGCGCGGCGGCGAACGAGCGCCGCACGCGCGGATCCGGTTCGCGGTGAAGTCTCTGGGGCTTGATCACGGCGTCCGCTCCAGCACGCGTAGCTTGGCGCTCCGGGCGCGGGGATTGGCCCGCACCTCGTCGTCCCCGGGCGTCAGGGGCGACGGCTCCAGCTCCGCGAAGTTCGCGGCAGCGAGCGCGCGGAACGCCTGCTTCACGATGCGGTCTTCGCCCGAATGGAACGAGATCACGCCCAGCCGGCCGCCGGCGGCGAGCAGATGGGGAATCTCGTGGAGCGTCTGGCGGAGCGCTCCGGTTTCGTCGTTCACCGCCATGCGCAGCGCCTGGAACGTGCGCGTGGCGACGTGCGTGCGCTTTGGCCACGCGGGGCGCGGGACGGCCGCGCGAACCGCGGCCACGAGGTCTCCCGTCGTGCCGAGCGGGCGGCGCCGCACGATGCTGCGCGCGATGCGTCGCGCGAAGCGCTCGCCGCCGTGCTCGAACAGCAGGCGCGCCAGCTCGACCTCGTCGGTGTCGTTCACGAGGTCGGCCGCCGTGCGGCCGTGTGTGGGATCAAGCCGCATGTCGAGCGGCTCATTGCGCTGAAAGGTGAAGCCGCGTCCCGACTCGTCGAGCTGATACGAGGACACGCCGAGGTCGAGCAGCAGCGCGCGCGCCTGCGTCACGCCGTGCTCGCGGGCCACGCGCGGCACCTCGCGGAAGTTCGCGCGCGCGAGCGCGACGCGCTCACCGAAGCGAGCCAGGCGCGCGCCGCACCGGGCGAGCGCCTCCGGATCCACGTCGATGCCGAGCAGCCGGACATCGTCGCCGCTCGTTGCGAGCACTGCCTCGGCGTGACCGCCCATTCCCACCGTCCCATCGATCACCCAGCCCCCGCCGCGCGGTCGCAGAAGAAATGCGACCTCGTCGACGAGGACGGGAACGTGAACCGCTAGACTCCGAGCGCCGACAACTTCTCGTAGAGCGAAGGCAGCTTGGGCTGGCCCGTCCGCTCGTATTCCTCGAAGCGCCCGCGATCCCAGACTTCGAACTTGTCCAGCCCCCCACCGACGATGAGGACGTTCTTGTCGAGGCCAGCGTCGCGGCGCACGTCCGGGGTGATCAGCATCCGGCCCGCTGCATCTAGCGTTACATCTTTTGCGCGTGATACGTAAAGCCGGCTGATCTCCCTGACCTCGCTGTTGAACCGCGACTGCTCCCTCAGCTTGGCCTCCATCCGCTCCCACTCGGCCAAGGGGTAGGCCTCCAGGCACTCGCCGTCAGGGACCATGACGAGGTTCCCACCCTCGTAGCGGCCGAGGACCTCCCGGAACCTGGCCGGGATGCTCACCCGCCCCTTGGCATCGACCGTCGCTGGATAACGTCCCCTGAACATTGGTTTTGGAGCTGTTGGACCCACTTCATCCCACTTTGCCCCACTTAATTGGCGAATTTACAGTTGCCATTTCGGCCTGTCAAGCGAAAACAGCACGATTTTTTAGGGAAATACGCTACCCAGGCGTTTGGCGCACGGATGGGGCCGTCGCCCCACTGGCCCACGCCGGATGGTGGAAGTCGACTGGTTAAGGGGGCGGTAGTGCTGAATGGCTTCGGGGAGCCAGGCCTCGATCTGGGCGATCCGGGTCTGTGGAAGCGGGTCGGTCGACAGGAATTCCGGCTGGCCGGCAGGAGCAGTCCCACCGTGGGGTCCCGAAAGCCTCTATCTCGCGCGGGCCTCGCGGATGAAGCGCGTGAGCGGTGCGCGCGCGGTCGCCGTTCGCGGCTCGAGATCGGCCATGCACAGGAACGGGCAGCGCGCCTCCGACGCAGCGGCGTCGCCGGCCACGCGGAGCGCGCGTGCGGTGGGACCGATCGAGACGAAGACGTGGAGCATGCGGCCCTCGCGCACGCAGTCGCCGATCACGTCGGGCGGCGTCTCGAGCGTGGGCGCGTCGGGCGCGGGCGAGATCACGAGCGAGCGCACGCTGCGATTGCGCGCAAACCACGGCAGCTCGCCGAGCGGGTCGAACCCGTCGGGCAGCGGCGCGTCGAGCTCGACCAGATAGCGAAACAGCCCGAAGTACCCGGGCAGCGCCCGTGCGAGCCGGCCTTCGAGGACCGGGAGCGTCGACTCCGCGGCCACCGGGCTGATGATTCTCAGACCGATAGCCCGACCGATGACCGTCGCAACGACGTGGCGGCTCGGAGGTTGATCCATGGGGGCGCTCGACGCCAACGCAATCTCCGCGCCGACCCACTGCTCCCGCCAAGTGTCTGAAAATTCAGACACCACGGGCGGGACGGCCGACAGCGGATTGGCCCGTGGATGTGCAGCGACGCCCAGTAACGAGCCAGGGGATACGCTGGAAGCATGAGGATCCTCGTCGTCGAGGACGAGCGGAAGGAGGGTCACGCTGTCGACGTCGCCGCCGAGGGAGCCGCGGCGTACGACCTCATCGTGCTCGACGTCATGCTGCCGAAGCGAGACGGCTTCGCCGTCGCGATGCCGTCGCCGATAAGGTCGCCGGGCTCGACCTGCTGCGGCGGGCGACACGGTGGCGAGGCTGGCGCAGGATTCGGCCGATTGAGGAGGACGCGATGACGGACACTCGAGCCCCTCACGTGGTCGTGGTGACCGGCGCATCCGCGGGAGTCGGGCGCGCCACCGTGCGCGAGTTCGCCGCACGCGGCGCGCGGATTGGGTTGATTGCTCGCGGCCGGGCCGGCCTCGAGGGCGCGCGCCGCGACGTCGAGCGTGCCGGCGGCGTCGCGCTCGTTCTCCCGCTCGATGTCTCCGATCCGGCGGCGGTCGAGGCGGCGGCCGAGCGTGTGGAGCGTGAGCTCGGTCCGATCGACGTCTGGGTGAACAACGCAATGCTCTCGGTATTCGCTCCCGTGAAGAGCATGCAGGCCGAAGAGTACAAGCGCGTGACCGACGTGACGTACCTCGGCTACGTATATGGCACCCTCGCCGCCCTGCGACGCATGCTGCCCCGCGACCGCGGCGTGATCGTGCAGGTCGGCTCGGCGCTCGCGTACCGCGGCATTCCGCTGCAATCCGCCTACTGCGCCGCCAAGCACGCCATCCAGGGGTTCATGGACTCGCTGCGCTGCGAGCTCCTGCACGACGGCAGCCACGTGCGCGTCGTCATGGTGCAGATGCCGGCCCTGAACACGCCGCAGTTCGGCTGGGTCAAGAGCCGGCTGCCGCGCCGCGCGCAGCCGGTGCCGCCGATCTTCCAGCCGGATGTCGCCGCGCGCGCCATCGTCTGGGCCGCCGATCATGCCGACCGCGAGGTATGGGTCGGCGGTCCCACCGTCACGGCGATCGTCGGCAATGCGCTCGTTCCGCGACTCGCCGACGCGTACCTGGCTCGCACCGGCTTCGATGCGCAGCAGACGGACGGCGCGCCGCCGCCGGATCGGCGCGACAACCTCTGGGCTCCCGTCGACGACGCGACCGACCACGGCGCCCACGGCGACTTCGACGCGCGAGCGCACCCGCGAAGCTATGAGTTCTGGGCGCGCACCCACCGCAACGTCCTGGCGGTGACCGCCCTTGCCGCCGGGCTCTCGGGGCTGGCATGGATGCGGCGGCGGCGAGCGCCATGAAGCGCTCTCACGGCAAGCGCCGAGACGCCGGACGTCAGCGATTACGAAGCCGCACGCGGGTCGTCAACACCGTCTCCACGGTCGAGCCGACCACGGAGTAGTCCGGCCGGGTGGCGAGGGCGACTTCCACGCTGCGCACGGCGGCGGGCGCGAGCGTCGGCGCGCCGGCGGCATCGAAGTACGTCAGTCGAAAACTCCGCACACCGTTGACGATCGGCTGCAGCCCACCGCCGGCGTCGCGGCGGAGCACCGTGCCCACCAGCCGCCACGTCACGCGCTCGCCGTTGGCGGCGATGACGCCGTCGCCGTCGAGTTCCTGCTGCAGCACGATCGTGTCTGGCTCGGCCAGCGCGACCGCGTCGAAGTCCCGGCCGCCGCGACCGGCGACGCGAAGCTCGGCGGACAGGCGGGCGAGCGCCACGCGGGCGCTCTGCTGCGTCTCGGCGCGCGCCATGCCGAACGCCCACGCGCGCCGACCTTCGTCGAGCAGCGTGAAGGCCGCGGCGCCGACGACGGCGAACATCGCGAGGCCGACGAGCAGATCGGCGAGGCTCACGCGGGCAGCGTCGTCGACGACGCTGCCCGCGTCAATGTCCAATGATCGGTACGCGCGACTGGTGCTGTCGCTCGTACTACGCCGCGACGAGCATCCCGCGCAGATGGAATCCCACCGAGCCTGTGGAGGTCGTGGCGGTCGCCGCCGCGCCCGTCGTCGTCGTCGTATCGGGGACGTTCATGAGCTGGACCGTTTGACCGGGACCGAATTCGATGCCGGTCGTGAACGGCAACGGCGTGCTGGTGCGTGCGGCGACGCACAGCGGGCCGGTGATGCTCGAGTCACTCTGCGTGATCGTGCCCGCGAGCGTCTGCACGCTCGTGCCCGGCATCGTGGCCGTGGTCGCGCTCGTCGTCCCGGGCGTCGTCGTGCTCGTCGCCGTCGCGCCCGTTGGCATCGGCGTGCTGCCGGTCGCTGTCGTCGTGCTGCTCGTCGTGGGCGTGGCGACGGCGGTCGCGGCACCGGCGCGATTGATGGCGGCGCCGCACGTCGGCGCGTCGCCGGTGTTCGTCACGACAACGTCCGTGACGATCAGCGTCTGACCCGGCGGCACCGTGAACGCGGTCACCGCGGTCGTGCCCGCCGGCACCATGCGCGTGATCTCGACCAGGTTCAGCACGACCGGCGTTCCCGTCGACGTCGCCGGCGACGCGCTGACGCCCGGCACGGTCGTCGGCGAGATGCCCGTTGTGGATGTCATGTCGTTGCCGATGGTGGTCGTGGTCGTGCCGTCCGAGCCGATCGTGGTTGTCTGGGCCGCGAGCTGACCGGCTGCGGCCACCGCGACGAGAACGGATAGACAGAGAACGAGCAAGCTCACGAGCTTCATGAAAAGGACCCCCTTGGGAAGGAACTGGCTCCGGCAGGCGCAATGCCGGTGCCAGTGAGCCCGTGGGCGCGACGTCAGCCGATCGCGGGCCGCTGCTGGCGCCACGGCCGCGCGCGCTCGAACGCCGCCGAGGCGCGTAGCACGAGCGTGTCCGCGAAGCGCCGACCCACGATTTGCAATCCGATTGGCAATCCGTCCTTCGTGAAGCCACACGGCACCGAGGCCGCGGGCTGGCCCGTGAGATTGAACGCCGGCGTGAACGGGATCCACCCGTAGAACGAGACTGCGCGCCCCGCGATGGCGCCGGGCGTGTCGAGACCGACCTTGAACGGCGCGCACGCGATGGTGGGCGTGAGCAAGAGATCGTACTTCTCGAAGAACGCGCGCGGGTGCTGCCACCAGTTGAGCCGATCGAACCAGGCCTGCACGTAACGTGTCGGCGGATTCTTCAGCGTCATCTCGATGAGCCGCAGGAGGCCGGGCTCGATCAGGTCGCGCTGCTCGAGATGCGGGGCCATGCGCGTGGCGATGCCGCCGCAGAAGATCTGCTCCCAGCACTCCATCATCGAGGGCCACTTGGGCTGGACCTCGTCGACGCGGCAGCCGAGATCGCGAAACGCCTTCGCCGCGCGCGCACACGCCGCGCTGATCTCCGGATCCACGACCTCGGCGAAGCCCAGATCGTCGGTGTACGCCACGCGCAGGCCCTTCAGATCACCGGCGAGCGCGCGCGCGTAGCGGGCGTCGTCCGCCGGCAGCGAGTACGGATCGCGCTCGTCGGGCCCCGCGCAGATGTCGAGCGCGAGCGCCGCATCGGCGACGGTGCGCGTCATCGGCCCGATGTGCGACACACTCCACGCCGCGCTCGGCGGGTGCAGTGGGATGCGGCCGTACGAGGGCTTGAAGCCATAGATACCGGCGCACGAGGCCGGAATGCGGATCGAGCCGCCGCCGTCGGTGCCGACGTGCAGCGCACCGAGTCCCGCCGCCACGGCCGCGGAGGCGCCGCCGCTCGAGCCGCCCGGCGTCCGATCGAGCTGCCACGGATTACGCGTCGGCCCGAACACGAGATTGTGCGTGGCGCCGATCCAGCCGAACGTTGGCGTGTTGGTCTTGCCGATCATGATGCCGCCGGCGGCCTTGAGGCGCTCGACCATCGGCGCATCCTCGGCCGGCACGTTGTCGCGATAGAGCGGCGTGCCGAAGGTCGTGCGCACGCCCTTGGTGACCACGAGGTCCTTCACGCCAAAGGGGACACCATGCAGCGGTCCGAGCTTCGCCCCGCGCTTGCCGACGGCCCGCTCGGCTGCCCTCGCCTCGCGTCGCGCCTGATCGGCGTTGATCAGCACGAAGGCGTTGATGCGCGGATTGAGCTTGTCGATGCGCGCCAGCAGCGTGTCCACGAGCTCCAGCGGCGAGAGCTTTCGACTGCGGATCAGCGCGGCCTGCTCGGTAGCTGACAGCCAGTTCGGATCGTTCTCACGCATCGACGGGCTCCGCGGAAAGATAGTTGATGACCGGTGTCACGCGCAACGTAAATGAGAAGGTTTGCGAAACGGTGACTGCCCCCGCCCAAATGAGGGGGTTTTGGGCAAGCCGAAGGGGTCCCCCAATTCAATAGTCGCGGTTGTCGGGCGCAACATGAACGAGGGGGTGATGGGAAGCACGGTTGTCGGGCGCAACGTGAATGAGGGGGGTTTGGGGGGAAGCCGTAGGGGTCCCCCCATCTCAATAGACAGCTCGCAACAGCCCCGTGCCGCGACCCACATCATCGCGAGCCCCGCAGCCGCGGGTCCAGCGTGTCCCGCAGCGCATCGCCGAGCAAGTTGCTGCCGAAGACGACGAGGCTGATGGCGATGCCGGGGAACAGCACGAGGTGCGGCGCCTTCTGCGCGTACTCGGCGGCGGAGACCGAGAGCATGCGCCCCCACGAGGGGTACGGCTCCGGGATGCCCATGCCGAGGAACGACAGCGTCGCCTCGACGAGGATGGCGCTGCCCAGCTGGGCCGTGCACAGCACGATGAACGGTCCCACGGTGTTCGGGAGGATATGCCGAAACGCCGTGCGCAGGTGGCGCACGCCGAGGGCACGCGCGGCCTCGACGTATTGCATCTCGCGGATCGACAGCACGCTGGCGCGGATGACACGCGACGCGCGCGGGATGATCGGGATGGAGATCGCGATGATCACGTTGCGCACGGAC
This sequence comes from Candidatus Rokuibacteriota bacterium, assembly GCA_003220475.1. Lineage (GTDB taxonomy): Bacteria > Methylomirabilota > Methylomirabilia > Rokubacteriales > CSP1-6 > AR12. The sequence goes on along the minus strand of QHSO01000009.1, from coordinate 672 downwards.
GGGCCGAGGGCGGCCGACATGACGAGCGCCAGCACCAGCAGCGGCAGGCCCTGCAGGATGTCCAGCGCACGCTGCGTGATGAGATCCGTCTTGCCGCCGAGGTACGCGGAGAGCAGGCCGATGATGCCGCCCAGCACCGAGCCCAGCAGCGTGCTGCCCAGGCCGACGATCAGCGACACCCACGCGCCGTGCACGATGCGCGAGTAGATGTCCCGGCCGAGGTGATCGGTGCCGAGCCAGTGCTCGGCGTTCGGCTGGCCCAGCGTGTAGGCCGCGTCGGTGGCGATCGGGTCGTGCGTCTGCAGCCACGGCGCGAGCACCGCCGTCAGCACCATCAGCAGCATGATCGCGCCGCCGGCGGCGCCGAGCGGCTTGCGCCGCACGAAGCGGCCGAGCCGCGTCCCCCACCCCGGCCGCGCGGGCGCGCCGACCACGACCAGGTCCACCGGCACGCCGAGGGGCCTAGCCATAGCGCACGCGCGGGTCCAGCACGCCGTAGAGCATGTCGACGAAGAGGTTCGACAAGATCACCACGATGGCGATGAACATCACGAGGTTCTGCACGATCGGGTAGTCCCGCCACAGGATCGCCTGCACGAGGAAGCGCGCGACGCCGGGCAGATTGAACACGGTTTCGGTGACGACGAGGCCGCCGATCAGGAACGCGAACTC
>QHSO01000293.1 GCA_003220475.1 Candidatus Rokuibacteriota bacterium | reverse complement strand
TTCATCGCCGATCTGCGCTTCATCCTGCGACGCTTGCCACCGCCGGAGCGGCGGCAGTCGTTCCTGTTCTCGGCGACGCTGTCGTTCCGCGTGCTCGAGCTGACGTGGGAGTTCATGAACAACCCGTCACAGATCACGATCATGCCGCAGCAGAAGACGGCCGAGCGCGTCGAGCAGACGCTCTATCACGTCGGCCGCGAGGAGAAGTTTCCGCTGCTGCTGGGGCTCATGCGTCGTGAGGGGGACCGATTCCTGATCTTCTCCAACACGCGCGAGGAGGCGCGGCGGCTGGAGGACCGCCTGGTCCGTAACGGCTGGGACGCGCGCGCGCTCACCGGGGACGTGGATCAGAAGCGGCGGCTCAGGATCATCAACGATTTCAAGGAGGGCACCCTGCCGGTGCTCGTGGCCACCGACGTCGCCTCGCGCGGGCTGCACATCGAAGCGGTCAGCCACGTGATCAACTGGGACCTGCCCCAGGATGCGGAAGACTACGTGCACCGCATCGGGCGCACGGCGCGGGCGGGCGCCGCCGGCCGCGCCATCGGCCTCGTGGACGAGGCGAGCGTGCTGAACCTCGAGGCCATCGAGAAGTTCATCGGCCAGAAAATTCCCGTCGAGTGGGCGGAGGACGACCTGCTCGTCGCCGAGATCAAGCCGTCGGCGGATGAGCGCCGGCGCTTCGCGGAGGAGCGTCGCGCGCGCCTCGACGCGCGGCGCGGGCTCGATCGCGGCGGCCGCCGTGGCGGTGGCGCAGGCCGCCCGGCGCCGCACGCGCACCACCATCCGCCCGCCGGCGCGGCCGCGCCCGCCGACGCGCAACGCCGACCGCGACGCCGTCGGCGCAGTGGCGGCGGGCCGCGGCCCGAAGGAGGCAGCGCATGAAGCGCCTCGCGATCATCGACGACTGGGGCGGCATGGTGAGCGCGCAGACGGTCTGGAAGCGCCTCGAGGGCCGCGCACGCATCGACGCCTTCCAGGACACGCTGGCGGACGAGGACGCGCTGGCCCAGCGCCTGGCGCCGTACGAGATCGTCGTGCCGACGCGCGAGCGCACGTTCTTCCGCGCCAGCCTCCTCGGCCGCCTGTCCGCCCTGCGCATGATCGCCATCGGCGGGCGCTGGACGGGACAGGTCGATCTCGCCGCCGCCGCCGCGCGCGGCATCGTCGTGACCGACACCGAGGGCTCGGGCGTCAACGCCTTCGAGCACACGGTGGCGCTGATGATGGCGCTGGTGCGCCGCGTGCCGCAGGAGGACCGCGCCACGCGCGAGGGGCACTGGCAGACGCCGCCGATCGGCGTCGACATGCACGGCAAGACGCTCGGCGTCATCGGGCTCGGTCGCATCGGCGGCAAGATGGCCGCGTTCGGCCGGCTGCTCGGCATGCGCGTGCTGGCGACAGGGATCACGCTCACCGACGAACGGGCGGCGGCCGCCGGCGCCACGCGCGTCGACCTCGACACGCTGTTACGCGACAGCGACGTGGTCAGCGTGCACTACCGCCTGTCGGACAAGACGCGCGGGCTCATCACCGCTCGGCATCTCGGTCTCATGAAGCCGGGCGCCTTTCTCGTGAACACCGCGCGCGGGCCGATCGTCGACGAGCGTGCACTCGTCGACGCGCTGCGCGCGCGCCGCATCGCCGGCGCGGCCCTCGACGTGTTCGACGTCGAGCCGCTGCCGAAGAATCATCCGCTGCTGGCGCTCGACAACGTGGTGCTGACGCCGCACCTCGGCTTCGTCACCGCGGAGGGCTACGGCATCTTCTTCGGCCAGGCCACCGAGTCGATCCTCGCGTATCTCGACGGCAAGACGCCGCCGCGCGTAGTGACGGCGCGAAGCTAGCGCGGCGCGGAGGCCGCTGCTACACTGCCGGCCATGCCACGACTCGTCGCGCTGTGTCTCGTCCTCGTCGTGCTGGTGCCGGGTCTCACCGCGCTCGCCGCCGATTCGTCGTCGCCGCCACAGCCCGGGATTCTGCCGCCGACCGCGCCCTTCGCCGATTTCAACCAGCCGGCCCAGTCGTCGGGCCTCGTCGCGGCCATGCACATCCGCGGGCCCGAAAAGATCCTCGGCGCGGCCGTCGTCATCTTATTGTTGATCGCGATCGTCATGTTTGCGGGGATGCTGCGCCAGGTGTACGGCGGCCCGCGCACGCCGCGGCGCTGACCGCGCCAGACGTCGTCGCCGCCGTGCACCGCGCGCCGTCGCCCGAGTCTCCGCCCGCCCGCCCGTGAATACGGTTCGCCTCGCCGTCGACGGCCCGCTCGCCCGCATCACGCTCGATCGCCCCCGCGTGCTGAACGCGGGCAACGCCCAATGGGTACGCGAGCTCGGCGACGTCGTC
>QHSO01000114.1 GCA_003220475.1 Candidatus Rokuibacteriota bacterium | reverse complement strand
GTCAGCGGTTCTCTCGGATGAATTGCACGATGGTGCGCGCCGCCGCTTCGAGATTCGTGTACAGCGCGAGATGGGGACCGTCGATGGTGACGACGCGCGCCGTCGGGATCGCGCGGGTCACCGCACGAGCGTTCCAGCTGGGCACGACGACATCGCTGGACCCGCCCACATAGAGCAATGGGACGTGGCACGTGAGCCTCGGTGTCATCCGATTCATGCCGAGAATCGCACGCGCGCGTGTCGCGAGAATGGACGGCGGAACCCGTGCCCAGCATTCCGCCCGGTCGCGTCGAAATGGGTCCGACGTGTAGCCGCCGAGCCGAGCGAGAAGTTCTGATACGAACGGAAACAGCCTCGCGACCGACGCCGTCGCCGCGCGGCGCAGCAAACGGATCACCGGCCACGGCACAGAGATGAAGGACGCACACAGGACGACGCCGCGCAGTCCCGGTGGCGCCTCTGCCGCGATCATCAGCGCCAGCGGACCGGAAAACGACCATCCGAGAACGAAAAAGTCGTCACACGATCGACACGCCTCGCGTACGAGCGGCAATAGATCCAGATAGTCGTTGCCGCCGGACACGGGATACTGAAGACAGCGGGCATCGATCCACGCCGGCAGTGCGCCACGCAACGGTCGGAAGAAAATATCCGTCCCGTCCATCCCGGGCAGGAGAATCAGTGTCGTGCGGCGCTCAGCCACCGCGCTCGCAGAGTGCCTTCAGTGGATCGGGGCCCACGCGCGCGCCGAAATTGGCGATGAACCAGACGATGGGGACGAACACCCACGGCATGCCGTGGTTCCTCATCGTCACGACCTTCGTCACGAAACTGCGCCCGCCCGTCTCGCGCAGTGTACTGCGCTCGTGGATCTCCATGTCGGGACGGATGCCGACGCCCGCCAGGTTCGAGTGGCGCAGCTCGAGCAGGCGGCCGTCGCGGATCTCGGTCGGAACGGTCACGCACTGGATCGCTTTGTTGTTCCACCGATAGTGGGTCGTGAACGGCTGGCCCAGGCGGAACTCCCCTGTCGCGTCCATCGAGGCCACCTTCGTGTTCCACTTCGCGAACATCTCCGGTCGAATCACGTACGGCCACACCGTCGCCGCCGGTCGATCGACCACGTAGCGCTCGCGAATCTTCATCGCCTCCGCCTCAGCACTGGACCGACGGCACCCACGCCGTCGTCCGCCCGCCGATCGTGTCGTGTCGGATCTTTTCGCCGCGCGCCGTGTAGGCCTTGGGGTTGCGTCCCCACCGATCGTGGAAGAGCCAGGTACGCGGATAGCGATCGCTGTCGTTGCGCGCACGCACGGACACGGCGATGACGCGCGCGAGTGCTGCGCGCAGGCGCCGGATCTCCTCGTCGGTGAGCGTGCCCGCGCGGCGGCGTGGATCGATCCGCGCCTGGTAGAGGACCTCATCGGCGATCCAGTTGCCGACGCCCGCGGCGAACGACTGATCGAGCAGCAGCGCCTTCATCGGCGACGAGCGCGCGGTCACCAGCCGCTTGAACGAGGCCAGCGGCGGCAGTCCGCGCCACGCGTCGAACCCGAGCAGGCTGATCGGGGGCTCGGCGGCGGGATCCACGCGCAGCCGCGCACGGCCGAGCCGCCGCGCGTCGGCGAAGGCCAGCTCGCCGCCGTCGTCGAATTTCACGATCAGCTTGGCGAAGCGCGGCGGCCACGTCAGGCCCGGTCCCTTCTTGCCGTGGGCGACCAGTCGCAGCGTGCCGCGGCCCGGCGTGTGGAATCCGCCGGTCATCCCGAAGTGCATGCAGGGCCACGGCCGGCGGTCGAGCTCGAACCACAAATGCTTGCCGTGGCGCTTCACCGCGCGCACGCGACGGCCGCGCAGCGCGCGACGCCAGCGCGCGGCGGGTATCCGCTCGAACACGATCGGATCGTCCGCGCACCACACGTCGACGATGCGCCGGCCGCGCGCGACCCGCTGGGCCACACGACGCGCCGCCTCGACCTCCGGCAGCTCAGGCATTCGCCTCGGTGGCGAGGCCGGGGACGATGCTCGTGTTCGGCATGCGACGGAACACCTCGGGCGACGTGCGGATCTTGCTGTCGCGGCCGCCGCCGCCGAGGATGAGCCAGTCGAGCGCCATCAGCCCATCGTCCACGTACAGCGGCACGTCGGGCGGAAGCGCGAACACGGTAACGCCGCCGATGCGCATGCCGGTCAACGCCATCGTCTCCTCCGCGGAGGCGAACGAGACCCGCGAGACGCCCATCAGCTTCTTCACCGCGTGATTGACGTCGAGCCGCGTCGTGGCCAGCACGACGCAGGCGCAGTACTGCTTGGGCTCCTTCTTGCTCGCGACGATGATCGTGTTGGCGGAGTGATCGAGCGGGATCCCGTACTTCGCGCAGAACTGCGCGGTGTCGGCGAAGTCCGGATCGATCGACATGACCTCGTAGGGGACGCCGAGCGCGTCGAGCGAGACGCGAACGCGCGCGTTGATGTCCTCGCTCACGGCCGACCATCCGCTCGCGCGTCCATGAAGACCGTGCCCAGATCGGGAACCGGCGCCCCGAGGTCGCGCAGCGGGCGCGCCGACGGCACCACCTCGATGCCCGTGGGACCGTCCTCGCCGGTTGCATCGATCTCGACCGCGATCCGCAGCGGCGAGCGCGCCCAGCGGAAAACGTGCAGGCCGCCCTCGACCGATGCATCGCCGCCGAGCAGCGTGGCCCACTGGCGACGGGCCGCCTCGGCGGAGTGCGCGCGCAGCCGCAGGCCGAGCAGTCGCACCGGCGGCGGCGGGTCCGCGGGCATCGGCGGCGGCTTGCGCCAGTGGCCGCGTGGCGGCTCGTCGGGAGCTTCGACGATCTGCACGACGATGCCCAGCGCCTCCTTGGGGTGCAGAAACGCCTCCTTCCATCGCGGCACACTCGCGTTGTAGCCGACGACGCCGTAGCCGAGCGCCTTCGCGCGCGCGCGTGTCTCGGCGAGGTCCGGCACCTTGAACGTGACGTGGTGGACGCCGGGTCCGCGCGTGGCGAGGAAGCGATGCAAGAAGCCGTCGTCACCGCGCGGCTCGAGCACCTCGATGCGGCCGCCGCCGTCGAACTCCCACTGGCCGAAGCGGAAGACGTCCGCCGACATCCCGAAATACGGCACGCCGCCGAGGACACCCACCAGGTACGGCGGCGCGTCGGCGATGCGCCGCGTCGCAATCGCAATGTGATCGAACAGGATCCCGGACACCAGCGAACGAGTGTACCCTAGCCGACCATGAAAACCAGGCTCGGCATCGTCGGAGCGGGCGCGATCGGATGTGTGGTCGGTGGACTGCTCACGAAGGCGGGGCACGACGTGACGCTGATCGATCAGTGGCCCGAGCACGTGGAGACCATGCGGCGGCGCGGGCTGCGCCTGACCGGCACGTGCGGCGACCACACGATCGCCGTCAGCGCGCTGCACCTGCACGAGGCGCAGTCGATCGTCGAGCCGTTCGAGCTCCTGTTCATCGCCGTGAAGTCGTACGACACCGAGTGGGCCACGCGGCTCGGCGTGCAATACCTCAACGACGATGGCCTCGTCGTCGACTTCCAGAACGGCATCAACGACTACCGCGTGGCGGCGATCGCCGGCGCGCATCGCACGCTCGGCTGCGTCATCACCATCGGCGCCGGCATGTACGAGCCGGGCGTAGCCATGCGCACGGACTCCGGGCGGCTCGGCTTCAAGGTCGGCGAGCACGACGGCCGCGACACCGAGCGCGCGCGGCGCATCGCCGAGCTGCTCACCGCTGTCGCCGGTGCGAAGGTCACCACCAATCTCTGGGGCGAGCGCTGGTCCAAGCTCACCGTCAACTGCATGCTGAACCCGCTCGCGGGCCTCAGCGGCCTCGGCACGGCCGAGTGCCGCACCGAGCCCGGCGCGCGGCGCATCGCCATTCACCTCGGCGCGGAGGTGATCGGGGTCGGCCGGGCCAGCGGCTTCGAGGTCGAGCCGCCGATGGGCATCGCCGCACAGCGCTACGTCGATGCGGCGGAAGGCCGCGGGCTCGAGGGGGTCGAGGCCGACCTCGGCCGCGACGCGACATCGCGAGCGGGCGGCCGGCCGTCGATGCTGCAGGACGTGATGCGCGGGCGCCGCACCGAGATCGACCATCTGAACGGCTTCGTCGTCGAGGAGGGACGCCGGCTCGGCGTCAAGACACCGTTCAACGAGCAGATCGTCACCCTCTACCGTGCGCGCGGCTCGCGCTTGTCGCCCGACCCGGCGAACCTCGAGCCACTGCTGGAGATGCTGCCATGAGCGCGCGACTGCCCTACGTCGAGACACCGCCGCCCGAGCTCGCCTCCGTCTACGACGAGATGAAGAAGGCCACCGGCCGCGTGCTCAACATCACCAAGCTGATGGCCCACCACCCGCCGACGGTGGCGCCGTTCCAGGCGTGGTATCGCACCACGCGCGAGGGACCGCTCGATCTGAAGCTGCGCCAGCTCGCCTACGTCAAGACGTCGCAGCTCAACCGCTGCGAGTACTGAACCGTCCACAACACGGCTCTCGGTCAGAGAGCGGGTGTGCCAAAGGAAAAGTTCGACGCCTTGCCGCAGTACGAAACGAGCCCGCTCTTCGACGAGCTCGAGCGCCTCGTGATCCGCTACGCCGAGCAGATGACGACGCGCGTGCAGGTCGAGCCGGCGCTGGTCGAGCAGCTCGGCAAGCAGCTGAACCCGGCGCAGCTCGTGCAGCTCACGCTCAGCATCGCGGCGGCGAACTTCACCAACCGCTTCAACGAGGCACTCGGCAGCGAGCTGGAGGTCCGGCACTGAGAGTCGGCGTCTCGCTCACCAGCGCCTACACCGTCGAGGATCCGCGTCAGGGCGCGCGCGTCATGATCGAGCGCGCGGCCGCCGCGCGGAAGGCCGACCTCGACTCGCTGTTCGTCGGCGACCATCACGCGACGCCGGGCAAGTACTACCAGAACGTGCCGATGCTCGGGCGTCTGCTCGCGGAGTGGAGCGACAAACCGGCCGGGTGCCTCTTCCTGCTGCCGCTCTGGAATCCCGTGCTGATCGCCGAGCAGGTCGGCACGCTGGCCGCGATCATGCGCGGGCGCTTCATCTTCCAGTGCGGGCTCGGCGAGGACGACGCGCAGTTCCGCGCGATGGGCACCTCGCTCAAGAGCCGCGTGCCCGCGTTCGAGGAGTCGTTGTCGGCGCTGCGGCGCCTGTTCGCCGGCGAGACCGTCACCGCGTCGGGCATCTTCTCGTTCGACTCCGCGCGCGTCGCGCTCAGACCCGCCGAGCCGGTCGAGGTCTGGATCGGCGCCACCGCGCCGCCGGCGATCGATCGCGCGGCGCGCCTGGGCGACGCGTGGCTCGCCTCACCCGGGCTCATGTTCGACGTCGCGCGCGAGAAGCTCGCGTATTACCGCGAGCGTTGCAAGGCGCACGGCCGGACGCCCAGCGCGACCGCGATCCGTCGCGACGTGTACGTGGGCGAATCCGAGGCCGAGGCGAAGGCGACGCTCGAGGCGGCGGTGGCGAAGGGCTATCGCGGCTTCGACCCCAAGGCGCTGGTGGCTGGCAGCGTCGCGCAGGTGACCGCGCGATTCCGCGAGCTCGGCGCGCTGGGCTTCACGGACGTCATCGTGCGCCACCTCACGACGGACCACGCGAAGGTCCTCGCCTCCTTCGCGCGGCTCGCCGAGGTCAGGCGCGCGGTCGCCTGACCGCCTGGAGGATCCGATGGCCAATCTGCGAATCAACGGCGCCGCCCGCACCGTGGCCGCTGACGACGACATTCCGCTGCTCTGGGTGCTGCGCGAGCAATTACAGATGACCGGCACCAAGTACGGCTGCGGCATCGCCCAGTGCGGCGCTTGCACGGTGCACATCGACGGCCGCGCCGCCCGCGCGTGCGTCACGCCCGCGGCCGTGCTGCAGGGCCGCGAGGTCGTCACCATCGAGGGCGTGTCGGGCGACGTCGCGCGCGCGGTTCAGGAGACGTGGCGGCGGCTCGACGTCGCGCAGTGCGGCTACTGCCAGTCGGGACAGATCATGTCCGCCATCGCGCTGCTCTCGGAGATCCGCCGGCCGTCCGACGCGGACATCGATGCCGCGATGACCGGCAACGTGTGCCGCTGCGCCACCTACGTCCGCATTCGCGCCGCGATCCACGAGGCGGCCACGACGCTCGGAGCTTGAGCATGTTCACTCGTCGTCGCTTCCTCGAGACCACGGCGCTCGCCGGCGCCGCGCTCGTCGTCGGCGTCCGTTTCGACAGCCGCCCGGCGGCCGCCGTCGAGGGGCTTGCGCCCGATGCTTTCGTCCGCATCGCTCCCGACAACACGGTCACGATCATCAGCAAGCACATCGAGCTCGGCCAGGGCAGCTACAGCGGGGTCGCCACGATCCTGGCCGAAGAGCTCGACGCCGACTGGTCCCAGATTCGCGTCGAGTCGGCTCCCTCGGACGCCGCGCGCTACGGTAACCGGCTGCTGGGCGGAGCTCAGGTCACGGGCGGCAGCACGGCGATGGCCGATTCCTGGAGCCAGATGCGGCGCGCCGGCGCCACGGCGCGCGCCATGCTCGTCGAGGCCGCCGCACGTGAATGGAGCATCCCCGCCTCGGAGATCACCGTGGATCGTGGCGTCGTGTCCCATGCGCCATCGGGCCGCCGCGCGACGTTCGGTGAGCTGGCGTCGAAGGCTGCCGCGATCGCGCCGCCCGCGCAGGTGACGCTCAAGGATCCGAAGGACTTCAAGCTCGTCGGCAAGCAGCCGCCGCGCGTGGACAGCAGGGCCAAGACCGACGGCTCGGCGCAGTACACGATGGACTTCGCCGTGCCGGGGATGCTGACGGCGCTGATCGCGCGACCGCCGCGCTTCGGCGCCACCGTGAAGTCGTTCGACGCGACGGCCGCGCGCCGGGTGAAGGGCGTGACGCACGTCGTGCCGGTGCCGGCGGGTGTGGCCGTGGTGGCGGAGAGCTTCTGGGCGGCCCGCAAAGGCCGCGAGGCGCTGCGCGTGGCGTGGGACGAGAGCCGTGCGGAGAAGCGCGGCACGGACGAGCTCTACGCGGCGTATCGCGTGCTCGCTGGCAGGCCGGCCACCCGCGCACGGCGCGAAGGCGACGCCGACGGCGCCCTGCGCGGCGCGGCGAGAGTCCTGGAGGCGGTGTACGAGTTCCCCTATCTGGCGCACGCGCCGATGGAGCCGCTGGACGCGGTCATCCGCGTCGGCGCCGACGGCTGCGACCTCTGGGCAGGCTCGCAGGCTCCGACGATCGATCAGCAGGTCGTCGCGCAAATCGTCGGCGTACCGGCCAACACGGTGCGTGTGCACACGCTGCTCGGAGGGGGCAGCTTCGGCCGCCGCGCCACGCCCAACGGCGACGTTGCCGGCGAAGCGGCGTCCATCGCGAAGGCCATCGGCGGTGATCGCGCCGTCAAGCTCGTGTGGACACGCGAAGACGACATCCAGGGCGGCCGGTATCGGCCACTCTACGTGCATCGCCTGCGCGGTGGTCTCGACGCCGCGGGCAATATCGTCGGCTGGGAGCATCGCATCGTCGGCCAGTCGATCGCGAGCGGCACGCCCTTCGAGTCGGCGATGGTGAAAGACGGCGTCGACCGGACGTCGGTCGAGGGCGCCGCGAATCTTCCGTACGCCATTGCGAACATCGCCGTGGATCTCCACACGACGAGGATCGGCGTGCCGGTGCTCTGGTGGCGCTCGGTCGGTAGTACGCACACCGCGTACTCGACGGAAACGTTCCTCGACGAGCTTGCGCACGCGGTGGGACGCGATCCCGTCGACCTGCGCCGCGCGCTGCTCGCCAAGCACCCGCGGCATCTCGCGGCGCTGAACCTTGCAGCCGATCGAGCGGGCTGGGGCCAGACGCTGCCGAGCGGGCGCGCGCGCGGCGTGGCCGTGCACGAGTCCTTCAACAGCGTCGTCGCGCAGGTGGTCGAGGTCTCGCGCCGCCCCGACGGCCTGCCGAAGGTCGAGCGTGTCGTCTGCGCCGTCGACTGCGGCACCGCGATCAATCCCGACGTGGTACGTGCGCAGATGGAGGGCGGCATCGGCTACGGGCTGGCCGCCGCGCTCTGGAACGAGGTCACGCTCGTGCGCGGCCGCGTGCAGCAGCGCAACTTCGACACCTATCGGCCGCTGCGGATCGGCGAGATGCCCGCCGTCGAGGTGCACATCGTCCCGTCCGGCGCCGCTCCGACGGGCGTCGGCGAGCCCGGCGTGCCGCCGATCGCGCCCGCGGTGGCCAACGCCTTCTTCCAGCTGACCGGCCAGCGTGTGCGACGCCTGCCGTTCGCGCGGCTCGCCGCCGCCGGCACGCGGACATCGTGAGCGCGCGTGTCGTGCCGCTCATCGCTGCGGCGGCGACGCTCGTCGCGACCGCGACGGCGCTCGCTCCGATGATGGCGCGAGCGCAGGCGGGCCGCACGCTGAGCGCACCGAGCGCGTTCGCCGGGATTCGCGACCCGGCGGCGCGGTCGGCGGCGATGTTCACCGAGGCCGGCAAGGTGCTGCAGCACCCGCGATGCCTGAACTGCCATCCCGACGGCGACCGGCCGACGCAGGGTGACGGCTATCCGCATCAACCCGCCGTTCAGCGCGGCGCCGACGGCCTCGGCGTCACGACGATGCGTTGTGCGACCTGCCATCAGGCCGCCAACTTCGATGCCGGTCATGTGCCGGGCAATCCGAAATGGCAGCTGGCGCCGGTCGCGATGGCGTGGCAGAAGCGCACGCTCGGACAGATCTGCGAGCAGGTGAAGGACCCGGCGCGCAACGGCGGCCATAGCCTCGCGGAGATCGTCGAGCACATGGCCAAGGACGAGCTCGTCGGCTGGGCGTGGACGCCCGGGGTGGGCCGCGAGCCGGCGCCCGGAACGCAGGCGGCGTTCGGCAGCCTGGTGAAGGCCTGGGCCGACTCCGGCGCCGCATGCCCTACGCGATGAGCCACCTCGGCGCCTCGTCGTCTGGCCGATCGGCGAGGCGCTGGCGCTCACGATCGTGCGCGGCGCCGAGCGCCGTCAGGTCGACGTGACGCCGATCGAGACGCCGTGAGCGTCGTGCTTGCCGCGTCGTCTACGCTGTGAGGAGGCAACCGCTGGAGGTGAAGACATGGCAGGCACGGTGAAGGCGATTCCCGACGGGTATCACACGATCACCCCATACCTCAGCATCAAAGGGGCCAGTGACGCCATCGAGTTCTACAAGAAAGCCTTCGGCGCCAAAGAAGTGATGCGCATGGCGCAGCCCGACGGGCGGATCGGCCACGCCGAGCTCCAGATCGGCGACTCTCGATTCATGCTCGCCGACGAGCATCCGGAGATGGACTTTCGCAGCCCGCGCGCGATCGGCGGCACGCCGGTGATGCTGCACCTCTACGTCGAGGACGCGGACGCGGTGATCGGCCGCGCCCTCGCCGCCGGCGCGAAGGCGCTCCGGCCCGTGCAGGACCAGTTCTACGGCGATCGATCGGGCAGCGTCGTCGATCCGTATGGCCACGTCTGGCACGTGGCCACGCACAAGGAAGACCTCTCGATGGAGGAGGTCCGCCAGCGCGCGGCCGCGCAGCACAAGGGCTAGCCGAGCTCTTTCCGCACCAGCCGCGCGCCCTCGACGAGCGCGTGCAGCTTGAGCTTCACCACCCAGCGCGGCGTCTCCCAGAAGCCGCAGTCGGGGTTGAGCCAGAGCTTGTCGGGCGCGATGTGGCGCAGCAGCGCGCGGATGCGCGCGGCGACGTCCTGCGGCGTCTCGGCCTTGAACGCCTTCACGTCGATGACGCCGGCGCCCAGCTCCTTGTCGCGCGGAAACTCCTTCCAGCGCGCGGCGTCGTCGAGACCGCGGTTGGCGAACTCGAGGACGATCTGCGAGGCCTCGATCTCGTGCAGCGTGGAAAACACGTTCGCGTAGTCGCGCACCGCGCTGAACGGCCGCCCGTAGAGATTGCCGAAGCAGACGTGCACGGCGATCTTCGCGTCCACGCCGTCGACGGCGAGGTTGATGCCCTTCGACACGTCGTGCGGCGAGCCGTGGTACATGCCGTGGTGCGGCTCGTCGATCTGGACGAAATCGGCGCCGACCGCGACCAGCGCCTTGCACTCGGCGTTGACGATCTTCACGAGGTCGGCGAGCAGCGTGTCCTTGTCGTGATAGCCGCCGCCGAGCTTGAGCGGCACCAGCAGCGTGTAGGGGCCCGGCACGGTGGCCTTCAGCCGCTTGCCGGTGAGCTCGCGCGCGAGCTTGAATTCCTCCACGATGCCGAGCCCCCGCGGCGCGCTGAGCTTGTCGACGACCTCGAACGGCGTGTTGGTGTCCCAGAGCGGCTGCCCGAGCTTGCGCGGCGCGGGCAGCGTCTTGATGCCGTGGATCGCCTCGTAGAAGCCGATGATGAACCGCACGCGCATCATCTCGCCGGTGGTGACGACGTCCACGCCCGCGTGCTCCTGGTCGAGCAGCGCGATCTGCGTGGCGTCCTCCATCACCTCGCGCAGGTCGATGACGCCGAGGCGTCCGGCCTCCATGGCCTCGCGCGCGAGCCACACCCAGCCGGGCAGACCGTGGCTGCCTACCACGGACGTCGGGAGCATCGGCAGCGGCTGGGTCATGGGAGCGATATAGTGACACGCGCAACAATGCGAGGCCACCCATGACGGCGCGCGGCGCGCACCTCGTCGGCAGTGTTCCCCTCGCCAACGCGGAAGCGGTGTTCACGACGCTCGCGAGCGAGCTCGGCGATCGACTGCGGCGGATTCCCGACGGTGAAACCGGCCCGCGCTCCGACTGGATCGTGTGGCAGCTGCCCGTGTTCACCTCGCAGCCACGGCTCGAGGTGGTGCCGCCGGCGCCCGACGGCTGGCGGCCGCTGCCGCGCGTGCGTCTGGAAGACGGCGCGCGCGCCGAGGATGTGCGCTTCGAGGCCCTCGGCTACGCGGACGCGGCGATCGCGTCGTATCGCGTGTTCGCGCGGCTCAAGCGCGATGGCCGCGTGCCCGTCGGCTGTCGCTTTCAGGTCTGCCTGCCGACGCCGCTGGCGCCGATCAGCGCGTTCGTCGTCCCCGAGCATCAAGGCGCGCTCGAGCCGGCGTACGAGACGCGCCTGCTGGCGGAGCTGCGCCTGGTGCTGCACGAGGTGCCGCACGATCAGCTCGCGGTCCAGTGGGACACGAACTTCGAGTTCGGCATGCTCGAGGGCGTGTTCCCGGTGTGGTTCGACGACGTCAAGGGCGGCATCCTCGAGCGGCTGCTTCGCCTGTCGCGCCAGGTGCCCGCCGACGTCGAGCTCGGTTACCACTTCTGCTACGGCGACGTGCAGCATCGCCACTACAAGGAGCCGCGCGACGCGGGCAAGCTCGTGGAGATCGCCAACGCGCTCGCCGCCAGCCTCGGACGGCCGCTGCACTGGATCCACATGCCGGTGCCGCGCGACCGCGCCGACGAGGCCTATTACGCGCCGCTCGCGACGCTGCGGCTGCGACCCGAGACCGAGCTCTATCTCGGCCTCGTGCACGCGACGGACGGCATCGAGGGCTCGGCGCGTCGCCTGGCGGTGGCGCGGCGCTTCGTCGGCGACTTCGGTATCGCCACCGAGTGCGGCTGGGGTCGCCGCGCGCCCGCGACGGTCCCCGCGCTCCTGCGTACCCATCGTGAGCTCAGCCGCGGCGTCGTCGACGTGCCCGCGACGCGCCGTGTGTTTCGCTGGCCCGCCGGATTCGAACGCGTGCCCGACGAGGACTGGACGCGACAGCCCCTTGATACGTTTGGCCTGCAGTACGACACCGTCGAGCAGCACGGCTGGTACCGCAATCTCGATCCGACCGTCGAGGACCTCGCGCGGCACCTGGACGAGGGACAGATCCTCGTCGACTACTCGGGAGGCACGGGCATCCTGCTCGATCGCCTGCTGCTGCGCATCTTCGACCGGCAGGTGGGCATGCTCATCGCGGATTCCTCGCCGAAGTTCCTCCGCGTGGGTCTCGACAAGTTCCGCGACGACGAGCGCGTCGCCGTCCGGCTCTTGCGCTGGCTGAAGGAGGACAGGCGCCTGGAGCTCCTGCACGAGGCACTCGGCCCCGAGCTCAGCACCCGCGGCGTGGACGCGATCGCCTCCACCAACGCGATCCATCTCTATCTCGAGCTGCCGCAGACGCTCGCGTCGTGGGCGCGGGTGCTGCGGCCCGGCGGGCGGGCGTTCGTGCAGTCGGGCAACATCCGCAATCCCAGCGCACGCCCGAGCGAGTGGATCCTGGACGAGACCGTATGGACGATTCACGAGGTGGCCACGGGGCTCGTCCGCAACGACCCGAAGTACGCGGCCTATCGCGGAGCACTCGACGACGAGGCGCGCATGCGGGCGCACCTGGCATATCGCGATCGCGTCTTCCTGCCGGTGCGCCCGCTCGACTATTACGTGCGCGAGCTCGAGGCCGCGGGGTTCGCCATCGAGTCGGTCACTGCGCGCACGATCGACGCCAGCGTCGACGACTGGTTCGAGTTCCTCAGCGCGTACCACGAGGCGGTGCTCGGCTGGGTCGGCGGCTCGGCCAAGGTCGACGGCACGCCGGCGGGCGCGCAGGCGGTGCGCGATCGGCTCGCGCTGATCCGCCACGCGATGGAGCTGCTCTTCGGCGGCCGGCCCGCGTTCCGCTGCTGCTGGACCTATATCAACGGCGTGAGGTGACGCCCGCGGCCACGCCGGCCGCCGGCGCGCTCAACGCGCGGTACCGCCCGGGCGTCAATCCGACCGCCGACCGAAACACGCGGGTGAAATGCGCCTGGTCGGCGAACCCCGCCTCGAGGGCGACGTCGGCGAGCGGGCGTCCGCGATGCATCTGCTCGCGGGCGAGCTCGAGACGACGTATGAGCAGATAGCGATAGGGGCTCGTCCCGAGCACGAGCCTGAACTGACGCGCGAGGTCATAGCGGGACAGTCCCGTGATCGCCTCCAGCTCGCGCGAGTGTACGGCGCGGGTCCGCTCGGCGTCGAGGAACTGCCGCGCGCGTTCGACCGCTCGCACGTCGACACGTCGTGACACCACGCCCACGCCGCGCTCGTTCGCGAGCAACGCGTGGGCGAGGTCGACGACGAGGCCGTCCACGGCGAGCGAGTCCAGGGGCGCGCGAAACGCCGCGTCGATCGCGCGCGACAGCCGAGGATCGGTCGAGACCGGCTCGCGCAGGAACGGCAGCGGGCCGGGTTTTCCACGCAGGCTCCGAAGCGCGTCCGTGAGAAGGAACGGCTCGACGTACACGATGCGATAGCCGAATCCCGCGTCGGTGCCCGCGCGCCCATCGTGCAGCTCGTCCGGATAGAGCACGACGACTTGCCCCGGCGTACTCGCACGGACGGCACCGCGATAATCGAACACCTGCACGCCGCAGTCCGTGACACCGATCGCGTAGGTGGCGTGACGATGCTTCTGATAGGCGGTGCCGGCGAACCAGGCGCGCAGAAGCTCGACGCCCTCGGCGGGTCTCGAGCTGCCGAGCCAGCCCGCAATCCTGCCCTGGCACGATCGTTCAAGACCCTCGCCGGCCGATCTGGCTTCGTTCATCGTGGAGGGCTAGCGTACGACGACCGATCAGATCGTGGCGTTTGTCGTCTTCGCCGTCGTGGCCGCAGTCACGCCGGGTCCGAGTAACATCATGCTGACGGCGGCGGGTGCGCAGGCCGGCGTCGTCAGAGGCCTGCCCTGCCTGCTCGGCGTCACCACCGGCATGGGCGTCATGATGTTCATCGTGCCGCTCGGCCTCGGCACGCTCGTGCTTCGGCATCCCGTGATACTCACCGCGCTTCACTGGGGCGGCGCGGCGGTTCTGCTCTGGCTGTCGTGGAAGATCGCGACGTCGACGAGCCGCGTCGACTCGGCGCCGAAGCAGGATCCGGTCGGCTACATGGGCGCGGCGATCTTTCAGTGGGTCAATCCGAAATCGTGGCTGGTCACGGCGAGCGCGGCGGGCACCTTTCTCCGCGCCGACGCCGGACATCCGGTCGCTCAGGCCGCGTGGCTCGGCGCCCTATTCGTGCTGGCCGCCTTGCCGAGCTGCTTCGTATGGCTGGCGTTCGGGGCCGCCGTCCAGCACGTCCTTCACGATCGGCGCCGGCTGCGGATCTTCAACATCGCGATGGGGCTGCTGCTCGCGC
>QHSO01000008.1 GCA_003220475.1 Candidatus Rokuibacteriota bacterium | reverse complement strand
CGGCGCGCGGTTACTGTTTGCACGCGGCCGGTCGTCGTTGGTGGGCACGTCGCGAAGCGGACCACCGCTGCGACCACATCACGAGGGCGCGTCGCGTGGCCGCGCGTGATTGCGCGCCAGCGCGCCGGCGCAAGACCTGGTGGCTTGAGCACCGGTCCCGGCGCGACGCAGTTCACGGCGATCCCGTGAGGCCGCAACTCGGCGGCGAGCACCCGCGTCAGTATCTCGAGCGCGGCCTTCGACGCGGCATACGCCGACCAGCCGGCGGGAGCGGTGCGCGCCCACGCGTCGCCGACGTTGACGATGTGGCCGCCGTCGCCCATACGCGCCACCGCGGCCTGTGTGCACACGAGCGGCGCGATCAGATTGATGGCGAGCAGCGCCCGCCAGTCACCGGCGGCGGACGTGGCAAGCGGCGTGCGCGCGAAGCCCGCTGCGTTGTTGACGAGCGCGTCGAGGCCGCCGAGCGCGCGCGCGGCATCGCCAACCAGCCCCCGCGCAGCGGCGGCGCTTCGAAGATCGGCGCGCAACGCAACGGCGCGGACACCGCGCCGTCGCAGATCGCGCACGGTTGTGCGCGCCGCGGCGCCCGAACGATGGTAGGTGATCGCGACGTCGAAGCCGGCGTCGGCCAGACCCAGCGCAATCGCGCGGCCCAGGCGGATCGCGCCGCCGGTCACGAGCGCGCGGCGGCGAGTTTGGGGTTGGCCGCGCGTCATGTCATAGTCAAAGTGCGATGAAGAACTGGCTCAAGGTGCGACTGATCGCGGGCTTTTTCGTCACGGTTCCCGCCATCGCCACCGCCTGGATCCTGTATGCGTTCTGGAGCTGGATCGACAGCCGCTTTGCGCCGATCTACGAGCGCATCCTGGGCCGGCCCGTCGAGGGCTGGGGGCTGGGATTCCTCACGGCGGTCGTCTTGATCCTGCTGTTCGGGATCGTCGCCCGCAACGTCGCCGGCCGGCGCGTGCTGGCCTTCGCCGACCGGTGGCTGCACCGCGTGCCCGTGTTCCGACTGCTGTACCCCTCCGTGAAGATGCTCATCGACTCCTTCTCGCCCGAGCGGCGCAACTCCTTCAAGGCCGTCGTGCTCGTTCAACACCCGCGGGAGGGCACGTACGCCTTCGGGTTCGTGACGAGCCAGCTGCTGCTCGAGGCGCCCGCCGGCAAGGGGGAGATGGTCACGGTCTTCGTCCCCTCGAACAATCTCTATCTCGGCGACATCATCGTGGTGCCCGACGCCGACGTCATCCACACCGGCCTCAGCGTCGAGGAAGGCATCCGCATCATCCTGTCCGCGGGCACCGCCACTCCTCCGCGCTTGCCGCGGATTTAGGCGGCCAGCATGGCGTCGGCCCACGAGCCGACGGCATCGCCCAGCGCGGCCAGCGATCCGAAGAAGAAATGATCCGTCCCCTCGACCACGACGACCGTCGCCGAAGGCAGCTGTGCGTGCATCGTCTCCAGCGCGGCGGGGGGACAGTACTGGTCCTCGGCCCCGACGACGACCAGCACGGGGCCGGCGATCCCGGTAGGCAGCTGCATCTCCGTAATGCGCAAGGGCGGAGCCACCACGGCCAAGCCCGCGACCGGCGACGTCGCGGCGACGGCGGCCGCGACCGCCGCTCCGAACGAGTAGCCGGCCAGCGCCAGGCGGGCTCCGCCCCCCAGCGTCTCCTCGAGCAGGGCGAGACTGGCGCGAATGTCGTCTTGCTCCCCCCGTCCACCCTCGTGTCGACCGGTCGACGCCCCCACACCCCGAAAGTTGAAGCGCAGCGTAGCAAGCCCCCGGGCGGCGCAGACCTCGACGATCCGCGCGACGACCGGATTGTCCATGTCGCCCCCATAAAGAGGATGCGGATGGCTGACGACGACGCCCAGCCGAGCCCCGGGCGGTACGGCGAGGCGGGCTTCGAGGGTCTCGGCGCCAGCGCGGACTGTCGTCGACCGCTCGGCTATCATTTGGTGGTGACGAGAATAACGGCGAGGGGACCGACCGTCCAACCGACGTGCTGAGCCATTATCTCAATCGACGACGGCTGGGGGCCTACCTCGACGGGGCCCTCGACGAGGAGACGGCGCGGTCGACGGCCGCCCATCTGGCGACGTGTGGGGTGTGCCAGCGCGAGGCCGAGGGGCTGCGCCGTCTCCGACTTCTCCTGCAGCGTGACAGTGCCGTCGCCGATCCGGACTGGACGGGGTTCTGGGCGGGGGTCGTGCGCGGAGTCGAGGATGCGAAGACCGCTCGACCCGTGCCGGTCCTGCGCCGCACCTGGCGCCCGCAATGGGCGCTCGGCGGCGCGCTCGCGGCGGCCCTGCTCCTCTCGATCGGCGTCTGGCAATTCGTACCGAGCGGCAGCCCCCAGGATGGTGTCATCGTTCGCTCCGCTTCTACCGGGGATCCCAGGGCGACCGTCATGGTGTACGGGCCGCCGGAGCGTGACGTGGCCGTCGTCTGGGTGCTCGGGCTCGACGCGAAGTAGCGCTCGTCAGTTGGACCGCAGTGCCGCCAGGCGCTCGCGAGCCAGCACGCTCTCTTCCGACTGCGGGAACGTCTCCACCAGATACTGCAGCCGCTGCTGCGCGGCATCGGTCTGTTTGAGCTCGAGCAACGCCAGCGCCTCTCTGTAGAGCGACGCGGGCGCCTTGTCGCTGCGCGGATAGTTCGCGAGTACCTTGCGGAATTCCTGCACCGCCTGCTCCAGCGCTTCCGTGGCCTGCGGCGCCTGCCCGGCGTTGGCATAGCCGCGGGCCAGCGCGATGTGCGCCTCGCCGATCCAGTATTGCGCGGCGCCCGCCAACGGCTGATCGGGGAAGCGACGCAGGAATTCGCGGAATCCCGCGATCGCCAGCGCGTAGCTGCCCTTGCTGAAGTCGAGATACGCCGCCTGATAGATGTCCTGCGGCTGTAGCGCGTTGGTGGTCGGTCGGCTTGCCACCGGCGGAGGCGCGGGGGGGGCGGTCGGCGTCGTGGAATCCTGCGGCGCGGGTGTCGTCGACGGCGTCGTGGAGGTCGACGGTGTCGCCGTCGGCGGCGCCGGGACCGCCGTTCGCGGCGCGCTCGTCGGCGGCGTGCCGGCGCGCGGCTGTCGCGAGGCCGTGTCGAGCTTGCTGTTCAGCTCGTCCAGTTGATTCGACAGCGTCGTCAGCGAGGCGGTGAGCGCTTCGACCCGCTGCGCGAGCGCGGCCACGCGCTGCTCCGTCTCCGTGTCGCGCTCACGCTCGCGGCGCTGCGCCTGCGCCAGCGCCGCCTCCGCCTCGCCGAGCGCACGCTGGGCGCGCTGCTGCGCGACGGTCACGTCGGTCCGGAGCTGGAGGAGGTCCTGCTGGGTGGCGACACCGGTGGCATCCTGCATCGATGCACAGCCGCCCAGCAGCAAGCCGGCGAGGAGAAGGGCTCGCCTCCTCCTCGCCATGGAATCCCGATCTACCGTGGCTTGACGAGGAAGTGGGCGCGGCGGTTCTTGGCCCAGCACGATTCCGTGTGCTCGGTGCACTGCGGGCGCTCTTCACCGTAGCTGATGATCGTGATGCGGTTGGCCTGCACGCCTTGGGACACGAGATAGTTCATCGTGGACTTCGCGCGCCGTTCGCCGAGCGCGAGGTTGTATTCGTTGGTGCCACGCTGGTCGCAGTGGCCCTCGATGAGCACGAGGTGAGTGGGATTCGACTTGAGCCAGCTGGCGTTCGAGTCCAGCGTCTTCGCGTCGCCGGGGCGAATGTCGTACTTGTCGAAGTCGAAGAAGACATCCGTGAGCTCGGGCGTCGCTGCGAAATCCTGCACGACTGGACGCGCCGTGCTGCTGGTCGGCGGTGTCGTGGTGGTACCGCCGCCGCTCGGTGTGGTGCTGCCACCGCTCGGCTGCGCCGGCTGGGTGTTGGACGGCGTTGCCGCGGTGCTGGTCGCGGCGCCTGTCGGCGCGGGCGCTGCGGCCTGCGTGGTCGCCGGGCGCTTGGCGCAACCGCTGAGCGCCACCGCGGCGACGAGCAGGACGGAAAACGCAAGATGCGAACAGCGCGTAAGCATGACGCCTCCTTTTGGCGTGCGCTGGAGTGTCCGCTTCAACGACAAAAGCCTATCACGGTAGTCGAGGTGACCACGAAGGACTTGTCGCCTCGCCGGGCCCCTTTGTGATGAGTTCCTGGCCCGAGCCGTCGGCCAACATCGCGAAGATCTGCCAGCGTCCGTTGCGATTCGACTGAAACGCGACATGACGACCGTTGGGCGCCCACGTCGCGCCCTGACTGTCGCCCGTGCCCGACGTCAGTCGTCGCGGATTCGAGCCGTCGACGTTCACGATCCAGAGGTCATGCACGCCCTGGCGCACCGTGTAGACGAGACTGTCGCCCTTCGGCGACCACCGCGGCTGGGTGTGAAAGCCTCCCGACGTGAGCTGGCGCACACCCGTACCCTGCTCGTCCATCACGTAGACGTTGGGCGCGCCGTTGCGATCTGAGATGAACGCGACCTGGCGGCCGTTCGGCGACCACGTCGGCTCCGTGTCGATGCCGGCGTTGCGCGTGAGTCGGCGCATCGTGCCTGTGGCGAGCGCGAGGACGTAGATCTCGGGGTTACCGTCCTTGGAGAGTGTCAGCGCGAGGCTCTTGCCGTCGGGGCTGAACGCAGGCGACGTGTTGATGCCGACGAAGGCGGCCAGCGTCTGCTCCGGCCGGCGCTCGAACGGAAACGCGCGATAGAGGTCGGGATAGCCCTGCTTGTACGACGTGTAGGCGAGCGAGCGCGCATCCGGGCTCCACACCGGCGTGAGGTTGATCGAGCCGTTGCGCGTGACGGGCGCCGTTCCGGCACCGTCGTAATCGGCCATCACGATCTCTTTGGCGCCGCGCGGCCCCAGGACGAACGCGAGCTTCGTGTCGGCGATGCCGGGCTCGCCGGTGAATTGCAGCACGACCTCGTCGGCGATCTTGTGCGCGAGGCGTCGCGGCTGGGCGATCGGCGTGTCGAACTTCTTCGTCGCGATCAACCGCTGCCCGGGCGTGGTCAGGTCGTAGAGCCGCATCTCACCGTCGAGCCGATCGGGCCGCACGGTGAGCAGCCCGTGCAGGCCCGCGTGCGCACCCGCCGCGGCGAACTCCTGCCACGACTGCGCGAGCGCGGCGGGATTGTTCGCCGGAATCGCGCCGGTGCCGGCCACGACGCTGAACAATCCCGAAAACGTGAGATCGCTGCCGGTGACCGACGCGAGCAGCTTGGCCGCGCCCGTGCTCTCGGTTCCGGACACGACGGTGAACTCCGGCACGGCGATGTTGATCTTCTTGCCCGGCGTCCCGAGGATGTCGATGATGACCGTCGTTTTCTGGCCCGGGTTCTGGGCGCGCGAGGGCGACAGTCCGGCCCACGGTATGAGAAGAACGACGAGGAGTGCGATGACGACGAGCTTCGTTCGAACACACACAGTGATTACCCTCTTCGGAAGATTAGCCTCGTTCGGGGAAATGAAACCCGAGCTCGACGCCCAGAGCCGGCCCATCGTACTCCGACGGCAGGGGCGGGAACGGTGCCGCCTCGGTGATGGCGCGCAGCGCAGCCTGATCATAGTACGAGTTGCCGGACGATTTTTTGATCGCGAGCCCGCTGATCCGGCCATCCCGATTGATGTCGAACACCGCCACCGGCTGTTGGCCCGGCAGCGCACGGCCCGCCCACTTGTCGGTGATCTTCGCGTGCACCGTCCTGATGTACCACGCGAACTGGAAGTCGGAGCGGTTCAGGGTCAACGCGCCCGCGCCCTGTGGCGAGCCGTCCGCGCGGCCGATCGGTTGCGGCGGCGGCGTCGCGCGCGCCACCGTCTCCGTGGGCACCCGTTCCGGTGAGGGCTTCGATGTCGGCGTGGGCGCCGCCATCGACGGCAGCTCCTTGTCGCCGGCGCGTGGCGTCGCCGACGGGCGGGGCGCGCTGCTCGCACGGTCGGGCAGCGACGGCGCGTCCTGCGCGCGCGGAGGCATATCCGGCGCCGCTATTGGTCGCGCGGCATCGCGCTGCGGCAGCTCGGCGGGACGTGCGGGCTCGGTGCGCGGGACATCGGCCGGCCGCGGCGGCAGCGTCGGCGTCGTCTGCCCTTGCGGTGACCCGACGGCGGCGACGGCCGGCACGAGATTGACGACGTAGGTCTTGGGTTGCGACTGCGACCATGCGCGCGCCGTCAGCACGACCAGAACGCCGAGCGCGACGTGCACGATCGTGGAGACGACCGTCGCCGCGAATGGCAGCCGTGCCTTCCCGAGGGCGGGGCCGCGCGCCGGACGCATCCGGATCGTGGCGGCGGCGATGCTCATGGTCAGCGCTCGCGGACGGGCTCGGTCACCATGCCGAGGCGCTCGATGCCGGCGCGCCGGACCATGTCCATGGTCTCGATCACGGTGCCATAGGCAAGGCCCGCGTCGGCCTTGAGGTAGACCGTCTTGTCGGTGCGATTGCGGAACGCGTCGCGCAGCATGCTCTCGAGTCCACCGGGTGGAACACGCTTGTCGTTCAGATAGAGCGCGCGCTCCTTCGTCACGGTGAGGACCATGCGCTCCTCGACGGCCGTCGGCTTGGCGGCGGCGCGCGGCAGGTTCACGTCGATGCCGCGGTACATCATCGGCGCCGTGAGCATGAAGATGAGCAGCAGCACGAGCACCACGTCGACGAGCGGGACGATGTTGATCTCGGCGAGGCTCGTCCCGACGCGACGCGAACCCTCGGGCGAGCCGGTGCTAAACGCCATCTTTTTTCACGGGCCGCGCGAGCTTGGGTGTCGGACGGCTCAGGAGGTTCAGCATGTCCAGCGCGAATCCTTCCATCTCCGTTGCCCAGTGCTTCACGCGGTTGACGAAATAGTTGTAGCCGATGACGGCCGGGATGGCGGCTCCCAGCCCCGCCGCCGTGGCGACGAGCGCCTCCGAGATACCGGGCGCAACCACGGCGAGACTCGCCGAGCCCTGCGCGCCGATGCCGTGGAAGGAGTTCATGACGCCGACGACGGTGCCGAACAGACCGATGAACGGACAGGCGCTCGCCGTCGTCGCGAGGAACGGCAGGTACCGCTCGAGCTTGGCAACCTCGAGCGCCGAGGCGCTGCGCATGGCGCGCTCGGCGGCGGTGAGCCGAGCGGTACTGCCCTCGTCACCCTCGTCCACGAGCGCGTCGAGGTCGTGGCCGGCCGCCATCTCGTCGTAGGCCGCGACGTAGAGCTGCGCCAGCGGGCTTTCGCGGAGCTTCTTGGCCGACGCGACCACGACGCTCGGCCGGCGGCCCTCGCGGAAGACGCGCAGGAACGCGAGCGTCTGGCGGCGCACGCGACGGAACTGCCACCACTTCTCCACGATCAGCGCCCAGCTGATGATGGAGAAGATCGCCAGCACGGCGAGGACCGCCTTGGCGATGGGGCCGGCACTCAGGATCAATTCCAGAATGCCGCCGGTCAGGGTATCGGGGGAGGTCAGCACGGGCGCTCCTTAGGTTGCTTCGATGATACGGAGCGGGCGTTGTAGTGTCAACATTTTCGGCCGAAAAATGCAGGCTTTTCATTGACTTCTCACGTGCCTGGCCCGTATAACCGACTCGTGCTCCGGGCCGTGGTCGGCATCGTCTTGATCGCCGTGCAGCTTCCCGTGATCGCCGCGTCCGGAGCCGACGCGCGCACGGCGGTCGATGCGTTTCTCGGTCGCCTCGGCGACGTCAACGTCGCCGACCTCGTCATCGATCAGACGCTCACGCTGTTCGACCCCGGCGGTCGCCATCCGCAGTCGAGCGGCGAGCAGCGCGTCTACGTCAAGCTGCCGCGCCGCCAGCGCGTCGAGCAGACGATCGATGGCCAGAAAGAGGTTCGCCTCACGGTCGGCGATCGCGTGTGGGTCCGCGCGCCCAGCGGCAAGACGTTCGAAGCGCCACCGGCCGGAACACGCGACGCCACACAGTTGCTCGTCCCGCTGCGGCGCACCGGCGCCGATCTGCTCGCCGAGTGGAAGGTGCTCGGCGTGCGCGACGACGTGACTTACGTCACACGCTCGGGCGATCGCACGGTGACCGTCATCGGCGCGCGGCCCGGTGAGCGCAGCGTTCCGCAAGTGTGGCTCGACCCCGAGCGCGGTGTCGTCCGCTTCGTCACCCGCGAGAAGCTGCCGACCGGCGACGGCGTCGTGGATCTGTCGCTGACCGAGCATCGGCCGCTCGTCGGAGGCTTCGCGCTGCCGTATCGGCAGGAAGCGTTCGTCGACGGGAAGCTCGTCGTCCGCGTTCTGGTGCGATCGGCGGCGGTCAACACCGGCCTCGACGACGCGCTGTTCGATCCCGATGCGCTCCGCCGCGAGCGCTGACGGCGCGTGGCTCGCGTCACGCTGCGCCCGCTGCGACCGCGCGACGTCCCGATCGTCCGTCGCCTCGTGCAACTCTACATCTACGACCTGGTCGGCCAGCGCTGGGGCGTCGAGGCGGACGGCACGTACGGCTCGGCCCGCTGGCACCGACGCTTCTGGCGCCGCGACGATCGCCACCATTTCATCGTCCGGGTGAACGGACGCCCGGCGGGCTTTGCGCTCGTTCGCGAGCTGCCGGCGGTCGACACTGTACCGAGCCGGGAGATGGCCGAGTTCTTCGTGCTGAGGACGTATCGGCGCTCCGGCGTCGGCACGCGCGTGGCCCGCGCCCTGTTTCGGCGTTTCCCCGGACGGTGGGAGCTGTCTGTACTCACGTGGAACGTCATCGCGCGGCCGTTCTGGCGCCGTGTCATCCGGCGCGTCGCCGTCGGCCTCGCCGTCACACGCGCGCGTCGCCAGGGCGACCTCACATCGCTCGTCTGGCATTTCCGCACCGCGGCGCCGCGCGCGCGCCGCGTCAGCGCCGGGGACCGGCGGAAACGCTCGGGTGACCGGCGATCCAGAAGCGCAGCGGCAGCTCGATCGAGCGCGTGATGCCGATGCGCCGCCCGCGCGCGATACGGAACTCGCGCGGGCGGTCGGGCGGCAGGATGACGAGCGAGCCGCGCGTGAGATCGGCGCCGTTGTCGTGCAGCGAGAGGCCGAGCGCGCGCGTGAGGTTGCCGGGGCCGCTCGCGAGCCGGCGCGCATCGGCGGACACGCCGCGGCGGCGCGCCATCGTGCCGATTCCCTCGAGGGGCTCGAGCGCACGGATCAACACGCATCCCGGCCGGCCGGCGGGATTGGTGATCGCGTTGAGACAGTGGTGCACGCCGTAGTTGAGATAGACATACGCGTGTCCGCCCACGCCGTAGAAGAGATGGTGGCTGCCCGGGCGGAACGCGGCGTGCGAGGCTTCGTCTTCGGGTCCGAGGTAGGCTTCGACCTCGACGATGCGCCCCGAAGTCCGCGCACGGCTGCGCTGCGAGACGACGATGCAGCCGAGGAGGTCGCGCGCGACGACCGGCGCTGAACGCAGATAGAACGCGCGCGGCAACGGTCTAGGCGCGGGCCAGCCGCTCCTCGACCAGCCGCGCCAGCGACTCGTAGTCGAACGCCGTTGCCGTTCGACTCGGCGGTGCCGCCTCGGTCTTGAGCCCGGTCTCGCTCACGATCACACCGTACGATTGCGTGGGATCGAGCTCCTTTGCCGTGAGCATGCGCGCGAGCACGGCGAGGGTCGCCACGCCCGTCGGTCCCGCCCAGATGCCCTCGGTGCGCGCGAGCATCTGCTGTGCCTCGAGGATCTCTTCGTCCTCGGCGTCGCCGGCGGCGCCGTGGCCCTCGCGCAGTAACCGCAGGACCCACTCGCCCTTGCGGCCGGGGTTGCCGGCGGCCAGGCCTTCGGCCACGGTGTAGCCGATCTTCAGCGGCTCGAGCGCGCGCCCCGAACGGAACGCGCGCGCGATTGCATTGGCGCGCGTCGCCTGCGCGGCGACCATGCGCGGCGCACGCGGGATCCAGCCGGCGTCGCGCAGCTCGCGGAACGCGCGCGCGGCGGCGATGAACGTCTCGCCGACGGCGACCGGCGCCACCACGACGTCGGGCGGCCGCCAGCCGCTCTGCTCGGCGATCTCGTAGCCGATCGTCTTTTTCCCTTCGTGCTTGTAGGCGTTGCGCGACGCGCCGCAGTCGAAGAACAGACGCGACTCCACCAGGCGATCCCAGTGCGTGATGAGATCGTCGTAGACGCCCTTATAGAGGACGAGGTCCGCGGTGGTGGCCGCCATGTGTAACAGCTTCGGCGCGGACGCGCGCTCGTAGGCGAAGATGAGCGAGCGCAGGCCGGCGCGCGCCGAGTAGGCGGCGATGGACGAGCCGGCGTTGCCGCTCGACACGACGGAGGTCGCCGTGAAGCCGAATTGCAGCGCGGCGGCCACGCCGGTGGCGGACGAGCGGTCCTTGACGGTGCCCGTGGGATTGGCACCCTCGAATTTGATGACGAGGCTGCGCACGCCGAGCCTCTTCGCGAGACGGGGACACTGCAGCAGCGGTGTGCCGCCTTCGCCGAGCGTCACACGATGCGCCGGATCGGCGATCGGCAGCACCGGCGCGTACCGCCAGAGGCCATCGCCCGAGAGCAGGGTCGGGCCAAGGCGGCGCAGCGGCTCCAGGTCATAGCGCAGCTCGAGGAGTCCGCGGCACTTCTCGCACTCGAGGCGATACCCGAGCGCATGCGCGGTGCCGCAGTCGATGCACACGAGCTCACGAGCCAGCGACTCGGTCATCGTCGACGTCTCAGCGCAGGGTGCCGAGGCACGCCGGCGGGCGACTCGCAGGGGCCTGCGCACTCACGCGAGAGCGCCGGGGCCGGACGACGTGGCGCCGATGGCGAAGCGCTCCTGCATCACGTGCAGCATCTCGTCGACGCGATGGGCGAGCGTGTGCTCCGCGAGCGCGCGGCGGCGGGCCATCTCGCCGATCGCGCGCGCGTCGTCGGGCCGCGCGAGGAAGTAATCGAGAAGGCGCCGCAGCTCCGCGAGGTCGCGATAGACGAGCACCTCGTCGCCAGGCTTGAACAGCGGCGACAGGTCCTCCTTGGCATCCACCAGCTGGCAGACGCCGGCGGCGGCGAGCTCGAACGCCCGCGTGTTGACGCCGACGATGTCGTTCATCGGGTGGTGATGGTTCAGCGACAGTATGGATCCCGAGTACACGCAGAGCTTGTCGCGGCCGTAGACGGGCCCGCCGGCGATGAGGCCGCGCACCACCCGATCCGGACTGCGGTTCCAGCCCGAGCCCCAAAGCCGCAGCGGCGCGTCGGCGATCTCGCGCACGAAGCGCTCGCGGTAATCGTAACGACTGCCGACGAACGACACCGGCGACGCGAAGCGGCGCGTCTCCTCGGGCGACAGCACGACCGGGTGATGGTACGTGGGCACGCAGTACATCGGCAGATAGTGCACATTGCGCAGCCCGACCTGCTGCAGGCTGCGCATCGCGTAACGCTCCTTGGTGAAGAACAGGTCGTAGGCCTCGATGCAGCCGAACGGGATCATCCACAGCGGGTTGTCGGGGAAGAAGTTCACGAACAGCGTGTCGGCGCGCGCCTTCACGCGGCGCACGAGGTTCGGCGTGATGGGCCCACCCTTGATGACGAGCACCACGTCGGGGCGCCACGAAGCGCAGGCGCGCTCCAGCAGCCGCAGGATCCATAGCTGGTAGGCGGCCTTCGTCGACTTGTTCTTGTACAGCGCGTTGTCGCGTCGGTACTCGAACAATCGCACCGTGTGGCCGCGCGCGGCGAGCTCCTCGCCGAAATCCACTCCCATGAAGCCGCCGCGATTGAATGGAAGGACGATCAGCCAGCGCACCGGCGTAGCCTAGCACACGTACGCGGCGGGACGACGGGTCGGCCGCGCGCGCTCGAGCGCCCGCTCAGGCGACGGCGGTCGAGCGCAGCTGGCGGAACCGAATGGCGAACAGCGGATCGAACAGCGCGGTGGTCGCGATCAGCGCTGCATCGGCGCCCTCGCGCAGCAGGTGGTCCGCGCGCTCCACGGTCGTGATGCCGCCCACGCCGAGGATCGCGCGGTCCCAGGCTCCGGCCTTTCGCCACGACAGCATCTCCTCGATCTGTCGCGACGCCAGCGGCCACGTGTCGGCGCCCACGATCGTCGCGCGGTCACGCCCGGCGCCCTCGAACGCGGCATTGCCCGCCTCGTCGACCACGCGGCGGCGCACGCCGTGCGTCATGACGAAGCCGGACGCCCACGACGCGAGCTTCGTGGCCGTCTCGTGCAGCAACCGCGGAGTGCGGAACACACCGAGCTTGGCGAGCACGGGCTTCGGCATGGTCGTGCGCACGCGGTAGAGGATCTGTGCCGACAGCGGGATGTTCTCGTAGATGAGCTGCGGCTGCTCGGCGAACGGATCCGGAACGGCCAGATGCACCTCGATCGCGTCGGCGCCGGCCTCGGCCGCCCACGCCGCGCAGCGGGCGTAATCCTGCACGAGCTGCTCCGCGTCCATTCCCGGCGCCCACGTGCCGACCACGCTGACGATCAACACCTGCCCCGACCCGATGCGGTCCTTCGCGCGCCGAACGTCCTTGCGCCACACCTCGGGCTCGACAGACGGAATGCCGAGCGAGACGGCCAGCGTCGGCTGCCCGTCGACGCGCTTCGCGGTGGCGATCGCCGCGTGCTCGCGGTTCTCGACGGGACGAATGTTCGGCAGTGCGTGCGCGGGCATCGCCATCGAGCGGACGGTCTTGTACGTGAGCACGTCGAAGCCCACGCGCGAGTACGCCTCGATCCACTTGCTGTTGAGCAGCGGGCCGGCGGCGATGCCGATCGGCGAGTTCAGCGGGTGATCGAAGAGCTTGCCGCCGGGTCCGGACGGCACTCGGCGGACGCGCGGCAACGTAGGCGAGTGACCGTAGTTCCACGAGTACGACCGATCGACGCGATAGACGGGCTGCGCGATGACTTTACTCCCTACATACGAAGTCAGCGGCAACCGCCAGTATATCAAATACTTACGTCGCATGCCCGACTTTTGGTCGGACCGAAATTCGCTCGTAATGGCGGCTATTTGAACGCGGGCATCACCTCGCGGGCGAGCAATTCGAGCCCTCGCATGATGTGCGTGTGCGGCATCCCCGGAAAGAACATTCGACAGATCAGATGGGTCATGCCGTACGCGTCGACGAACCTCCTGATCTTCGCGATTACCTGGTCAGGGCCGCCGATGAGGAAGCGGTCGGCCATCAACTTGTCGAGGTCGGTCGCGATCGAGGCGTCGATGAACGGATGACGCCAGCCGCCGGCGTACTCGCGACGGTACGCGACCATGATGTGCTCTTCGGCGAGCTCGCGCGCTTTCTTGTCGGTCTCCGCGATGATCAGATCGCGCGTCAGCGGCCATTCGGTGATCGGCGCTGTCCGCCCCGCTGCGCGACGATTGGCGAGAAACTGTTCCTTGCCGCGGACGAGTCGCGCGAGATCCGCCGTCGGTCCCGGTATCCAGTTGTCGGCAAGCGTGGCCGCGCGGCGCAGCGTGATGTCGCCCCAGCCGCCGATCCACACGGGCGGATGCGGTTTCGTCACCGGCTTGGGCTCGATGCGACCCTCGACGGTGTAGTACGTGCCCTTGAAGGAGATGTTCTCCTCGGTCCACAGCCCCTTGATGATCGTGAGCTGCTCCTCGAAGCGCGCGCCGCGCTTTTCGAGATCGACGCCGTAGAGCGCGAACTCGTCGGGCTTATAGCCGA
Source organism: Candidatus Rokuibacteriota bacterium (assembly GCA_003220475.1). GTDB lineage: Bacteria > Methylomirabilota > Methylomirabilia > Rokubacteriales > CSP1-6 > AR12. The sequence continues at coordinate 19,014 of QHSO01000008.1, read as the reverse complement.
TCGCGATGCCGAGGGTCACGCGGCCGTTGGACATCACGTCGAGCATCGCGATGTCCTCCGCGAGCCGGACGGGATGATAGAAGGCCGCCACGGCGATGTCGGTGCCCAGCCTCAGCTTCGACGTACGTGTGGCGAACCCGGCGAGCACCGGGAACGGCGACGGCCAGTAATGGTTGGTGACCGCGTGATGCTCTTCCATCCACACGGAGTCGAAGCCGAGCTCCTCCGCCCGCGTGACTTCTTCGAGTGCTTCCTTGTAATAATGCCCGCCCTCGATAGGGATGAAGCCGACCTGAAGTCGCGCCATCGGACCTCCTAGGCGACCTTCGCGGGATCGTACAGCCCGGCCAGTGCGTGCAGCGCTTCGAAGAGATAGTAGCTGCCCCACACGAGCTCGTGCCGTGTGGCCAGGCCGATGCGTGGGCTATAGCAGCCGTCGGTGAGCACGCCGTCCGGCCGCAAATAGCGCTCGACCAGCGCAGCCGCGGTGGCCTCGGCCGCACCGCGATACGCGCGCGAGCGCTCAGGCGTCGAGGCGCGCGGCGCCAGCGTCAGCAGGCTCGCCGTGACGATCGCGGTCGCCGACGTGTCGCGGAACGTGTTCGGGATCTTCGGATCGTCGAAGTCCCAGAAGGCGACGCGATCGGCGGGCGCGTGAGCCAACCACCAGTCGGCGGCGCGCTCGGCGGCGTCGCGGAAGCGTGTCTCGCCGGACCACACGTGCGCGACCGTCCACCCGAGAATGCCCCACGCCTGCGCGCGCGCCCAGGTGCTGTCGTCGGTGATCCCTTTGTGGGTGTACCGGCGCAGCATGCGGCCGGTCGCCGGATCGAATGACGCCGACTGACACACGGAGCCATCGTCGCGCAGGCAGAACTCGATGTGGCGCGCGGCGTGCCGCACCGCGATGTCGCGCAGCACGGCGTCGCCGGTCTCCCGGTGCGCCCACAGGAGCAGCGCCGCCGCCTGCACCGTGTCGACATTGGCCTCGCCGGCGCCGACGTCAGACGCCTCCTCCGCGGCCGCGCCGAGCGGCAGCGCCTCGGCGCGCGGGTTATAGGAGGCGGCAAGGCCGTGAGCGCCCGCCAACGCGGTCTCACGTGCCGCGCGGTCGCCGCAGAGCAGCGCGCCGAGGGCCGCGCCGTAATAGAAGAGGAAGCCGCGAAATACCGTGTCGGAGCTCGCGCGCGGCGCGAGGCGCGCCGTCCACCGGGCGGCCCACGACCGCGCCCGCGGGTCGTCGCCATAACGGGCGGCAAGCCAGAGCATTCCGTTCCAGAAGCCGCCGGTCCAGTCGCCGCCGGGCGACGTCGTCCAGTTGCCGGTGGCGGGATCGGCGAAGTGTGGAAAGCCGCTCGTCACGGACTCGGCGGTCCGCGTGATCCGTCCGCGCATTCGGGCGATGGCGTCGGTCCAGCCGCGGGTCATTGCGCGAGAATATTACCCCTGCTAGCGTGTGGCACCACCTGGGAGGAGACCGTGATGTCCGTGATGAAAGGCTTCCATACGCTCAGGGATCTGCCGCAGGAGAAGGTGACCGACCAGATCAGTCGCCGCGTGCTCATCGGCGAGAAAGAGATGATCGTGTGGTGGTCGATGAAGGCGGGTGCGCACGCCGCCGCCCACCGCCATCCGCACGAGCAAATGTTCTGGATGATCTCCGGCCGGATGGATTTTCGCCTCGGCGGCGAGCGCCGCACGTGCGGGCCGGGCGACCTCGCGGTCGTTCCGGGCGGCGTCGAGCACGAGGCGTGGTTCGTCGAGGACACCGAGGTCATCGACGTCTTTTCGCCCCCGCGAGAGGACTTCTTCCCCGGTGCCGGAGCGCCCGTGTACATGCGCAGCGGATCGGTCGGAGGCCCTTGACAGCCTTGTTTCCGGTAACGATACTCGGCTCGCTCTCAGATGCGGTCGGGGAAAGGAGAGTCCAGGCTTCTGTCGTGTCCCGTCAGTCTTGAGCGGTTCGTCCCAACTCGGGAGGTAAAGATGAAGCGCTCGGCAGTTCCGTTCGCAGTCGCTCTCCTGCTCGTTGCCACCGTGCTTCCGGCATTCGCTCAGGCGCCGCCGGCGGGCATGAAGATGTACGCGTTCAGTTCGGGTCCGCTCACGATCGCCAAGAGCGCGCTTCAGTCCGGCGCCCCGAGCACGCAGGTTCAAGTCCCGGTCGGATTCTTCGTCGTCATGCATCCGAAGGGCAACTTCCTGTTCGATACCGGCAACAACGACAAGCTCATCAATGACCCGAGCTACTGGGGCCCGATGGCCCAGGCGCTGCAGGTCGTGCGGACACCGGATGTCGCCATCGACACCCAGCTGAAGAAGATCGGCCTGACGCCGAACGACATCAAATACGTCGCGGTCGGCCACATGCACCTCGACCATGGCGGCAACGTCTGCAAGTTCCCCAACGCCACGTTCCTGGTCCAGAAGGATGAGATGAAGAATGCCGCCTGGCCCGAGCCGGGGACGGCGGGCCCGTACATTCCGGGCGACGTCGCGTGCCTGCGGAACGGGATCGGCGAGGCGTTGCCGAACAAGTTCAAGATGGACCAGCTCGAGGGTGACATGGACGTATTCGGTGACCAGAGCGTGGTCATCAAACGCTGGCCGGGCCATACGCCAGGCAGCCAGATGGCCGTCGTACGGCTGCCGAAGACGGGCACGGTCGTCCTCACCAGCGACAACGTCTACTTCTCGGAGAACGTGACGAAGAACCTTCTCCCGGACATCTCGTTGGCCTACTACCCGACGGGTATCTTGAACGCCTACGAGTACATTCGGGTCTTGCAGGGTCGCGAGAATGCGAACTTCATGACCGCGCACGACCTCGATGGCCCGGCCGCCAAGGCGGCCAAGAGCCACGATCCACAAAAGTTCGAGTAGCGCGTCGCCGCACGCTGACGCGATGTAGCAGCACGGTCGGGGCGGGTGACACCGCCCCGACCGCTGCGCCAGCAGGATAGCTTGATAGCGCCCGTCATCGCCGCTGACCAACTCACGAAATGGTATGGTCCTCGCCTTGCCGTCGACCGTATATCACTGGCCGTCGACGCGGGCGAGATCATGGGGCTACTCGGTCCGAACGGCTCGGGCAAGACGACGATCTTGCGCATTCTGGCGGGCTATCTTCGACCGTCAGCGGGGACAGCGCGCATCGCCGGCCTGGACGTCGTCGACGACTCGCTGGCGGCGCGCCGGTGCGTGGGTTACGTACCGGAGGATGTGCCGCTCTACGGCGGCATGGCCGTGCGCGAATTTCTAGGCTTCATGGGCCGACTCAAGGGGCTGACCGCGCCGGGACTCAGCGGCGCGGTGAGCGAAGCGATGCATCGCCTCCGCCTCGAGCAGATGCACGACGTCCAGATCGGCAGGCTGTCACGCGGTTACCGTCAGCGTGTTGCGATCGCTCAAGCCCTGCTGGGCAACCCCGCGTTGCTGATCCTCGACGAACCGACGAACGGGCTCGACCCGCGTCAGATCATCGAGATGCGCGAGCTGATTCGCTCGCTGGGAGGCGAGCGTACGATTCTGGTCACCTCGCACATCCTCGGCGAGATCGAGCGGGTGGCCGACCGCATCGCGATCCTCCTCGACGGACGTCTGCTCGGCGTCCACGCGTTGCGTGGCTCCGGCATGGCGCAGCGCCTGCGTGTTCGAATTCGAGGCGATGACCAGCACGTGCGGACCTGTCTTGCACGCGTGCCGGGCGTGACGGCGGTCGAGGCCGAGGGCGAGCCCGCGATCTCGGCCACCACGTACGTCGTCGACGCCGATCGGAGTGTCGGCGAAGCGCTGGCCACCGCCGTCGTCGGCAACGGCTTCGGCCTGCTCGCCATGGAGCCCGCGCCCGTGGATCTCGAGGCCTTGTTCCTGCGGCTGACCGCCCAGCGGACGGAGGCGGCGCGGTGAGAAACTTCCTGCCGTTGCTGATGAAGGAGGAAAAGGCCGTCTTCTCCTCCCCGATCGCGTACGCGATCATCGCCGTCTATCTGCTGCTGATGGGATATACGTTCACGCTGATGCTGTTCCTCAATCGGACCGCCGAGCTCGTCCGCATCTTCTTCCAGGCGGCCGTGCTGTTCCTGCTCATCGTGCCGGTCATCACCATGCGGCTGCTCGCGGAGGAACGGCGCAGCGGGACGCTCGAGCTCTTGCTGACATCGCCCGTGCGTGAGTTCGAGATCGTGCTGGCGAAGTTCGCAGCCAGCGTGACGATGATCGCGCTGATGCTGTTGCTCACGGCCAGCCATGCCGTCGTGCTGGGCATCTACGCGGAGCCGGACTGGGGACCGATCTACAGCGGCTTCCTGGGACTCTTTCTGCTCGCCGGCGCGCTCAGCGCGGTGGGCCTGCTCGTGTCAGGCCTCACCGCCAACCAGATCGTGGCGGCCGTGATCGCCATGGGTATCGGCATCTTGATGTGGATGATCGACTCCATCGGCTATCTGCTGCCCGACCCGTTCGACACCATCGTCACGAGCCTCTCGTTCGTCGCGCACTTCACGCCCTTCGCGACCGGCGCGTTGTTTCTGTCGGACCTCGGCTTCTTCCTGACCGTCATGCTGGCATGTCTCCTCTTGAGCGTGCGTACGCTCGCCCGACGCTAAACCGGCGTGACACAGTTCGATGCCGTGAATTCGCTGTGGTTCCTCGGATGGCTCGTGGCGATGCTCGGCCTCTTCAGCGTGGGGGTGCGGTTGCCGCTGCAGCCGCGACTGCGGCGGCTGGCCGCCGTCGGGTATAGCGCCGCCGTCGTCGTGGCCACGCTGGGCGTGGCGGCGCTCGCCAACGTTGCGCTCGTCCGTCACGACGCGCATTTCGACCTGACTCGCGAACAGGTCTTCACTCCGTCGCATCAGGCCGAAGAGGTCGTCGACGGGCTGCGGCAGGACGTGAAGCTCACGTATTTCTATCAGCCGCAGGATCCGGCCGGGAAGCGTGCGCGCGACATGGTGGAGGTGCTCGGCCGCCGAAACCCGCGGCTCCGCGTACGGACCGTCGATCCAGACAAGCAGCCGACCGTGGCCGAGACGTTCGGGGTGCGCATCTACAACGCCGCGGTCCTCGAGGCCGACGGCCGGCGCGTTCAAGTGATGAGCACCGACGAAAATCAAATCGCGCTCGGCATTCAGCGCGTTCTTCGGCAGGCCGTGACGACGATCTGCTTTGTGGAAGGCCACAACGAGTACCCGATCGACAACTTCGAGTTTCACACCCACTTCGAGGGACTGGCCGGGCACAGCCACGGCGAACACGGCGCGGGCGTCGTGCTGATGCGGGGGCACGGCGCGGGCCGAATGCGGCGTGTGCTCGAGGCCTTGGGCTATGACGTGCGCAAGATCGTCACGGCCACCCTGCCTGCAATTCCGTCGGGGTGCGCCGCCGTCGTCGATCTCAACCCGCGCACGACGTATCTGCCCGGAGAGAGCGAAGCGCTCGCCACGTATCTCGCGGGTGGTGGCGCCGCCCTGCTCGCGTATGACCTGGGCTTCGTGATCGAGCCGCACCTCGCGACCACGCTTCGGCGGCTCGGCATCGTGGTGGAGCAGAATGTCGTCGTCGATCCTCTCGACCATTACTCGACGGATCCCGAGGTGGTCGCCGTCCCCGTCTACGAGGCACACCCGATCACACGGCAACTGGCGCTGTCATTCTTTCCGGGTATTCGGGCGATCAGCCTGGTGCCGCCGCCGTCCGGCGTCACGCTCGCGCCGCTGTTCCGCAGCAGCACCGAAAGCTACACTCGCCCTGTCCGCCCGGTGGCGGAGCGTGAACTGGAAGGCGCGTCGGCCAGGACGCCGGTCGGAGCGCGACCAGGACGTCAGGTGCTGGCCGTGGCCGCCGAAGGAACGTGGCCGCAATCGACCGCGGGCGCGCCGCCGTTTCGGCTTATCGTGACCGGTGATGGTGACTTCGTCAGCAACTCGTTCCTGCCTTACATGGCCAATGCGGATCTCGCGATTTCCATGGTGCGGTGGCTCGTCCGCGAGGATCAGATGCCGTCGGCGCGGTCGCGCATCCCGGTGCCGCCGCTGGTACTTCTGACGAAACGTCAGATGCAGCAGATCTTCCTCGCCGTCGAAGTCTTCCTGCCCTTTGCGGTGATCCTCAGCGGCGCCGTCGTCTGGTGGCGTCGACGATAGGCCGCCGCGGACTCCTCACAGGCGTGGGCGCCCTGCTGGCGTTCGCGTTCCTCGGCGCGATGGCGCTGTCCGGCCAGATCCGTGACAGCGGTCAGTTCATTCGCTTCGTGCCGGCAGGAGTCCTTCGACAGGCGCCGGCTCAGGTCGATCGGGTCGAGCTGATCACCGGGGCTGCGCGGTGGACGTTCACCCGCGCGGGCGGGCCATGGCGACTGGAGTCCCGCGTCGCGCCGGTGCCGCGCTCGCTCGCCACTCATCTCGACGATTCGATCAAATTCCTCCACGTCTCTGCGCCAATCCGCGTGATGGAGCGCACAGAATGGGCCGAGCAGGGCCTTCGAGAATTCGGCCTCGATCCGCCCGCATATTCGGTGGCGTTGTTTCAGAGCGGGCGACGACTGCTCGCGGCGGACTTCGGGTCGCCGAACCCGCAGAAGGTGCTCCAGTACATGCGTCTCGAGGGCGGGGATGAGGTGTACGTCATGTCGCGCTTTATCGGCCAGGAGTGGGAGCAGGCCTTGGCGGAGGCTCGGCGGTGAAGCGATCCACCATTGCCGTGTGTGTCGTAATGAGTGTGCTGATAGGCACGGGCACGTCGGCATCGGCTCACTCGGGCGGAAGCACCGGCTATGCGTCGATCACCGTCGAGCGCAGCACGGTGCGCTACGCGCTGACCCTGCCGACGGCCGCGCTGACCTCGCAGATGGCCGAGGATCTCCGGCTCGAGCAGCGGGGCAGCGTCCAGGCTCGGGAGCGACTACTCGATGTGCTTCGACGAACGATCCGGCTGCGGGGCAACGGAATCCAGTGCGAGCCTGGACCCGGTCGCATGGAGCCCTCGCGCTTCGACGCGCCGAGCTTCACCATGCTCCTGGACTTCGCCTGTCCCGTCGGGCTGCACGATCTCGAGATCCGCGATGACATCTTCGACGTGCTCGGTGTCGGCCACCACACGCTGGCGAAGATCGAGTGGGCGGGTGAGACGCGTCAGCTCGTCTTCGAGGCGTCGATGCGTGACGGCCGATTCAACATTGGCAGCTCGACGACTCGCGGCCTCGGCAGCTTCGTGCTGCTGGGCATCGAGCACATCCTCACAGGCTGGGATCACCTGCTGTTCCTGCTCGGCCTGCTGCTGCGCGGCGGCAGCTGGCTCGGTCTCGCGAAGATCGTCACCGCGTTCACGCTCGCCCACAGCATCACACTCGCCCTGGCCGCGCTCAACATCGTCGTGTTGCCCGACCGCCTCGTGGAGGCGGTCATCGCGCTCTCCATCGCGCTCGTCGCCGCCGAGAACCTGTTCGGCAAGCCGGTCGTTGTCCGGCGCTGGCTCGTCAGCTTCTGCTTCGGGCTCGTCCACGGCTTCGGGTTCTCGTCGGCGCTCCGCGAGCTCGGGCTGTCGACGCACGGCCTGGTGCTCTCACTGTTCGGCTTCAACGCCGGCGTCGAGATCGGGCAGGGGCTGGTGGTCGCGGTGGCGCTGCCGGCCCTCGTGGTGCTGCGTCACACGCGCTGGGAGCGGCGCATGGTCTGGAGCTCGTCCCTGGCGATCTTCCTCATCGGCGCCGTCCTCTTCGTCGAGCGGGCGTTCTTTTGACCGCGCGGCCGGCCGCCGGCGCGGCGCGCCCGGGCGCCGACTCGGTGCGCGATGGCTTCGTCGGCTCGCTCGCGCTCGTGCCGTCGGTCTTCGTATATGGCACCGTCTTCGGCGGGCTCGCCGCGCAGACGGGCCTGACGGCCGCCCAGGTGCTCGGCATGTCGGTGCTGGTCTTCGCAGGCGCCTCGCAATTCGTGGCCGTGCCGATGCTCGCGGCCGGCGCGCCGGCCGTCGCGATCGTCGTGACTACGTACGTCGTCAACATGCGGCACTACCTCATGGCGGCCACGCTCGCCCCCGCGTTCCGCGGCTACCCGCGACGCTGGCTCGCGCTCATCGCCCACGTGATCAACGACGAGTCGTTCGCCGTCGCCGTCGCGCGCTCGCGGCCGCCCGACGCCAAGGTCTATCTCGGCAGCGCCGCGGCCATCTCGGGCGCATTCATCGCCGGCGTCGCCGTCGGCGTTGCGCTCGGTGGCCTCGTCGAGCGCCCCGAGCGGTATGGCCTGGACTTCGCGTTCCCGGCCGTGTTCCTGGCGCTCGTCGCCGTGCAGCTGCGCCGCCGCGCGGATTGGCTCGTCGCGATCGGCGCGGCCGTCCTCGCGGTGACGCTGGCCCTGATACTGCCGGGCAACTGGCATATCGTGGTGGCCGGGCTGGTCGTGAGTCTCCTCGCGGCGAGCGTGCTGCCGGTGGACGCGGCGGACGAAGGTGACGAGGAGTGCGCGTGAGAAGCGACGTGTGGCTCGTGATCGTCGGCATGGCCGCCGCCACGTACCTGACGCGCGCGCCGATGTTGCTGGCGCTCGCGCGTCGGCCGTTGCCGCCGCGCGTGCGGCTGTGGCTTCGGCTGGTGCCGCTGGCCGTCCTGCCCGCGCTCGCGGTGCCGCTGGTGCTCGTGCGCGACGGCCGGCTGGCGCTCGGCTGGACCAATCCCGCGCTGTGGGGCGCGGTGGTCGTCTTCGTCCTCGCCGCGCGACGGGTGAACCTGCTCTTGTCGGTCGCGATCGCGGTCGGCCTCGTGGCGCTGCTGCGAGCCCTGGCGTAGAATGCTGCGCGGATGACGGAACAGTTCAGCCCGGAGGAGCGGGCGGCCCTCTCGCCGTACGTCACCAATCTCGACGGTCCGGTCTTCGCGCTCGTCAATCTCCCCGAGGTCGTGAAGGGCGCGCTGTTTGCTCGCTATTCGCGCTCGCCGAAATCGCTGCGCCGCCTGTTTCTCGACGAGTTTCTCCCGAGCGGAACGCCGGGAGCGCCGGTGGGCTTCGACACGAAGCGGGCGGAAGAGCTCTACGGCCGCATGTTCTTCGAATACGGCGACGATTCGGTCGCACAGCTGGGCGGCGTGCACCTGGCCTGTGAGGGCGCGTCGAACATCCTGACCAAAGTCCTGGAGTGGGGCCGTCTCGCCGCGTATCTCGAGCAATCGACCCGCTACATCCCGTACGACGATCTCGTCGCCGGTCGCTATCGATATCACGTGCCGCGCGAGCTCGAGGGTGACCTGCACACGCGGTACGTCGAGACGCTCGACGCGATGTTCGACACCTATCGCGCCCTGCTGCCGGTGCTCCGACAGCACTTCACCGAGCGGTTTCCACGCGAGGCGCAGACGTCGGAGGCCGCATATCGGACGAGCATCCGCGCCAAGGCGCTCGACACGCTGCGGGGGCTGCTGCCGGCCGCAACGACGTCGAACGTCGGCATCTACGGCACGGGACAGGCCTACGAGAATCTGCTCATTCGCATGCGCGCGCATCCGCTGCAGGAGGTGCGGGCCTACGCCGACCTCATGCTCGTGGAGCTGCGTAAGGTCATCCCCGCGTTCCTCCGGCGTGTGGACCTGCCCGATCGCGGTGTCGCCTGGTCGTCCTACCTGAACGAGACGCGCCGGGCGATCGCCGGCGTCGCGGCCGAGATCCTCGCCGACGAGGCGCCGACGCCGCGCGACGAGGTGACGCTGACGGACTTCGATCCCGACGGCGAGGCGAAGGTGGTTGCGGCCGCGCTCTATGCCGTCTCGGACGTGGCGGACGACCGCCTGCTCGAGGTCGCGCAGAAGATGTCCGAGGCCGAGCGACGCACCGTGCTCGATGCGTACGTCGGGCGGCGGACGAATCGCCGGCAGCGGCCGGGCCGCGCATTCGAGCGTACGGCGTATCGCTTCGACGTGCTCGCCGATTACGGCGCGTTCCGGGATTTGCAGCGGCACCGCTTGCTCACGCTCGAGTGGCAGCGGCTTTCTCCGCGTCACGGATCCGCGATGCCGGAGGCGATCGCCGAGGCGCACGTCGAGGATCGCTGGCATCGCGCGCTGGACGCGTCGGCGTCACTGCACGACGCGATCGCGGCGGCCGGGCTCGTGGACGTGGCGCCCTACGCGGTCGCGATGGCGTACCGCATCCGCTTTTATATGGAGATGAACGCGCGCGAGGCGATGCACCTGATCGAGCTCCGCAGCGCCCCGCAGGGCCATCCCGCCTACCGGCGGATCGCACAGACGCTGCACCGGCTGATCGCCGAGCGCGCCGGCCACCGCGCCCTCGCGGCCGCGATGAGGTTCGCGGATCACTCGGAGGTCGCCCTCGAGCGCCTCGAGGCCGAGCGCGCCGCCGAGCGCCGCCGAGACGGAGGCTAACCCATGAGCGTCGTGGCGGCGGAAACGCAAACGGCGCTGCGCGCGCGCGTCCGCGACTATCTGCGCGACAACGGGACGCTGGCCCCGACGGCGGTCATCCGCCGCCGCGTGACGACCGCCTTCGAGAATCTCGAACACTTCCTGCGCGCGGCCGATCCGACCCGCGCGGCGCGCCGCGCATGGCCCGCCGAGTGGAGCCTGCACGAGATCGCCGACCACGTCCTCGAGACGCACCGGCCCTCGCATGACGAGCTACGCGAGCTGCTCGCCGGGCATCGGCCGGCCGGTCCGCCCATCCCGGCGTCGCTGCAGTCGAAGGACCCGCTCGCGCGGCCATGGCCGGCGGTGCTCGACGAGCTCGCGCGTGTCCACGCCGACATCGTCGCGGATCTCACCGCCGCGCCCGACGACGCTCCGACGAGCGTGCGAGCGCCGGTGACCGTCGTCATCAACGCCGAGGCGACCGACGGCACGACTGTGGCGCTGTCCTGGGAGGACGAGATCGACTGGAAGGCGTACGCGGTCTTCTTGCGCCTGCACGCGATCGATCACCTCAACCAGGCCCGCAAGGTGGTTTCGGCGCTCGCCTAATCCCTGATCCATGAGTCGGCGGGAGGAATCTGGGGCGGCCGGCCCCGCTCGAGTCGGCGTAGCGCCTCGACCTCCGCGCGGCGGTAGAGTCGCCGCCGCTTCGTGCCCTGGCGGTACGACTTGAGGATGCCGCGACTCACATAGGCGTAGAGCGTCGCGGGTTTCACGCCGAGCGCGTGCGCGGCGTCCTCGCCGGTCAGATACTCCTCGCCGTCCACCACGATTGTCGCCACCGCGGCCTCCACGCTACCAGTCGCCGCCGTCTGCGGCGAGACGGCTGACGTAGCCATCCAGTTGAATCAATATAAATCATGTATAATCAATTTACAGACCAACGGGCCGCGACGTGACAGGAGGCGCCCATGCACGACCAATGGAAAGCGGGACTCGAGGACGTGATCGCCGCGCGCTCGGCCGTGTGCGCCATCGACGGCGCGGCGGGCCGCCTGTTCTATCGCGGCTACGAGATCGGCGAGCTCGCGGGGGCGGTGCCCTTCGAGGACGTGGCGGCGTTGCTGTGGACCGGCGAGCGGCCCGACGCCGCCCAGGCGGCCGACTTCCGCGCGCGTCTCGTGGCTGCACGCGGCCTGCCGGCGCCCATCGAGGCACTCCTGCGCAGCCTGCCGCGCGATTGCCATCCACTCGATGCGCTGCGCACCGCCATCTCGCTCGATGCCGCCCTCGATCCGGATGTCGCCGACAGCGGCGCGCTCGCGAATCTGCGCAAGTCGTTCCGACTGATGGTGCGCGTGCCGGAAGTCGTTGCCGCCTGGCATCGCATCCGCAGCGGCCGCGCTCCGGCGGCGGCCGTGTCGAGCGGCTCGCACGCGGCGTACGTGATGCATCTGCTGGAGGGCGTTGCGCCGAGCGAGGACGTCGCGCGCGTGATGGACGTCGTCCTCACGCTGCACGCCGACCACGAGTTCAACGCCTCGACGTTCGTGGCCCGCGTGGCCGTCGCCACGCTGGCCGACCTGCACGCGGCCGTGGTCGCCGCGATCGCCACGCTGAAGGGGCCGCGACACGGCGGCGCCAACGAGGACGTGCTGCGCATGCTGCAGGAGATCGGCGATCCCGCGAAAGCCGAGGCGTTCATCGAGGCGCGGCTGGGTGCGCGCGGTGCGCTGTCCAAGGCCGAGCGCGCCAACCCCAAGGCGCGCGTACCCGGCTTCGGCCATCGCGTCTATCGCGTGGACGACGCCCGGGCGCGCGTGCTACGCGGGATGGCCAAGAGCATGGCGGAGGCCACGGGTCGGGCGCGCCTCTTCGAGGTGGCCGAGCGCGTGTACGATGCCATGAAAGCGCGCACAGACTTGCCGGTGAACGTCGACTTCTTCTCGGCGGTGGTCTACGACGCGCTCGGTATCCCGGCCGACCTCTGCACCTCGATCTTCGCGATCGGCCGTGTCGCGGGCTGGTGCGCGCACGCGATGGAACAGTACGCCGACAACCGGCTCATCCGGCCGCGCGCCGAGTACATCGGCGTCGCGCCGCGCCGCTTGGCGGCCGCCGTGGCCTAGCTCAGCGGCCGGGCGCCTTCACGAGCACCCCGCAGGCGACGCGGGCGCCCGAGTTGCCGGTGGGATCGGTCTTGAAGTCGTCGGCGTTGGCGTGCACGACGAGGGCGCTGCCGTCGGCGTCCCACACCGACGAGGGCCCCGAGCCGAGTGAGAGCTGCTCGGTGGTCGTCTCCATGCGGCCCGTGCCATCGGGACCGACGGTCAGATTCGGAAGGTCGCCCGCGTGCGAGCCCTGCGGGTTCAGCGCGCCGTGCTGCTTGTTCGTCGGATTGAAGTGCGGCCCTGCGCTGTTGAAGTCGGGCGGGTCACACTTGCCGACGGCGTGGATGTGCGCGCCGTGCGGCCCGGGCGGCAGTCCCTTCGCCTCGACCAGAATGCGCACGACATTGCCGGCCTGCGTGAAGCGCGCCGTGCCCACCGACTGTCCCGACGTGTTCGTCAACTCCGCGACGGCGGCATTGTCGCCGCCGGACATCATGCTGGAACACCCGGCCAGCAACAACGCGACGACGACGAGGCCGGCCGCTCTCATGCGTTGCCTCCTTCGCGGGTGAAATCGTGCTTGGCGCGCGCCAGTGCCTCCGGCGAGGCGAGAAGGTCCAACGCCGTGAGCGCCAGCGCCTTGGCGCCCGCCAGCATCCCGGCTCTCGCGAGGGGCGAGCGCGACCACTCCGCGAACTCGCGCGAGTGCCCGGGGACGCCATCGGGCGAGATCCGGATATAGGGATGGATCGTCGGCAGCCGCTGGCTCACATTGCCGCAGTCGGTGGAGCCGTAGCCCGCCTGGCCGTCGTCCGGATCCTCGGGAAAGTCGATGTACTGCAGATTGCGCCTGAACGCCTCGGCCATCGTCGGATTCGGCTTGAGTGGCTCGTGGACCGTCGGATCGGCGGTGACCTGCACGCGACAGCCGGCGGCGGTGGCCGCACCCTCCGCGGCGGCAGTGAAGCGCCGCAGGAGCTCGTGGCAGTAGGGGACCGTGATCGCGCGCAGGTAGAATTCGGCGCTCGTGTACTCGGGGATGATGTTCGCTTGCTCGCCGCCCTTCGTGATGACGCCGTGGATGCGCGCATCGGTGCGGATCTGCTGGCGCATGGCGTCGAGCGCGTTGAACAGCGCGATGACGGCGTTCAGCGCGTTGACGCCGCGCCACGGCCACGACGAAGCGTGCGCCGCCTGCCCGAAGAACTCCACCTTCACCTTGATGATGCCGAGGCTCGGACGCCAGACCTGCGTACCGCAGCGTCCGTGGATCATCATGGCCGCATCCACGCCGTCGAAGACGCCGGCGTCCATGAGCTTCACCTTGCCCGCGCCGCCTTCTTCGGCCGGCGTGCCGATGACCTGGATGCGGCCGGCGAACGGCAGCGTACCGAGCGCCGCGAGCGCCGCGCCGGCGCCCACGCCGGCGGTGGCGATGACGTTGTGGCCGCACGCGTGCCCGATGCCCGGCAGCGCGTCGTACTCCGCCATGATCGCGATCGTCGGGCCCGCCCCCATGCCGGCGATCGTCGCGCGGAACGCCGTGGCGAGCCCACCGACACCACGCTCGACGCGCGCGCCGTGCTTTTCGAGGAACTCCGCGAGCCAGCCGTGCGCCTGCTCTTCTTTAAAGGCCAGCTCGGGCGTGTCGTGGATGCGATGCGAGAGTCGCTCGAGATCGTCGGCGAGCCGGTCGACGGCCTCGGTGACCGTTGGCTTGACCGCGTCGGCGCCGCTCACGCGCGCTCCCGGCGTGGCGCCGTCGCCGCGTCGAATTCGCGGCGCGCGTCGGCGACGACGGCCGGATTCGCGAGCAGGTCGCACGTGGTCATGGCCATGATCTTCGCCGAGGCCAGCATGCCGTCGCGCGCGAGCGGCCGGACGGCCGCCTCCTCGAACGCGCGCGAGTGGATGGGCGTGCCCTCGGGCGCGATCTGCACCATGGGCTGGATCGCGGGAATCACCTGGCTCACGTTCCCGATGTCCGACGATCCCATACGCTCACGACTCTCCGGCGACTCCACCACGCCGAGCACGCGCGCGTTGGCGCGGAAGAGCTCGACCAGGGTGCCGTTGCGCTTCATCGGCTCGTAGGCGTTGTCCGGCTGCTGGACGACCTTGAGCGTGCAGCCGGTGGCTTTGGCGGCCCCTTCGGCGCAGGCGATCACCCGCTTCTGCAGCGCCCACATCTCGTCGAGCTCCGGCGCGCGCACGTAGAAGAGGGCCGACGCGAACTCGGGAATGATGTTCGCCGCGGCACCTCCGCTGGTGACGATGCCGTGGATGCGCGATTCGGGCCGGATCTGCTGCCGCAGCATGCTGACGTTGTTGAACGTCTGGATCACGGCGTCGAGGGCGTTGACGCCTTCCCACGGATCGGCGGAGGCATGCGCGGCTTTACCGGTGAACTCGAAACCCGCGCGCACGATCCCCAGGAGGTCCTGATGCAGAATCCAGCGATCGAAGCCGTGGATCATCATCGCGGCGTCGACGCGATTGAAGACGCCACCCTTAATGAGCCGGATCTTGCCGCCTCCGCCCTCTTCGGCGGGCGTGCCGATCACCTGCACCCGGCCCTTCGGCAGCCGATCGCGCACCGCCGCCAGCGCGGCGCCCGCTCCGACGCCTGCGGCGGCGATGACGTTGTGACCGCACGCGTGCCCGATGCCGGGCAGCGCGTCGTACTCGCACAGGATCGCGATCGTCGGTCCCTCGCCGGTCTCGATGGTCGCGCGAAACGCCGTGTCGACGCCAGCCACGCCGCGCTCGAGCTTGAATCCGTGCTTGTCGAGAAACTCCGTGAGCCACGTCGCTGCCTTGACCTCCTGATACCCGAGCTCGGGATGATCGTGGATCTGGCGCGACAGCGTCTCGAGGTCGGAGGCAAGGCGGTCAACGGCGGGCCCGATCAGGTCTTTGACGGCGCTCATGGGGAGTCTCCCGAGGTCTCAGTTCGGCCGCGCTTGGCGCGACCGACGCCAACTATACACCGGCGGTCGTGGCTCGGCCGCCTGGGCCACGATCAGGGCGCTCAAGAGCGCGCGGCCGAAAACGAGCCAAGTAGGCATACCTGCGAAAAGCGCAAGCAGCACGCAACTCGGCCTACGGCCGCCAGACGTGTGAAAAATTTTTCCCAATCGCGTGAGCTTCTCGTGGCCCCGTCGAGATCGCCGCGCTATCCTCCATGCGCATGTCAGTCAAAGCCGCGTCGGTGTTTCCTCTGCGGCGGCACCTGCTGATGCTCGTGGTCGCCGCCGTCGTGCCGGTGCTCGTCTTCGCGACGGTCATGGTGATCGTCTTCGGCCGCGGCGAGCGCGCCTCCACGGAGCGCGGCCTGCGCGACACGACGCGCGCACTCACGCTGGCCGTCGACCGCGAGATCGAGACGTCCATGAAAGCGCTGGAGGCGCTGGCGGCGTCGCTGCACCTCGATCGCGACGAATACAACACGTTCGAGCGTCATGCTGGCCGTGTGCTGCCGACGCAACCCTGGTGGCGCGCCATCGTCCTCACGGACGCGCGAGGTGAGGTCATCCTGCGCACCGCGCGTGTCGGCGCTCGCGGCACCCGCGCCTCGCTCGCGGGCCGGCCGTACTTCGTGGACATGACGCGACGGCTGCAGCCCGCGCTGTCCGACGTGCTCGTCGATCGGACGACCGGCGCGCCGACGATCGAAATCGTCGTGCCGGTGATTCGCAACGGCCGTCTCCGCTACGGTCTTGCCGCCGACCTCGAGCCTGCGGCGCTGAGCGGCTTCCTCGCCTCTCAAAGTCTGCCGTCCGACTGGACGGGGACGATCATCGATCGCGACGGCTTCGTCGTCGCGCGCAGCCGCATGCCCGAGACCTGGCTGGGGCGACCCGTCGGCGCGCTGCTCGGTCGACTCGAGGGTCCCGCCGGCTGGATCCGCGGCGTCGACGGCGACGGCGTTGCCGCCTACGCCGCGTATAGCCGGTCGGCGTTCACGGGCTGGACGGTCGCCATCGCCGTCCCCGCGGAGACCGTGGACGCGCCGCTGCGCGGCTCGCTGCTGCTCGCGGTCGCCGGCGGCCTCACGGTGCTGCTCGGGGGCGCGCTGCTCGCGCTCGTCGTCGGGCGACGGATCGCGCGGCCGATTCTTGCGCTCGTGGACGCGGCGGAAGCGCTCGGGCAGGGACGCGCGCCGGCGCACACGGCGAGCGCGGTGACGGAGGTCAATCGCCTCGCGGCGGCGCTCGAGGCGGCCGCGCGCGATCGCGACCGGTTCGAGCGCGCCCTGCGCGACAGCGAGGCGCAGCTGCGCGCGGTCTTCTCGTCGACGCTCGATGCCATCGTCGTGCTCGACGACGACGCGCGCGCCGTCGACGCAAATCCCGCCGCCGAGGACCTCTTCGGAATTCCGCGCGAGCGATTGCTCGGCCGCCGTCTGCACGACGCCGCCTTGCCCGGCGACGTCGAGCCGCTCTGGCTCGGCCTGCAGACCAAGGGTTCCCTCGTCGGCGGCTTGCGGCTGCTGCGGCCGGACGGAAGCGAGCGTGACGTCGAACTCTCCGCGACCGCCCATGTGCTGCCGGGCCGCCACGTCGCCGTGGTCCGCGACGTCACCGCACGGCGGCAGGTCGAGGAAGACTTGCGGCGTCGCGAGCGCGAGGCCACCGCCATGGCGGATCTCTCGCGCCGCATGAACGAGCGGCTCGACCTCGACGCGATCCTGCGCCTGGTCTGCGAGACGGCCCGCGAGCTGTGTGCCGCCGACTCCGCCGCCATCGCGCTGCCTGAGACGGAGACGCCGGATGTCATGGCGCTGCGCCATCGCGTGCCGGCGGAGGACCCGGCCCCCGACGTCGCGCGGATCGAGCGCGGCAAAGGCTTCGGCGGGTTGGTGATGACCACGGCCCAGCCACTGCGGAGCAACGACTATCTGGGCGCCGCGGTGCTCGTGGTGCCGATCGTCGACGATGGCGTGGCGGGCCTGCTGTACGTCGCCAACCGCGCGCGACGGCCGTTCGGCGACGCCGACGAGGCGCTGCTGACGCGGCTCAGTGAGCAAGCGACGTCCGCCATCCGCAACGCGCGCCTGCTCGCGCGCGAGCAGGCCGCCCGTGCGGACTTCGAGGCGGCCAACCGCTCGAAGGACGACTTCCTGGCCACGCTCTCGCACGAGCTCCGCACGCCGCTCACGGCGATGCTCGGTTGGGCGCGCATGCTCCGCGCCGCGCGGCTGAGCCCCGAGCAGGCGACGCGCGCGCTGGAAACGATCGAGCGGAACACGTTGTGGCAGGCGAAGCTCATCGACGATCTGCTCGATGTCTCGCGGATCATCTCCGGCAAGATGCAGCTCGAGCGGCAGCCGGTCGACGTGGTCGGCGTCGTGGGCGCCGCAGTGGAGGCGCTGCGGCGTGATGCCGAGGCCAAGGGCGTTGCGCTCGACGTCGTCCTCGAGCCGGGCACGGCGGTCGTCAACGGCGATCCCGTGCGACTCGCCCAGGTCGTCGCGAACCTGGTCTCCAACGCCATCAAGTTCACACCGGCCGGAGGTCGCCTTGCCGTGGAGCTGTCGCACCAGCCGGGCGAGGCGATCGTCACCGTGCGCGACACCGGCGCCGGCATCGAGGCTTCGCTGCTGCCGCACGTCTTCGACAGGTTCCGGCAGGGCCAGCGCGGGCGCGGCGCCGGCGGCCTCGGCCTCGGGCTCGCGATCGTCCGGCACATCGTCACGCTACACGGCGGCACCGTCAGCGCACACAGCGACGGGCTCGGGCGCGGCGCCGTGTTCACCGTGAAGCTGCCGTTGAGCCGGGAGTCGCGCGGACCGGTTATCGGCGCGGGGCCACGTACCGTCCGCGCCGCCCGACCGCTCGAGGGCATTCGCATCCTGGCCGTAGACGACCATCCCGACGCGCGCGAGCTGGTGGGCGTCGCGCTCGCCGACCGCGGCGCGGAGGTGCACACAGCGGCCTCGGTGAGCGACGCGCTCGCCGCTCTCGAGAATGTGGCCGTCGACGTGCTCGTGAGCGATCTCGGCATGCCCGGCGCCGATGGCTTCGCGCTCGTCGCACAGCTGCGCGAGCGCGAGCGCACCGACGGTCGGCCTCCGATGGTCGCGATCGCGCTCACCGCCTACGCGAGCCCGCACGACCGCACGCAGGCGCTGGCCGCCGGCTTCGATCTGCACGTCGCCAAGCCGGTGGATCCCGATGCGCTCACCGACGCCGTGGTGGGTGCGCTCGAGCGCGCGCGCTGCCTGGGCCGGCGCGTCGGCTAGTCTAGGCGGATCCTCGCTCGAACTCCCACGCCGCGAAGCACTGCAGGTGGACGTGGAACTTGTCCAGCCCCGGATTGCTGCCGTCGCGGGCGAACTCGATCTCGAACTCCATCTCGGTGGCTTGCACGGGAAGCTCACAGATCGCACACTGGGCGCCGACGCCCGGACCTCCCCAGGTACGGTCGGGCCGTCGCCGCGGGAGCTTGCCGTTTCGGACCACCAGGCGCGCCTTCTCGCGCAGGCTTTCTTCGTCCATCTGGCGTACCTCGGAAGTCGACGACCATCCCAAACGCCAGATGCCA
>QHSO01000292.1 GCA_003220475.1 Candidatus Rokuibacteriota bacterium | reverse complement strand
CGCTTCGCGGCGCGCCGCGCGGGGCCGCAGCGCACTCGGCTGGTGCTGGCCGAGGCGCTCTATGCGGTATTCGTCGCGCGCACGCCGGAGACGCGCGTTCTGCGCGCCGCCCTGCTGCACTACTGGACACGCAGCCCGCGCGGACGCGCGGCGTCGATGGCGCTGTTGTCCACACAGGAAGGCCGCATGTCGGTTATGGCGCGCGAGTACGCCCGGGTGGTGCGCCACGCGCTGCCCGGACTGCTGCGGCGCGGCAGTGACCGGCGTCCGCTGCACGCGCGCACGCGGGTCGCGCTGTCCCTGTCGCTCGCGACGCTGCGCTACGCCGGCGGCGCGCTGCGCGGCGTGCTGTCGTGACGGGCGCCGCGGTGGTCGTCGTCGGCGCCGGGCCGGCAGGTGCGGCGGCGGCGCTGCGCCTGGCCCAGCTGGGTGTCCGCGACGTCGTGCTGCTCGATCGCGCGGACTTTCCGCGTGACAAGACGTGCGGCAGCGGCCTCTCACCGCGCGGCATCCGCACGCTCCGCGAGCTCGGCGTCTGGGACGCCATCGTGCCGCACGCCTATCGCGTCACCGGACTGCGGCTGGTGACCCCGGGCGGGCGCGAGGCTGTCGTCTCGGGCGGCGAATCGGCGGCCGCCGTCGTCTGCCTGCGGCGGACGCTCGATCTCACGCTGCTCGAGCGGGCGCGCGCGCTCGGCGTCGAGTTCGTCGGGGGGTTCACCGCGCAGACGCTTCGCTGCGACGGCGACCGCGTCGCGGGCGTCGTCAGCCGCGACGGGCGCGAGATCGCCGCGCGCTGGACGATCGTGGCGGACGGCGCCCACTCGCGGCTGACGGTGGACGGCTCGCCGCCGCGCATGATGCAAGCCATCATGGGCTGGTGGGAGGGCGCGCCCGTTCGCGCGCATCACGTCGAGATGGTCTTCGATCGTCTGGTGACGCCGGGCTACGGCTGGCTCTTCCCGGAAAGCGCGACGCGCGTGAACATCGGCGTCTGCTACGACGATCCGCGGCGCGAACGCAACGCGCGTCGCGTGTTCGAGGCGTTCCTGGACAAGCACTACGCGCAGCGGCTGCGCGCGGCGGTGCCGGTCGGCGGCCTGAAGGGTCATCCGATCGCCTACACCTACCGCGTCGGACGCCTCGCGTCGCCCGGGCGGCTCGTGGCGGGCGAGGCGGGACGCATGGTGCATCCTGCGACGGCGGAGGGGATCTCGCAACGCGTCGTTTGCCGCGGCGCGGCTCTGGCGCGCCGCCGTAACGTCGTCGGCGCTCGACCGCATCGTCGCCGCCATACAGCGGCCCGCGGTCAAGACGGCGCTCGCGCGGCTCATGGCTGCGATGTGATGCCGACCGCAGGCGACGGTGCCGTCTCGGGCGTCTGACGCGGCGTCACCGCGAGGGTGCGACCCACGCGCAGCTCGAGGTCATCGGGAGTCAGCGGGCGGACGTTCTCGTCCACGAGCCGCGTCCCACTGAGCGGGCAGCGCGCCGGCGAACGTGAGCAGGCCAAGCGACGGCATCACGGCGCGGCAGCCCGGATAGAACGGCGTCATGTGCTCGAAGTTGAGAAAATGGTTGTTGCCGAAGCGCGGCTAGACGAGCAGCACGCGGGGCGCCATCACGACGCCCCGAGCGCCACGACGTACCGCGCAAGCGCCCACGCCGGAAAGTACGCCGGATAGAGTCGGTAGTGCAGCATTGCTGAGCCGAAGAAGACGCCGTTGACGGCGCCGGGCGCCCAACCGCCATCCGCGCGTTGCCGCGCCACGAGCCAGTCGACGCCGCGACGCACGGCGGGCGCCGTCGGCTTGACGATCTGAAGGAGCGCGAGCAGCGCCCACGCCGTCATCACCGGCTGGCTTTCCGGATGCTCGACGTAGCGATCCTCGCGACAGCCCGCGTGATGCTCGCCCCAGCCGCCGTCGGCGCGCTGATGCCCGACGAGCCAGGCCGCCGCGCGTACGAGCGCGGGATCGTCAGCGCCGACGCCGCACGCACGCAGCCCCTCGACGAAATGGAAGATGCCGTATGTGAAGTTGATCCCCCAGAATCCCGGCACCGAGCCGTCGGCCCGCTGCGTCGAGCGGAGGAACTGCACGGCCCGCTCGATGGCCGTCTCCACGCGCGCGCCCGCGAGATCCGGCCGCGCCGCGCGCACGCGCGACAGCGCGCCGAGCGCGGAGGCGGTGCACTCCACGTACGAACGCTCGGTCATGCACCGGCCGAACATCTCCGAGGGGTTCAGGCGCTCGAGCCACGCGCCGCCGCGCCGGCGCTCATAGGTCGCGAAGCCGCCGTCGGCGTTCTGCCGCGCGAGAACGAATTCGAGCGCTGCGGCCAGACGCCCGGGCGGGAGCAGCGCGCGCGCTTCGAGCAGCGCGGTCAGCGCCTCAGCGGTGCAGTCGCTCACCGGCCAGCGATGCGCGCCGTCGGAGAAGCACCAGCCCGGACGGCGACGCGGTCAGGGCGCGCAGCGCGAACGCGGTGTCCCAGGCCGCAGAGCGTGCGCCTGCGTAGCGGACGCCCTGCTCGGCATCCTGCCAGCGCCAGTCCTCGAGGCCCGCGAGGCTCGCGTCGAGGTCGGGATGGTCTCGCGACCAGAGGACCAGGCAGTTCATCAGCCCGTTCACCGGAGAGAGCGCGCAATGGCGCGTGACCCGCTGCTCGTAGACGATGCGCTCGAAGCACGCCTCCAGCGCGCGCCGACGCAGCCCCGCGGGCACCGCGCGCTCGAGCATGCGCAGGGCGCGGACGGCGACGCGCAGCGCCCGGCCCGGCCGCACATAGAGGTCGGACGTCGCGACGTGGTCGCGGTGGGCGGCGAAGTCGAGCGTCGCCCAGGGCGCTCCGTAGAGCTCGTCGCGCAGCTCGTCGGCGATCGGCCCGAGCCGCACGCGGACGCGCGCCCCGTAGAGGTAGGCCATGGCCAGATAGATGTAGCGCGTGTGGCAGTAGTAGCGTCGCGGATGAAACGGCAGCGCTCGCGGCAGGAGCAGCAGCTCCGGCAGGCACGGATTCACGCCGCGCCAGTCGTAAAGGTTCAGCAGCGCGAGCCAGAACTTGCCCCAGGTCGGGATGGCGAGCACGCCGCCGGGCTGGCTCGCCAGCCAGCACCGCGCGTCCTTGGCGATCGGCTCGTCGCGCCCGACGCCCAGCAGGCGCAGCGCCACGTACACGAGCGCGGTCACGAAGACGTAGCCGCTCGACTCGGGATGCAGTCCCCACGCGCCGTCCGGCGCGCGCGCGGCGTGCAAATACCGCACGAGCCCGGCGCGGCCGGCCGCGTCCACCGGCCGTCCGACGGCGTGGCGCACGATCGCGTACTGCGCCGTGATCATCGGACACCAGACCATCTCGCCTTCCCAGCCGCCGCGCGGCGACTGCAGGGTCAGCAGATGGTCGCGCGCGCGCTCACACGCCGCCCGCGCGCTCGAGGTGCTCCTCCCACTTCCGGACGGTGAGCTGCTGGAACAGCGCGACGGCCGGATTCAGATCCGGCACGGGCAGCGCGTGATGCGTCTCGTACGCCTGCTGCTCGGCCTCGACCGCGGCGCCGTCCTGGCGCAGCAGCGGCGCCACCAGCAGGCGGTTGGCCATGCGCAGCAGCGGCGTCATGAGGCGCCGCGGGACGCGTGCGCGGGTGAGCGGCACCCGCAGCGACTCGAAGTAGAACAGGAAGAACGTCCGCGTGGTCCGCGCGTCGATCGGCAGGAAGAAGCACCAGTGCTTGATCTTGTCGTCGGTGTTCGACCACTGATAGGGATACTCGTAGCAGAGGTCCATGGCGTCGGTGCTGACGCGCCGGCGGTCGACGAACAGCCCGGAGATCTTCCCGCGCCCGATCTTGGTCTCGTACGAGACGTACACGCGGTCGCCGATCGCCTCGCAGCGCGTGAGACGCGCGTCGGTGAACGGCCGGTATTGACGATGCAGCCACGCGTGCGTGAAGTCGCTGACGTTGTCGACGATCAGCGAGTGGTGCGCGCGCCACGTGAAGTCCAGCGGCACGCACGCCCAGCGCCGGGGGCCCTCCAGCTCCGGGATGTCGGGGATTCGCCGCTCGACGGCGCGCGCCGGGTCGCCGGGGAAGATCCAGACGAGGCCGTAGCGTACCTGCACCGGATACGCGCGCACGGTGACCGCCGGCAACGGGTGTCCAAAGCGATCGTGCGGCACCTGCGCGAGCCGGCCCGCCTCGTCGTACGACCAGCCGTGGTACATGCACGTGAGCCGGCAGCCCTCGACGGTACCCAGCGTGAGCGGCAGATGGCGGTGGGCGCAGCGGTTCTCGAGTGCCCGCAGCCGGCCGTCGTCGCCGCGGTAGAGCGCGATGGAGCGGCCCCAGAACGTGACCTCCACCGCGCGCCCACGCGGCACCGCGCGCTCATGGTCCACCGCGTACCAGTAGTCGGGGTCGAGGCCGGCCGCGCGGACCTTCTGGCGCCGGTGGCGCGCCTCGGCGAACGTCGGCGGCGCGTTCACGACTGCCGCCGCGCGCCCGCCAGCGGGGGCGCCGTTGCGGTGAGCGGGGACCGGCGGCGCCGGTAACGCACGATGCACGGACGTCGGGGGCCGACGACGAAGGTCGCGTAATCAGGGCGATGACCGGTGGTGGCCAGCGACAGCTCGAACTCGCGCAAGAGCACCGTCCAGATCACCTTGATCTGCTGCTGGGCAAAGGTCGCCCCGATGCAGCGATGATGGCCGCCGCCGAAGCCGATGAGCGCGTGCTTGACGCGGCGGTCCTCCTGCCGCTCCGGCCCGAAGCGATCGGGGTCGTAGCGATCGGGATCGGCGAAGACCTGCGGCAGCCGGTGCGCGGTCGCGGGCGACACCATCGCCAGGTCGCCGGCCGGCAGCCGCCAGCCGTCGTACTCGAAGTCGCGCACGATGCGCCGCATCAGCATGACGAGCGGCGGATGCATTCGCTCCGCCTCCTTGATGCAGCGCTCGAGCGCGGCGAGCCGTCGCAGCGCGTCGAGCGTGATCTCCCCGTCGCCGACCTCGCTCGCCAGCTCCTCGAGGATGCCGGACAGCCGATGCGGGTGCTCGAGGAGCAGGATGCCCGTCCACGCGCCCATGACCGTGCTCGTATGCTGGCCCGCGAAGATCGTCGAGATCAGCAGCCCTACGATCTCGTCGTCGCTCAGCGCGCGGCCATCGGCGTAGCGCGCGCGCATCAGCACCTCGAGGAAATCCTCCCCGCCCGCGGCGCCCGACCGCCGCTCGGCGATGATGCGCATGATGAGCTCCGCCATGCGTGCGCGGGCGCGATCGCGACGACGAAAGGCCGGCAGGGGCAGGTACGGATTCACCATCGCGACCAGGTTGATGCCGCGCTCGAGATCGTGGAAAAGCCGCGCGAGATCGCGCGACAGGCGCGCGCGGAACTCCGCGCCGACGAGGCAGCGACTGGCCACGAATACGGTCCCATCTGCTCGTCCATCACCTCCGACGTCGCGTCGTACACGACCCCGCGGCCGAAGATCGGTATGGTAAACCCGTAGACGGCGCGCGCGCTGAGCCGATCCTCGGCGGCGGCGAAGAACGCCCCCTGCGCGCGCGGGCCGATCAGCGCCGTCACGCGTGCGCCGGGCAGCCGGAGCGAAAAGACGTCGCCGAAGCGTGCGTGGCCGTCGAGCAGCAGCGCGACCGGATCGCGACGCAGCGCGAGGATGTGGCCGAACAGCGGCAGTCCGCCCGGCAGCATTGGCGGCGTGCGCGGCGCCGTCATCGGCCCGCCGACACCATCCCGCGCCGCACGAAATCGTCGTACGCGTCACGAATGGCCGCCTCGACCGACGTGGGCTGGTAGCCGAGCTCGGCGCGTGCCTTGCCGATGTCCGCGCGCCGTTCGGAGCGCAGCAATCGCACGGCGCCAGGCGTGAAACGCGGCTCGGCGTGCGGTGCCACGCGGCGCGCGATCGTATCGACCGCCACCGCGAGGCCGAGCATGAGGCCGGAGGGCAGGCGCAGGCGCGGCCGCGCCCGGCCGGTGACGCGCTCGAAGATGGCCATCAGCCCGTCCACCGTCTCGAACGACGTCGAGAAGATGTACTTCTGACCGGCGCGTCCCTTGTCCATCGCGAGCCGATGGCCTTGCACGATGTCGCGCGCGGCGACGAACTCGAAGCCGCCGGGGATGAAAGCGCGTAGCCGGCCGTGCGCGAAGTCGAGGAGCACGCGGCCCATGCGCGAGGGCTTGAAGTCGTTGGGCCCAACGAGTCGCTCGGCCGGCCCGCCGCCCCGCCGACCGCGCTCAAGGAGCCCGTGACCACGACGCGGTCCACGCCCGTGTCGAGCGCGGCGCCCAGCAGATGTCGCGTCCCGAGCACGTTGCAGTCGTAGATCTCACGCTCCCGTCCGTTCCCACTCGAGACGAAGGCCGCGCAGTGGTAGACCCGCCGGCACCCTCGCACCGCCTCGCGGGCGACGCGCGGATCGCGCAGGTCGCCCCACACGCGCTCGACGTCGAGACCATCGAGGGCGACGGCGGCGCTGCCGGGACGGACGAGCACGCGCACAGCCTGGCCTTCGTCGAGCAGCCGACGAACGAGATTGGCGCCGAGGTGTCCGGTGCCGCCGGTGACGAGGACGCTCATGGGCCCGACAAGAATGCACCCGGTGACGCCCCGCCTTCAACCGGCACGTTGACTCGTTCGCGGGCGCTCCCGTAGAGTGCGACGCCATGCGCGCGCGTGTGAGGCTGGCGTTGCTCGTCCTGGCGACGCTCGCGAGCCCGGCGGCCGCGGGGCCGGCGCTCGAGACCGCGCGCACACTGCTCGCCGCCTGGCACGACGATCCCGTACGCATCGACCGCGCGCGGGCGCTGCTCGAGGCCGAGGCCGCGACCAGTCCGAGCGCCGACACGCTCGTCGAGCTGTCGGACGCGTGGTTTCTCACCGGAGAGTTTCGCGCGACGTCGGAGCGCGAGCGGATGGCCGCGTACGAGCAGGGCAGCCGCGCCGCCAGGCGCGCGATCGCGATCGCGCCGCACAACGAGCGGGCTCACTTGCTGCTCGCGTTCAACAGCGGCCGGACCGCGGAGATCACTGGCGTGATGCGCGCGCTCGGACTGGTGACGACGGTGCGCGACGAATCGAGCACGGTCCTGCGACTGAATCCCTCGAGCGTCGAGGGGCTCATCCTCGCCGCCGGTCTCGCCGCCGGGCTGCCGACGCTCATGGGTGGCGATCGCGCGAAGGCGGAGGGGCTCTTCATCCGCGCGCTCGAGCTCGATCCCCATCACACGGGCGGCCGCGTCGAGCTCGCGCGGCTCTATCTCGCGCAGCATCGGTGGGGCGAGGCGGCGCGTGAGCTGCAGGCCGTGCTGGGTGACGACGCGCCCAGCGACGTGCCGCGGTGGGCGACGCGGGATCGGCCGCGCGCCCGCGCGCTGCTCTCCGAGCTGCGCGAGCGAGGGCGCGTGCCCGGGCTTCCGCCTCAGTCGCCGTGAGCGCCTCACGGGTACGTCCCTACGTCTGGCCGACCCAATCGGCTTCGGCACGCTCGCGCCAGCGCGCACGGATCCCTTCGAACTCGCCGCGCGACAGCGGGCCGGCGTCGAGATGCGCCGCGTTCTGCTTCCAGCGCTCGATCTTCGTCGTGCCGACGATGGCGGTGTGCACGCCGGGAACGCTGAGGGTAAAGCGCAGCGCCGTGGCCACCGCAGCGTCGAGCGGTCGGGCGAGGAAGTCGTACTCGAGGGCGCGCAGGCGCTCCCAATACGCGCGGTGATACGCGCTCGCGGGTGGCCGTGAGCGGCTGCGCCAGGCGACGTTGGCCAGCGGCCGCTTGGCGATGACGCCGATGCCGCGCTCGCGCGCGTCCGGCAGCGCGGCGTCGAGCGCCTGCTGGTCGGCGATGCTCACGGAGGTCTGCAGCGTGTCGAAGCGCCCGGTCTGCACGGCGTGGCGAGCGGCCGCGCCGTCGCCGCTGTAGCCGATATAGCGCGTGAGTCCCCGCTGCCTGGCCGTCTCCAGCGCCGCGATGGCATCGCCGCGACGCAGAACGCCCTCCGAGCACGAGTGCAGCTGCACGAGATCGAGCGCGTCGGTGCGCAGGCGCTCGAGACTGCGCTCGATGGACTTCACGATTGCCGGCCCTCGCCAGTCCTCGCGTCCCCAGCCGGCGGCGTGGCCGACCTTCGTGAACAGGTAGAACTCGCGGCGGCGGCCGCTCGCCGCGCGGCCGATGAGCGTCTCGCTGTCGGCATAGCACTCGGCGGTGTCGATGACGTTGAGGCCGGCGTCGAGGGCGCCATTGAGCATCCGGGTGACGGCCCCCTGGCTCACGCCCTCGTAGCCGATCTCGGCACCGCCGAAACCCAGCGCGCTGACCTCCATGTCGGTGCGTCCGAGGCGTCGGCGCTCCATCACTCCCGCCATGCCGTCGCGCGCCAGTTGTGGCGGCCGTCGTCGCGCACTCGCCACTGCGGCAGCGGCATCAGCAGATGCGCGGCGAGCGCGGCCACGTACGGCTCGTACATCGCGCGCAGCTCCGCGAGCTTGTCCTCCGCGGCGTCGGAGTCGTCGAGCACGACGCCGCCGGCGGCAAGCGCCGCGCGCAGCTTGCGTAAGTCCTCGCGCGCCAGCCGATCCACCGCCCGCGCGCGCGGCCGCCGGCGCAGGACCTGTGCGAGGTCGACAACGGCGTGACGGGCCATCGCGAACGTCAGCTCGGCCTGACGCGCGCACGCGCCCTCGATGCCGACCATCACGAGCGCGCTCGCATCGAGAATGGTCGTGAGCGCGGCCAGCCACGACTGGTTGTCGTGCTGCGAGCGGAAGTACGAGAGCACCGGGTAGGACAGCTGCGACTCCATGGTCTCCGCCCCCCACCGCTCCCAGTTCGCGAGCAGGTCGGCCAGCTCCTCGTGATCGCGCGCGTGCCTGCGCAGCAGCGCCTCGGCGCTCGGCGGCGAGCCGGCGCGCGCGTCGAGCAGCGTGATCTCGATCTCGCGCCGCGAGAACGCCTGGTAGAGCACCGGCACGTAGCCGATGACCAGTGCGAGGAACCCGAAGCCGAGGCCGGCCTCGGCGACGACGATCGCGCGCGCCAGTCGCGACGTGGGCGCGACGTCGCCGAGGCCGAGCGTGAAGAACGTCTCGCCGCTGAGGTAGACATGCTCGAGCAAGGTGCCGCCGTCCACGGTCGTGAGCGGCGAGCCCAGGCCCCACTGCACGAGCGCGAAGGCCAGGATCA
>QHSO01000291.1 GCA_003220475.1 Candidatus Rokuibacteriota bacterium | reverse complement strand
TGACCGCGCCGGCGATGTGCTCGCGCTCGTAGTCGTCGGCCGGCAACACGTCGACGAGATATGCGCCCTCGTCCAGGAGGCGGCGCACGTCCTCGCGCGTGATCTCGCGCGCCATCGTGTTCATCCGGTCGAGAGGCGCTGCAACGGCTGAGCCATCGATCGCTGAAGTCCCACCGGCGCGGCGGCGATCGCTATCGCCCGATCCCGCGCGCCATCAGGACGGCCATCAGCGGCATCAGCGCGAGCAGCGCGACCTCCAGATGGATCAGTCGGCGGGCGGCCGCGATCTCGGCCGCAGGCGGCAGCGCACCGGATTGCACCAGCTGCCGACGCCAGCGCAGGAACGAGGTCGTGGGCTTGATCGAGAGGATCGCGATCGTCAGGTACAGCGCCATTTTCACGAGGAAGAAGGGGTTCGGCAGGTAGAAGCCTACGCCCTTGGCGTAGTAGAAGAGTCGGAGCAGCCCCGTCGCCAGCGCGAGCAGCGCGCCGCCGAAGAACACGACGTCCAGGCGCGGCAACAGCCGCACCTGCTGGGCGTCGAGCGACGGCCGACAGACGGCCATCTCGGCGACGAGAAAGCCCGCGATGAGGACGATGGCGAGGTAGTGCAGGTAGGCGACGAGCGGCTCCATCCGGCCGATCCTATCCCGCCTCGGCGCGGTGCGCGAGCCACAGGCCCACCGCCACGCACACGAGCCCGCCCGTGGCCGTGAGCGTGATCGGCTCGGCGAGCAACAGCGCCCCGAGCAGCGCGGCGGTGAACGGGCTCAGCGCCAGGAACACGGTGACCTCCGTCGCGGGCGCATGGCCCAGCGCCCAGAGCCAGAGGAAGTAGCCGACACCGGCACCGTAGGATAGCGACGCACGTACGGACGATAGAGCACGCTGCACACGGCGCCGCTCACCGCCGCGCCGAACGCCGCGGCCTCGCCGAGCCAGCCGTGTGGATCGCCGTGCCGAAAGGCCTTCTCGCCGAGGGCCAGCGCGACGCCCGCGATCGTGAGCAGCACACCGGCGGTCTTGGCCGCGTTGAGCCGCTCGTGGCCGAGCGCGACGGCGAGCAGCATCGCCAGCAGCGGCACCGTGGCGAAGATCACGGCCGCCCGCGCCGAGGGAATGAAGCGCAGGCCGTAGTTCAGCAGCGCGATGAGCACGCCGAACTGCACGATGCCGAGCAGGGCGATCGGCGCGACGTCGCGCGCGGCGAACCGTGGACGCGCGGCGAGGAGCACCGCGGGCAGCAGGACGAGCACGCCGATGGCGTAGCGCAGCAGCGCGAGCGAGGCCGGTCCAGTCTGCTCGACGACGAAGCGCGTGGCAACCATCGCCGAGCCCACCTGCACGCCGGTGGCGGCGGCCGCCGCCGTCGCGAGCGCGCGGCGGGTCAGAGCCGCTTCTCCCAGGTCTCGCCCACGAGATCGTGACCGAAGCTCGTGTGGCGCTCCTTGCGGATGAGCCGGTAGCCGGCCGCCTCGTAGATGTGGCGCGCGGCCACCAGCACGCTGTTCGTCCAGAGCATGATCATGCGATAGCCGGTCTCGCGCGCGAAGCGCTCGCACTCCGCGACGAGTCGCGTGCCCACGCCGAGGCCGCGCGCCGCGGGCTCGACGAGCAGCAGGCGCAGCTGCGCGATCGTCGCGGTACGCCGCACGAGGAACACCGATCCGATGCGCGCACCGTCCTTCTCGGCGATCCAGCAGCGCTCGCGTCGCGGATCGTAGCGCTCGATGAATCTGGCGACGATGGTCGCCACCAGCGCCTCGAAGCGCTCGTCCCAGCCGAATTCGTCGGCGTACAGCGCGCCATGACGCTGCACGACCCAGCCCATGTCGCCGGGCCGATGGGGACGCAGCGTGAAGGGCGGCGTGCGGCCGGCGCCGCCCAGAATGCCCTCGATCGCCTCCATGGCCTCGACGAGCCGGCGCTGGTCGGCGTCGGCCAGGGGCTGCAGCAGGCGGACGGTCTCGTCGTGCGAGCGGGCGCCGAGCGGGGCGAACGCCGCGCGGCCGGCGGCCGTCAGCGCGAGGTGGCTGCGGCGGCCGTCGACGTCCGAGCGGGTGCGTGTGATGAGGCGCCGTCGCTCGAAGCCGCGGAGCAGCCGGCTGAGATAGCCGGCGTCGACGCGCAGCTCGCGGCCCAGCTCGGCCGCCGTCGGCGGGTCCGCGCGGTGGGCGAGCTCATAGAGGATGCGGACCTCGCCCAGCGAGAAGTCGCCGCCGAGGTACTGCAGGACGCCGATCCTGGCGGTATAGAAGCGATTGAACCGCCGCATCGCCGCCACGCGCCGCTCGAGCTCGGCCTTGGTGTTCACGGGCTCTTTCCGTCTGATGGTTGACGATAGTCAACTAATCAAGTTGCCTGTGTCAACCTCCTGGCCGACCCGCGTCGCACGGTCGCGCCGGCCGGTAGACGACGCACCCATCCCGGTAGTAGGATCGGCGGCACTTTTCGAGGGAGGAGCCACCCATGGCGATCACCGCCAGGATCCTGCACGTCGACCTGACGAGCCGCACGACCCGCACGGAGGAGATTTCCGAGGCGACATATCGCAAGTACCTCGGCGGCGGCGCGCTCGCCGCGCACATCCTGCTGCGCGACATGAAGCCGGGCGCCGAGCCGCTCGGGCCGGACAACGTGCTCGTGTTCACGACGAGTGTGATCAACGGGCTCTCGCTCTCGGGAACGAACCGCTACACGGCGGCGGCGAAGTCGCCGCTGACCGGCGGCTATGGCGAGTCGGAGGCGGGCGGCTGGTGGGGACCGGAGCTGCGCGCGGCGGGTTGGGACGGCGTCGTCGTCCACGGCGCGTCCGAGACGCCGGTGTACCTGTGGATCAAGGACGACAAGGTCGAATTCCGTGATGCGACGCCGTACTGGGGCAAGCTCTCGGGCGACGTGCAGGACGGCGTCGAGGTGGAGCTGGGTGACAAGCGCGTGCGCACGCTGCAGTGCGGGGTGGCGGGTGAGAAGCTCGTGCGCTACGCCGCCATCGTGAACCAGCTGAAGCATTTCCACGGGCGCGGCGGCCTGGGCGCGGTCATGGGCGCCAAGAAGCTGAAGGCGATCGTCGTGCGCGGCAGCAAGCCGCCCGCGGCCGCCGACAAGGACGGCGCGAAGAAGCAGCTGGTCTTCTTCAAGGAGCATTACGATCGCGCCACCGACCGCTTCCACCAGCTCGGCTCGTCCAGCGGCGTGCTCGCGCTCGAGGCCAGCGGCATCCTACCCACGCGCAATTTCCGCGACGGCTCGTTCGAGGGCGCCAAGGACATCAGCGGTCAGAAGATGCGCGACACCATTCTGGTCAACCGCGGCACCTGCTATGCGTGCGCGGTGGCGTGCAAGCGCGAGGTGGAGGTGAAGGAGCTCGGCGTCACGCCGAAGTTCGGTGGGCCCGAATACGAGACCCTGGCCGCGTCCGGCTCGCTCTGCGGCGTGCGCGATCTCAACGCGCTGGCGCTCATCAACCAGCTGCACGCGCAGTACGTGCTCGACTCGATCTCGACTGGCGCCGTGTGCGCGTTCGCGATGGAGTGCTACGAGCACGGCATCATCACGCAGGAGATGGCGGGTGGCCTCGACCTCGCGTGGGGCAATGCCGACGCGGTCATCGCGCTGATCCACATGATCGGCAAGCGCGAGGGGATCGGCGACCTCCTCGCCGAAGGCGTCAAGCGCGCGGCGGCGCAGCTGGGCAAGGGCGCCGAGCGCTTCGCGCTCCACGTGAAGGGCCAGGAGCTGCCCATGCACGACCCGCGCGGCAAGAAGGGGCTCTCGCTGGCCTACGCCATCTCACCCACCGGCGCCGACCACATGGAGGCGCCGCACGATCCGTTGTACGCGGGCTTCCATCCGCAAGGCCATCCGCTCGGGGTGCTCGGGCTGATCGAGCCGCTCGATCCGATGACGCTCGACGCCAAGAAGGTGCGCGCGTTCTTCGTCACCCAACAGGTCTGGAGCGCTTACAACTCCGTC
>QHSO01000290.1 GCA_003220475.1 Candidatus Rokuibacteriota bacterium | reverse complement strand
GGCGGATAGCGAAGGGGAGGGCCAAGGCTCAACATTCCGTGTGGAACTCCCATTTAGTGCTGTATCGACGGTTCCAGCGGGCGGCGGGGGGGTTCAAACCGCGCTCATCGGGGAGATGCACGCTGAATCAACTGCCCTTGAAGGGGTCCGGATTCTACTGGTGGAGGACGACCCGGAGTCGCGCGATGCGTTGACTGCGGTGCTTCGGCTCCATGGTGCGACCGTCTCCGAGGTGGGCTCGAGCAACGAGGCCTTGAAGGCCCTCGGCGACCAATGCCCGGATGTCTTGATCTCTGATATCGCGATGCCTGGGGGAGACGGCTATGAACTAATGCGGGCGGTGCGGGCGCTGCCAGCCGAAGCCGGGGGGCAAGTCCCGGCGATCGCACTCAGCGCGTACGTGCGGGTCGACGACTCGCGTCAGTCAATCGCGGCCGGATTTTCGGTACACCTGCCCAAGCCCATCGATCCCGGCGTGCTCGTGCACACGGTGGCGCAGCTCCGCAAGCCTGCGTAGCGGGCGCCGTTCTCGTCCTCGCTAGTGCCCTCGCGACAACGAACGGTACCCTCACGATATCGGTCGCCGTGACAGCCTTCGTGTCGCCCGTTCAGCGGACCGCGCGTACGGGGATCGCCTCATAAATTGCCTCGTAGGCCTCGAACGCTTCGCTGAGGAACCGCGCATAGTGCTTCGGCTCGCTGAATACATGTCCGGTGGCGTGCTGGCGCGGCGAGACTCAGAGACGCGACGGGTGCTGCAGGCAGTCTTCACTGCTAGGCTATCTCAGCTCTCAGCGTAGGGCAGCGTCCTCGCGATCCGCAGGGCGATGTGCAACACTACCGTCTGCTCGCCTGTGAGCGCGCAGAGACACATCATGGATGAAGAGCCCTCGATACAGCGTCGGCTCGCCGCTATTCTTGCCGCCGATATCGCCGGCTACAGCCGACTCATGCACGAGGACGAGGCCGCCACCGTGCGGGACCTCAAGGCGCATCAGAGCGTGATCCTGCCGCTGATCGGCCGCCACGGTGGGCGGGTCATTGACACCGCCGGCGACGGCATCCTCGCTGAATTTCCCAGCGTTATCGGCGCCACCGAGTGCGCGGTACAGATCCAGACCGTGATGGCCGAGCGCAGCGCTGGGGTGCCCGAGCATCGACGCATGCGGTTGCGCGTCGGCATCAATCTGGGCGATGTGATTCACGACGACGCCAGAATCTACGGTGACGGGATTAACATCGCGGCCCGGCTGGAAACGCTCGCCGAGCCCGGTGGCGTGCTCGTGTCCAGTACGGTTTACGACCACGTCCGCGGCAAGCTGCCTATCACTTTCGCGGATGCGGGCGAGCGGCAGCTCAAGAACATCGAGCAGCCCGTGCGAACGTATCGGGTCCTGATTCCAGGCGCAGCGTTCACACCCGGAGCCGCGCCCCTCAGTCGCACCACCACGGCGGACCGCCGGCGTTGGGTCGTGCCGGGCGTGGCGGCAGCATTGCTGGTTCTCCTCGCCGCAGCAGGAGCCTGGTGGATGAGCCCGCGCTTCTTCCCGGGTCAGCAGGCAGACGGCACGGAAGCGCCGCGTCTTTCCATCGTCGTGCTGCCATTCAGCAACCTGAGCGGCGATCCGAGCCAGGATTACTTCGCCGATGGCGTGACGGAAGACCTGACGACGGATCTGTCGCGACTCGCCGGCAGCTTCGTGATTTCCCGGAACACGGCGTTCACGTTCAAGGGCAAGGCCGTCGATGCCCGGCAGCTCGGCCGCGAGCTGAAAGTCCGCTACGTGCTGGAGGGCAGCGTACGCCGGATGGGCCGCACGGTCCGCGTCAACGCGCAGCTCGTCGACGCGGGCACCGGTGCGCATCTCTGGGCCGAGCAGATCGACATCGATCACGGGACGCTGGCGACGTCCCAGGACAACTTCGGCATCGCGAGTCGCCTGGCGAAGACGCTCAGTGTCGAGCTCGTCAACGTCGAAGGTCGCCGCGCGCCACAGGCCAACCCGGATGCGGTGGACCTCACCATGCGTGGCTGGTCGATCTTGAACGGAGGGCCGGGCCAGGACGACGTGAAGCGATCCGTCGCGGTGTTCGAAGACGCACTGCGCATCGATCCGGACAATAGTCAGGCCAGGGTCGGACTCGCTCAGGCCTTCACGCTCATGCACCGCAATCGTTGGGATCCCGAAAGAGACAGGATCCTGGCGCGTGCCGATGAAGCGGTCACGCGCGCCATTGCTCTCTCGCCCAACTACGCCCACGCGCACTACGTGAAGGCCGAGGTTCTCGCATTGTCCCGGCGATTCGACGCGGCATTGGCGACGTACGACCGGGCCATCGCCCTCGATCCCAACCATGCGGCGGCATACGTTTCCCGCGGCCGGGCCTTGATTGCCATCGGACGGGCCGCGGAGGCCATGGCGCCGGTGGAGAAGGCGATCCGACTCAGCCCGCGTGATCCTGACTTGTTCATCTGGTACTACGTCCTGTGCCACGCGCATACCCACCTGGCGCGCGACGCGCCGGCAATCGAATGGTGCCTGAAGTCGACGGCGACCGGTAAGTCGTTCTGGGGCGCCTGGACAGACCTCGCCGCCTCGTATGCCTGGCGAGGTCAGAAAGCCGAAGCGGCGGCGGCGGTTGCGGAGCTCCTGAAGGTCAGACCGGGCTTCACAGTAGACACCCTGGCGCAGGACGGAGCGCAGTATTCCGACAATCCAACGTTCCGCAAGGAGTTCGAGCGGATTGTCGAGGGAGCACGCAAGGCCGGCTTGCCGGAACGCTGACACGACTCGGCTGCGCAGTCTAGACGCCTTCGACCAGGACCACGCTGCGAAAACTACTGGCGCCGCAAGTTTGCCTGGCCGTTGGATGACGTTGCGAAGCCAAACCGAACGGCAGCGGCTGCTGCGTCCGCTAACCCCTCGTCGTGCA
>QHSO01000298.1 GCA_003220475.1 Candidatus Rokuibacteriota bacterium | reverse complement strand
GCTCTCCGAGGTGGCACACCTGGAGCGATTCGGACGGCCGTTCGACTAAGAGTTCACGGCGCCCCTCCTCGTGCACCGCCTGACGGTGAACTCCCGCCCCCGCGCTGAACGAGCGTCACCCTGAGACGCTCGTACTCGGAATACTCCTTCTCGCCACCGACATAGACACAGTGGCAATCGTCGGGATCGGCATACGTGTACTCGACGTTGCCGTCCTTGGTGCGGCTCACGATCCGATGCGGCGGCCTCGATCGAAGATCCTCCTGCCGCTCGGGCGTATCCGCGGGGACTATGCGAAAGCCCGCCGCCGCCAGCATCCGTTCCGTTTCTCTTGCGTCGAGTCGCTGGATCGTCGCGCATCCGGCACCGAGGAGCGCCAGTACGGCGAGCAACAGGCCCGTGCGAGCCTTCCGCCGCAGGCGATAGGTTCGATAGAGCAGTGCGGTGGCGATCCAGATCGCGACCGCGGCCATCGGATACGCGATCAGTCGCGGAAAAATGGCGACGAGGACGCCGACGATCACGAGGACGACGGCGACGGCGAGCATGATCCGGGTCTCGACGGGTTCCAGCTTCCGCTTGTTGGTGACCGCCGCGCTGACCGTGTTGCCGATTCGAAGCAGGCCCGCGGCGGCCCGCCCGGCGCTTCCCCCACCTCGCGCGGCGGGCCGATCGGGCCGCCGGGTGCGCCGCCGGGCCGCGGGCTGCTCGTCCAGAATGATCTCGGTCGCGTTCGCGAGGTCGTCGACGTACATCGCTTCCATCTGACGTGCGAACGGCTCGTCGTCGACGAGGACATCGAGCTCGCAGTTGCTGAGCCAGCTGGCCGGGTTGAGATTCGTCGAGCCAACGCGCGCCCAGCGCCCATCCGCCACCGCAGTCTTCGCGTGCAGCATCGTGCCGTTCCACTCGAAGACGCGCACGCCGGCCTCCAGCAGCGCGCGATAGCCGGCCTGCGAGAGCGGCCGGAGCAGGGGAATGTCGGTTCCGTTCGGCACGAGCAGCTTGACGTCCACGCCGTCGCGCGCGGCTGACCGAAGCGCCTGCACGTAGACGGGGGTACCCGCATAGTAGGCGTCGGTCAGCCAGAGGCGCTTGCGGGCGAGCGCGGCGACGAGCTGGCCCACCCGGAACAGGCCGGCCGTGTTCGGAACGGTCGCGACCACGCGCAATGCCGTCTCCCCGGCGGGCCCGGTCGCTTCTGCT
Organism: Candidatus Rokuibacteriota bacterium; assembly: GCA_003220475.1. GTDB lineage: Bacteria > Methylomirabilota > Methylomirabilia > Rokubacteriales > CSP1-6 > AR12. The sequence goes on along the minus strand of QHSO01000298.1, from coordinate 5,974 downwards.
GCCACGCTCTCGTCGGGTAACGGCTCGCCCATCAGGGCCCACATCTGCGCGAACGCCGCCTCGATCTGTCGCACCGCGGGACCACGCACTTCGACACCCGTGTCGCGCCACGGCGCGATGTCGCGCGCCGGGTCGCCAACCCACGCCTGTCCGACGCAGAGACCACTGACGAAGCCCACGGTGCCGTCCACGCCGAGCATCTTCCGATGATCCCGGCTGAGCCAGCCCAACGGACTCGCCGGAGTCGGCGCGTTGTAGCAGCGGACCTCGACGCCTCAGCTCTCGAAGTGGATGAACCGGGTCGCCCGCGCGATCGCGTCGAGCCACGCCGGGTAGTTCTCGCGCGCGTCCTTCAGGAGGCGAATGCTGTTCCCCGGCACCAGCGGCGCGCCGGCGGCCCGCGAGAACGCTTGTTCGGCGAGCGCGCGCACGGGCGCGATGACCGAGTGATGCGACGTGCTCACGGCGTCCGATGATACGCCGGCTCGACCGTCGGATCTCAACGCGCGACGTCGGCTCTCACACGCGCGAAACCGGATCGACCTCACGAACGTCGTAAGGTCACAAAGAGGGGGGCAACACCATATGCTGCTCGCAGAATTCATCGCCAGCGCCGTGATGCTGACGGCGACCGCACTGAGCGCGCTGGATACAGGACCCGGTCGCGCGATGCTGTACGCCGTCGCGCGCTACCGCCGGCGCCGACGCGCGCGCGGGCGCTCGATAGTCTGGCAGGAACGTCGATTACCGCCTCGGCAGAGTTCGCCCAATTCTCCTGCATGAGCCGGAGATCCCGAGAGTTCAGGGCTCGGTAGAACTGGGCAAGCGCGTGCGCGGCCTGCCGCTGATCGGACGTTTCTTCGCCTCCTGTGACGGGCGTCTGGATCGGGCTGCTGGAACTCATCGCCGTCCTCCAATCGGTAGAGCGCACCTACATCGTTAGGACGACGCGAAACTCTGCCTTACCGCTCATCATCCGCGCGTACGCCTCTCCTGCTTTCACGAGCGGATACTTCTCGATCATCGGCCGTACACCGGTCAACTCTGCAAACCGCAGCGTATCCTCCGAGTCGGTCGGGACGCCCGACGCCCAGCCCTGAACGCTCCGGTTGCCCAAGATCAACTGAAGAGGTGTCACTTCGATCGGGTCCGTCGACACCCCGATCACCATCATCCTGCCGTTCACCGCGAGTCCGTCGATGAGGGACGACATTGCTTTCGAGTTGGGCGCCGTCGCCAGGATCACGCGTGCCCCGCCGAGTTTCTGCAACTCTGCCGCTGCGTTCGTCGCGACACTGTCGATGTAGACGCTCGCTCCCAGCTTGTGCGCGAGCTCCGCATTTTCTGGCCCGCGTCCAATGGCGGCGACCTGGTAGCCGAACTTCTGCGCGAACTGGATACCCAGGTGGCCGAGCCCGCCGATTCCCTGGACTGCCACGAGGTCGCTCGGCACCGCGCCGCTGTGTCGAAGCGCGTTGAAGGTCGTGATCCCCGCACAGAGCAATGGCCCGGCTTCCGCCGGGTCGAGCGACTCCGGCATCCGCGCGACCGCTTCGACAGGCGCAATCATGTACTCCTGATAGCCGCCGTCGTAACTGAAGCCTGTGACCTTCAAGTTGGCGCAGTTCACGAAGTCGCCGCGCCGGCACGCGAGGCAGGTCCCATCCTGACCGCCGTGCCACCCAACGCCGACTCTCTGACCTTTCTTCCACTGCGTCACGCCTGAGCCCGCTTCGTCGATCACACCGGCCACTTCGTGCCCTGGCACGCGAGGGTACACGAGGCCTGGCCAGCCGCCTTCCTTGGCGAGGACATCGCTGTGGCAGACTCCGCACGCTTGCACGCGAATCCTCACTTGCCCAGGCCCTGGCTCCGGGATGTCCCGCTCGACGATCTGGAAGTCCGCGCCGGCCTTCGGTACCTGCGCCGCTTTCATCCTCGCCATCGCTTCTCTCCTTGTGCGCAGCGCTAGCTGCTCACAGTCGGTTTCGAGCTGTCCGGCCTGCGATCACGTCGATAGAGCGCGGTGTGACGAGACGGCACGCGCGTGATGCGCACCATCGCCCCCAGCTCCCGGTTCGCCCCACCTTAAGAGCCCATCTCGACGCCAGACGTTGCGCCGCTGCGAGGGACGCGCGAGGTGTAACCCGAATCGCCCGCTCGGCATCTCAATAGCGAACGGAGGCATTCACCACCGGGAAAGGGAGGCGTATGTTCAAGCGGAGCCTGCTCGTCGTCGCGTTTGCCTTCTCGATGGTATCCGTCGTGTCCGCGGCTGACGTATCCGTGTCCGAGCAGACTTTTGGGTGCGTCCTCGACTGGCCGCAGGTCCGGAACACGCGCATCAATCACGCCGACCCCCAGCAGCTGGCGGAGGCGATGCGCATCTTCAAGGATAGCGTCCCGAACACGGACTACCCCGTCGGTACCATCCTGCAGCTGGTTCCGTTCGAAGCCATGGTGAAGCATCCGCGTGAGAAGTTCCCGAAAACCAACGGCTGGGAGTTCTTCGCGCTGGATATCTCCGCGGCCGGCACGAAGATCCGCGACCGCGGCGACAGCGTCGTCAACCTTGCCCAAGGCAAGACGTGTCTGAGCTGCCATCAGCCGGCGGCCACGTTCGACTTCGTATGCGAAAAGGGCCATGGCTGCGCGCCGATCCCGTTCAACGATCAAGCCATCAAGGCGCTCCAGCAGGCCGACGCTCGTTGCGCGAAGAAATAGAGGCATCCGACCATATTCCAGCCATGACCGGAGTTCAGCCGTTCCCGTCCGGCTTCCGCACAGACGAGATCAACACTGATGGCGCGACGATCCACGTGCGCGTCGGTGGCGAGGGGCCAGCCGTCGTCATGTTGCATGGCTTCGCGGATACGGGTGACATGTGGGCGCCTTTGGCGACGGCGCTCGCGCCCCGGCACACGGTCGTCGTCCCGGACCTGCGCGGCATGGGTCTCTCGTCACACCCTGAGAGCGGATACGACAAGAAGACGCAAGGCGGCGACGTCGCCCGGCTTCTCGACGCGTTCAGCATTCAGAAGGCGGATGTCGTGACCCATGACATCGGCAACATGGTCGGGTATGCGTTCGCCGCGCAATATCCTGATCGCGTCGTCCGGTTCGTCATCATGGATGCCCCGCTGCCGGGCATTGGACCGTGGGATGAGATCACGCGAAGCCCACTGTTGTGGCATTTCAACTTCCGAGGACCGGACGTCGAGCGGCTGGTCAAAGGACGAGAGCGTATCTATCTCGACCGCTTTTGGAACGAACTCTCCGCCGATCCGAGATCGATCGATGAAGCGACGCGCGACCACTACGCCGAGCTGTACGCACGGCCCGGCGCCATGCGATCCGCGTTCAATCAGTTCGCCGCCTTCGCGCAGGACGCGATCGACAACCAGGCATTCGCGGCCAAGGGCAAGCTGACGATGCCCGTATTGAATAGAGGCATCCGACCCGTCCCGGACCTGCGCGGCATGGGTCTCTCGACGGCCACTAGCCCGCCCGGCTTACCGCGCGAGCCACGTTCGGAACCCTCCGGCCGCGAGCCGCGTCCCAAGGCATGGAGGAGGAAGCGACTCATGAGACAGCGGGCGATCTCGACCTTAGCGGTGTTCGCGGTGTTCGCGCTCATCGCGGGCTGTGCCGCACCCAGTACCAACGTCAGCGGTTCTGGCTCGGGCGCAGATGGCTCGGCACTGCCGGCGAACCGCGACGTCGCGGGGACGTGGCAGGGCTCGTACTGGCAGCTTGGCATGGTGTACTACGCCGATGACGCCGATTGCACACTGCAGATCAAAGAGGATTCGACGTTCATCGCGAAGTGCACGCGGTCCGCGGTCGGGACAAACAACATTGCAAAGTCCTCGAGCTGGTCGGGACACGTGGTGACGACGGCAAACGGCATCGTGCTGAAGAACAACGGCGGACCGTGGCCGTCGATCGTGCTGAGGCGTCACGGCGACACGATGTACGCAACGACGCTCGACCCGCTGGTCGGCGCGACGATCGAGATGGAATTCGAGCAGAGCCCGCACACAACCGCCGGCACGGGCGAAAAGTAAGCGACGAACGGCGCGACTTTTTGAAAGGATCCGTCGGCGCGAACCTCGCGCCGACGCTCGCCCCGCCCGCAGGCGCAACGGCCCGCCTCGTCGAGCCCTCTAAAGAGCGCTGAACGGGATCGCGGATGCTGATATCCTCCCCATCCTCGCTGCCGCCGTTGCGAGCGCAGGAGGTCACATGATCGACGTGCGCGGGTTGCTCGGAGCCTCCCTGATCGGCGTCGGTGTGATCACCGCCGCTGGTTGCGGTGATGCCTCCCGCGCGGCCGCGCCGCCGCCGCCGCCCGTGGTGAAGGTCGAGCCCGTCATCGAACGCGACGTGCCGATCTCCGTCGAGTATGTCGGGACGCTCGTCGGCTACATCAACGCGCAGATTCGTGCCCGTGTCGCCGGGCATATGGTGAGTCAGAACTACACGGAGGGCTCGTTCGTCAAGGCGGGCGACCTCTTGTTCCAGGTCGACCCGAGACCATTCCAGACCGCCGCCGATCAGGCCGACGCCAAGCTGCACCTGGCCGAATCACAGTTGAGCCAGGCCAAGGCGCAGGTCAGCGCGAGTCAAGCACAGGTGGAGCAGGCGATCGCGAAAGTGGCTCAGGACGAGGCCCAGGTGAAGCGGGCGGAGGCGACCCAGCGCCAGACGGAGCTCGACGTCAATCGCTACACGCCGCTGGCCCAGCGCGGGTCGGTCAGCCAGCAAGAACTCGACAACGCGGTTCAGAGCAACCTGGCCAACCTGGCGGGGGTGGCGGCCGCGCGTGCCGCGGTCCAGAACTCCGAGGCCAGCGTCTCCCAGGCGCGGGCCGCGCTCGAACGGGCGCACGCCGACGTCAAGACGCAAGAGGCCAACATCGCCGCCGCGCGCGCGTCGCTCGAGGACGCCCGGCTCAATCTCGGCTACACCAGGGTGCTGTCGCCGATCGCCGGCGTCGCCGGCTTCCGCGGGGCGAACATCGGCGACTACGTCGGGCCGAGTGACGGCACGCCGCTGACGACCGTCTCGCAGGTCGATCCGATCTACACGGAATTTCCCGTCGGCGAGCAACGAGCCCTCACCGTGTTACGCCAATGGGATGCCGACCCGCGCGCGCCCCGCAACATCGAGCTCGAGCTGATCCTGGCCGACGGCACCGTCTACTCTCACCGGGGGCGCGCGGTCGCTCTCGACCGACAGGTGGACGTCACCAGCGGCACCGTGCTCGCGCGAGGCGTCTTCCCGAATCCGGGCAATGTGCTGCGCCCCGGCCAGTACGCCAAGGTCCGCGCCGTCGTCGAGGTGAAGAAGGCCGCGCTCCTGGTCCCCCAGCGCGCCGTTCAGGACGTGCAGGGCACTCACCAGATCGCGGTCGTTCGACCCGACGACACGATCGACATCCGCACGGTCAAGCTCGACGCGCGCGTCGGCCCGCTCTGGGTGGTGACGAGCGGGCTGAAGCCGGGCGAGCGCGTTGTGGTCGAGGGAGGCGACCGCGTGCGCGCCGGCCAGAAGGTACGGCTGGTGGCGGGCGCGGCCCCCGAGGCGAGCGCGGCGAAGTAGACGCACGATGGCCAGGTTCTTCATCAACCGGCCCATCGTCGCCATGGTGATTGCCATCCTCATGGTGATCCTCGGCGTCGTGGCGATGGTGCAGCTGCCGGTCGCGCTGTATCCGAACATCGCCCCGCCGGAAATCCTGCTGCAGGCGCGCTACCCGGGCGCCGACGCCGTCACGCTCGAGCAGTCGGTGGCCACGCCGATCGAGCAGCAGATGAGCGGCGTGGACAACATGCTGTACATGTACTCGCTCAACCAGAGCGCCGGCAGTCAGATGCAGCTGCGCGTCGACTTCGACGTCACCACGGATCCGAGCGTCGATCAGGTGCTCACCAACCTGCGCTACACGCAGGCCGCCTCCCAGCTTCCCCCC
>QHSO01000113.1 GCA_003220475.1 Candidatus Rokuibacteriota bacterium | reverse complement strand
CAACTAGCTGATAGGCCGCGAGCCCCTCCAAGAGCGGTAGCTTTCGCCACCTTTCCTCCCCAGATCTCGCGATCCGAGGAACGTATCTGGTATTAGCCTCCCTTTCGAGAGGGTATCCCAGACTCAAGGGCAGGTTGCCCACGTGTTACTCACCCGTGCGCCACTAGAAGCACCGATGTATTGCTACACCGGCGCTCCTCGTTCGACTTGCATGTGTTAAGTACGCCGCCAGCGTTCGCTCTGAGCCAGGATCAAACTCGCCAAGTAAAAGCGATGAACCTGGTCCTCTAGCTCGAACGTGTTACTGCGTTGAAGCTGCAGTCACTCGGCCGAGCGCAAGGTACTCGTTAGAACGGATGGTGCTCACACCTTTTCGGTGAGCCAGTAGCATATGCGATTTTCAAAGAACGCTGCGGTCAGCTTGGAAGGTGACCGGATCTACTTCTAACTTCTAAACCGTTGCCTGCGGGTTGCGCAAGCGAAGACTGAATATACTCGCCGGCCCCTAGGCTGTCAAGCTTTCCGACCGTCGATTTTAGCGCGTGCGAGTTTGTGTCTGCGGCTTGGGTCAGACCTTTGGAGCGTCGATGATCAGCGGATAGATGCGCCGCGGTCCGAGCTTGAACGTGTGCGGGCCGGGCGCGACCGATTGCTCGATCGATGTGGCCCGCACGCCGTCGATCTGCACGCCGCCGCCTTGAATGAGACGGCGCGCCTCGGACGTCGACGCGACCCATCCCGCTTCCTTGATCACTTTCCAGAGCGGCCACCGCGCGGCTTCGGCAGGCAGCCGCTTGGCGTCGTCGAGCTCGCCGGACATTGGCGCGGCGGCCGTCGGATCGCAGCCGAATCGTGCGGCGCTGACGGCCTCGGCCTTTCGCACGGCGGCATCGCCGTGGACGAGCGTCGTCACCTCGCGCGCGAGCACGCGCTGCGCCTCGCGCTTCTCCGGCGCATGCCGCGTCACCACCTCGAGCTCGGCGATCTGCGTCAGTGGCAGGAACGTGAAGTAACGCAGGAAGCGCACGACGTCGGCGTCGGGCGTGTTCAGCCAGAACTGGTACATCTCGTACGCGGACGTCTTCGCCGGATCGAGCCACACCGTGCCCGCCTCCGTCTTGCCGAACTTCGAGCCGTCGCTCTTGGTCACGAGCGGCAGCGTGAGGCCGTATGCGGGCCGGCCGTGGACGCGGCGAATCAGCTCGACGCCGGCGGTGATGTTGCCCCACTGATCACTGCCGCCGAGCTGGATCGAGCAGTCGTGCAGCAGCATCAGCGACATGAAGTCGTAGGCCTGCAACACCTGATAGCTGAATTCGGTGTAGGAGATGCCGGCTCCCATTCGCGCCCTCACCGACTCGCGGGCCAGCATCGCGCCCAGCGGGAAGTGCTTGCCGACGTCGCGCAGGAAGCCGATGACGTCGAGCTCCGACAGCCACGCATAATTGTCGGCGAGGATCGCGGCGTTCGGACTTCGGTCGAAGTCGAGGAACGGTCGTACCTGCTGCTTGAGCCGCTCGGCCCACTCGGCGACCTGCTCCTCGGGATTCAGGGCGCGCTCCCCCGCCTTGCCGCTCGGATCGCCGATGAGGCCGGTGCCGCCGCCGACGAGCACGATCGGCCGGTGGCCGGCCAGCTGCACGCGGCGCAGCGCCAGGAGAGGCAACAAACTCCCGACATGCAAGCTGTCCGCGGTCGGGTCGAAGCCGACGTACGCGGTGCGACGCCCCGAGCCGAGATGCGCGTCGAGCTCGTCGGGGGTGGTGACGTCCGCGATCAGCTCACGGTCGCGAAAATCGCGCAGGAGCTCCGAGGCCATGGCCGGGACGATTATCGCACCGGTTATAATGACCACGCATGGCGTCTGAGACCAATCCGGTCGGAGGACGGCGTTTCGCCCCCGGCCGCCGGCGATGGCTCCGCATCTTCCTCATGATCGTCGGCATCGGCTCGCTCGTCATGGCCACCGCCGCGGGCATCGCCGCGCTGTGGGCGTTCACGATCCTGCCGCGCAGTCTGCCCTCGGTGAAGACGCTCGAGACCTTCCAGCCGCTGCAGGGCACCAAGGTCTATGACGACAACGACGAGCTGCTGACCGAGCTGCACGTCGAGCGACGGATTTTCGTTCCGCTCGCGCACATTCCCCAGACGCTGCGCGACGCCATCATCGCCACCGAGGACCGCCGCTTCTACTCGCCTTTCGGCGTCGATCCCATCGGCGTCGCCCGCGCGATCTACCAGAACTACCGTCGCGGGCGGATCGTGGAAGGTGGCAGCACGATCACCCAGCAGCTGACCAAGGTGCTGTTCCTCACACCCGACAAGAGCCTCGAGCGCAAGATGAAGGAAGCCGCGCTCGCGTTGGAGCTCGAGCGCCGGTACCCGAAGGATCGGATTCTCGAGATGTACCTGAACCAGGTGTACTTCGGAAACGGCGCGTACGGCGTGGAAGCCGCGTCCCGGACCTACTTCGGCAAATCGGTGACCGAGCTCAACGTCAAGGAGGCCGCGCTGGTCGCCGGCCTGCCGCGCGCTCCGTCCACGTATTCTCCGTTCGAGCACGGCGAGGCCGCCAAGCGCCGGCGCGAAGTCGTCTTGCGGCGCATGGTCGAATACGGCGCGCTGAAGGACGCCGACGCCAAGAAGCTGGCGCGGGCGGACCTCGGTCTCATCCCGCCCGAGCGCCGTCGCACCACCGGCCAGTACTTCCTCGAGTACGTGCAGCAGACGCTCGAGGCCAAGTATGGCGCCGACATGGTCTTCAAGGGCGGGCTCAACGTCTACACGACGCTGAGCCCGACCATGCAGCTGGCCGCCGAGCAGTCGCTCAAGGACGGCCTCAAGGCGCTGGAGGGACGCAGCAAGACCGCGCGGCCCGGCGAGCATCCCGAAGGCGCGATCGTGACGATCGAGCCGCAGACGGGTTATGTGCGCGCGATGGTCGGCGGCTACGACTTCTTCCGCAGCGAGTTCAACCGCGCCGTGCAGGCCCGGCGCCAGCCCGGCTCCGCGTTCAAGCCGTTCGTCTACATCGCCGCGCTCGAGTCGGGCTTCACGGCGGCCAGCCGCATCGAGGACGCGCCGGTCTCGTACGCGACGGGGCCCAACGGACAGTCCTGGAAGCCCGACAACTACGACCGAAAGTTCCGGGGTCCGACGACGCTGCAGCAGGCGGTCGAGGAATCGGTGAACGTCGTGACGGTCAAGCTGCAGGAGCAGATCGGCCTGAGCCGCACCGTGCGCGTCGCGCGCCGCTTCGGCATCACGAGCCCGCTCGACGTCAATCTGAGCCTGGCGCTCGGCACCTCGGATCTCACGCTGCTCGAGCTCACGTCGGCGTATGCGGCGCTCGCCAACCAGGGCGCGTGGCTGCCGCCGACGACGATTCGCTACGTCACGGACGCGCAGGGCAAGCTGCTGGAGGAGCACATCGCCGAGCCGAAGGAGGCCGTGGCGTCCGAGACCGCGTACGTCATCACCCACATGCTGCGCGGCGTGGTCGAGCGCGGCACCGGCATCGCGGCCAAGAGCCTCGGGCGGCCGATCGCCGCGAAGACGGGAACGACGAACGACTACTCGAACGCGTGGTTCGTGGGCTACACGCCGCGCGTCGCAACCGGCGTCTGGGTCGGCTACGACCGGCCGCGCAGCCTCGGCAAGGACGAGACGGGCTCGCGCGTCGCCGTTCCGATCTGGGTCGCCTACATGGGGAAGGTGCTCGGTGACAGCCCGCGTGAGGACTTCCCCATTCCGGACAAGGTCGTGCTCGTTCCGGTGGATCTCGACCCCTCGAACGAATGCGTGCACGTGGTGACCATGGCCTTCGTCAGAGGCACCGAACCCTTGGCGTGCGGCAAGCGTCCGCCGCCTCCGCCGGTGATGCCGCCACCCGTGCCCGGTCAGCCGCAGGCGGGCGCACCGCCGGCCACTCCTCCGCCCGCGCCGTCGCCGGCACCGCCGCCGGCGCTACCACGCGAGGTGATTCCGCTGTCCGACCCGCCGTCGCTGCCGAGCCCACGGCTACGGGCTACGGCCGCGAAGCCCTCGCAGCTTCAGGGCCCATAGCGGCGCTTTCATATCCGGCGCGCGGATACGACCGCGCGCTTCAGCCCTCGGCGCGCGGGTAGCCCGCCGCGACCTCGCTCCACGGCGCGCCTGCGTCGAGCAGTCGCCCGAACACCGCGTCGAGCTCGGTCATCGGCACGCGGATCTGTTGCATCGTGTCACGCTCGCGGATGGTGACCTTGCCGTCGCCTGATTCGCCCTTCTCGGCATCGCCGACCGTCTTCACGTCGACGGTAACGCAGTACGGTGTGCCGACCTCGTCCTGGCGCCGGTAGAGCCGGCCGATGGCGGCGGTGTCGTCGTAGAGCGTGAGCCAGCGCCGCGTCAGCCGATGGTGCAGCTCGTGGCACGCGGCGACGATCTCGGGCCGTTTCTTCAGCAGCGGCAGCACCGCGATCTTGATCGGCGCCAGCTCGGGATGGAATCGGAGCACGACACGCTTCTCGCCGCGCACCTCCTCTTCCTGGTAGGCGTCGAGCAAGAAGGCGAGCAGCGCGCGATCCACGCCCGCCGAGGGCTCGATCACGAACGGCACCAGGTGCTCCTTGCGCTCCTCGTCGAAGTACGTGAGCGACTTGCCGCTGAACTTCGCGTGCTGCTTGAGGTCGAAGTCGGTGCGATTCGCGATACCCATGAGCTCGCTCCAGCCCATCGGGAACTTGTAGAGGAGGTCCACCGTGCGCTTGGAATAATGGGCGAGCTCGTCGCGGGCGTGCTCGTGCAGCTTCACGTTCTCCGCGGCCAAGCCGTAGCGCGCGAACCAGGCCTGGCAATCGGCGATCCAACGGTCGTGCCAGACTTCGTCCGCGGGCCGGCCCTCGAGACGGTCGTGCGGGTTCACGAAGAACTCGATCTCCATCTGCTCGAACTCGCGCGTGCGGAAGATGAAGTTGCCCGGCGTGATCTCGTTGCGGAACGCCTTGCCGATCTGTGCGACGCCGAAGGGCAGCTTGCGTCGCGTCGCCTGCAGCACGTTGTCGAAGTTGACGAAAATGCCCTGCGCCGTCTCCGGCCGCAGGTACGTGACGGCGGCGTCCTCTTCCACCGGCCCCATGAACGTCTTGAACATCAGGTTGAACTGGCGTGGCGCCGTCAGCTCCCCCTTGCCGCAATTCGGACAGAGCGTCCGCCGTTCTCCGCAGTGCTTGCACGACTCCCCGGCCTTGATGGTGAACTTGTTGCCCTTCGTGGCCGGGCAGTGATGCGTCCAGTCGATCTCGTCCACCTGGTCGGCGCGGAAGCGGTGCTTGCACTCGCGGCAGTCGACCATCGGATCGGTGAAGTGATCGACGTGGCCGCTCGCCTTCCAGACCATCGCGTGCATCAGGATCGAGGCATCGAGGCCCACCATGTCGTCGCGCTGCTGGACGAAATCGCGCCACCAGACGCGCTTGATGTTGTTTTTCAGCTCGACGCCGAGCGGGCCGTAGTCCCAGCACGAGCCGGTGCCGCCATAGATCTCGCTCGACTGGAAGATGAAGCCGCGCCGCTTGCACAAGGAAACGATGACGTCCATGTTCACGCCACTCATCGACGCTCCCCGCTCGTCTCGGATAGCCGCCGCACTTCGCGCAGGAACTTCGCGGTGCGCGTCGGCTGGCCGATCAATCGTGTCATGTGCGACTCCAGGGCGTTCCGCAGCTCGGCCTCGACACGACCGAGCGGCTGCGTCAGCGCCTCTTCCCAGCCGGCCGCGCGCAGCCGGCCCAGCGCAGCGACCGCGGCCGGACTGATCGACGTTGCGCCGGTCGCGTGGGCGGCGCACGCCTCGCAGACCACGCCGCCCTCGTCCAGCGCCGGCCTCGCGAACGGATACGCGCGCCCGCACTCGACGCAGCGGTCGAGCCGCGGGCGATGGCCGAGCACGTCCAGGCAGCGCGCACCGAAACAGATGGCCACGCGCGGCGGCCCGGCGGCGCTCGCGAGCGCACGCAGCGCGCGCGTGAGAAGTCCGAACAACGCGGCGTGGGGATCGCGCTCCGCCGTCAGCCGGTTCACGCACTCGACGATCCAGGCCCCTTGGCCGAGGCGCTCGAGGTCCGTGCGGATCGCCGCGAAGGGATCGAGGACGTCGAAGTGATCGACGCGCACGAGGTCGGTGCGGCCCGTGTCGAAGAAGACGAGCTCGCCCAGCGTGAACAGCTCCAGCGCGCCGCCGAAGCGCGAGCGCATCCGCCGCGACGCCTTCGCGACACCGCGCACCTTGCCGTGCTCACGCGAGTAGAACGTCACGACGCGATCGCTCTCGCCGAGGTCGAAGGAGCCGATCACCACCGCCGCCGATTTGCCGAGTGCCATGTCAGGACGTCAGCCGGAAGCCGAACTCGCGCAGCGCGCGCGGGTCACGGCGCCAGTTCCGGCGCACGCCGACGGTGAGTCCGAGGAACACCGGGATGCCGAAGAAGCGCTCCAGCTCGCGCCGCGCCTCGCTGCCGATGCGTTTGAGCATGGCGCCGCCCTTGCCGATGAGAATGCCCTTCTGCGAGTCCTGCTCGACGAACACGGTCGCGCGGATGTCCAGCCGCTCGGGGCGCGTGCGCTCGGTCAGCTCCTCGACCCGCACGGCGACGGCGTACGGCACCTCCTGGTGCGTGAAGTGGAAGACCTTCTCGCGCACGACCTCCGCGACGTAAAAGGTCTCGGGCTGATCGCTCGTGGCATCGAGGGGGAACAGCGCGGGATGCTCCGGCAGCGCGCGCACGAGGAGATCGAGCAGACGGTCGCAGTTGGTGCCGTCGGCGGCAGAGATCGGTAGCAGCTCGTTGAATGGATGAGCGGCGCGCCATCGCTCCAGCAGCGGCAGCAGGCGGGCCTTCGGCTTGACCCGGTCCACCTTGTTGAGCGCACAGAAGACGGGCCCGGCAAAGGCGCGCAGCGGCGCCAGCACCAGGTCATCGGCACCATCGGGCGCCGTCGCGTCCACGACGAGGCAGATCACATCGACCTCCTCGGCGGCGCGCTCGGCGGTCTTCTGCATGAACTGACCGAGCTGACCGCGACCGGCATGCAGGCCCGGCGTGTCGACGAAGATCACCTGCGCATCACGGCGGTTGCGGATACCCGTGATGCGGTTGCGGGTGGTCTGCGGCCGTGACGAGACGATGGAAAGCTTCGTCCCCACCAGCCGGTTGAGCAACGTCGACTTGCCCACGTTGGGCCGGCCGATCAGGGCGACGAAGCCTGCCCGAAGGGGGGCGTCAGTCACGGAGAAGGCCTCTCCATAAACGGCTAGGCGCGTCGCGAAGGATCTCACGTTCACGCCGGTGCATCAGGTCGGCTTCGACGGGGTCGCGATCGTCCCAGCCCACGAGGTGCAGCGTACCGTGGGTCGCGAGCAGATCGAGCTCGACGGCGAGCGGCACCCGGAGTCGGCGCGCCTGGCGCGCGGCGGCGTCGGCCGAGATGACGATCTGCCCGACCAGCGGGCTCGCGGCGGCCGGCGCCTCGAGCGGAAACGCGAGCACATCGGTGCGCCGGCGGATGCCGCGCCAGTCCGCGTTGAGGCCGCGCATCTCCGCATCGTCGACCACGCTCACCTCGACCACGCCGGCGGGCCGGCCCACCGCCGCGAGCGCGCGATCGACGGCGCGCCGCAGGCGCGCGGCGGACACGGGAATACGGCGCTGGCGGTCCTCGATGGCCGCGGCCATCAGGACGGCTCGGGACGCGCTCCGTCCTCGCGGGCCGCCGCCGTACGCGTCTCGTGGACGCCGTACGCGCGGATGATCTCCGACACGAGCCGGTGCCGGACGACGTCGCCCTCGTCGAAATAGACGAAGTCGATGCCGGGCACGCCGCCGAGAATCCGCTGCACCTCGATCAGCCCCGAGTGCCGCGAGGCCGGCAGATCCACCTGCGTGACGTCGCCGGTCACGACCATCTTGGAGTTGAAGCCCAGCCGCGTGAGGAACATCTTCATCTGCTCGGTCGTGCTGTTCTGGGCCTCGTCGAGGATGATGAACGCATCGTTGAGCGTGCGGCCGCGCATGTAGGCCAGCGGCGCGATCTCGATGGCGCCCTTCTCCATCAGCGACGCCACCTTCTCGGCCTCCAGCATGTCGTAAAGCGCATCGTAGAGCGGCCGCAGGTAGGGATGGACTTTTTCGTAGAGGTCGCCCGGCAGGAAGCCGAGCCGCTCGCCCGCCTCCACGGCCGGACGCGTCAGCACGATGCGCGCGACCTCGCGCTTCATGAGCACGTTCACGGCCATGGCGACGGCGAGGAACGACTTGCCTGTCCCGGCCGGGCCGATGCCGAACACCATGTCGTGCGTGCGGATGGCGTCCACGTAGCGCTTCTGGCCGACCGTCTTGGGCGTCACCCACTTCTTGCGCGACGGCACCGAGATCGCGTCGGCGAAGACCGACTTCACGTCGGCGGCCTCGTCCTCCGAGACCATGCGCGCGGCCGCCCGTACCTCCAGCGCGCGCAGCGGCGCCCCCGCCCGCACCAGCTCCGCCAGTTGTGTGAGCGCGCGCTCGGCCTTGACCACCTGCCGCTCGTCGCCCTTGAGCATCACGTCGTGGCCACGGGCGACGATCCGGACGTCGAACTGCGATTCCAGCGTGCGGAGGTGGTCGTCGTTGCGCCCGAGGAGCTGGGCCAGATCGACGTCGGGCGCCAGTGAGAGGCGCCGCGTGATGGTCGTCGCTTCGCTCAAATCTTTAGCGTTCTCCGCTCAAAGTCTACCACGCGGGCGCGTCAGCCCTTGCGCTCCGGCGGCAGATCGAGCCGGATGTGCAGCTCCTTCAAGCGCTCGGGCGGCACCGGCGCCGGCGCCTGCATGAGGAGATCCTGCGCCTGCTGATTCATCGGAAACGCGATGACCTCGCGGATGTTGGTCTCGCCCGCGATGAGCATGACGATGCGATCGATCCCCGGCGCCGAGCCACCGTGCGGCGGCGCGCCGTAGCGGAAGGCGTTCAGCATGCCGCCGAAGCGCGCCTCGACCTCCTCGCGGCTATAGCCCGCGATGGCGAACGCCTTGAACATGATGTCGGGTCGGTGGTTGCGGATGGCCCCGCTCGAGAGCTCCACGCCATTGCAGACGATGTCGTACTGGTAGGCCTTGATGCTGAGCGGATCCTGGGTTTCCAGGGCCTCGAGCCCGCCCTGCGGCATCGAGAACGGGTTGTGGCTGAACTCGATCTTGCCCGTCTCCTCGTCGCGCTCGTACATCGGGAAGTCGGTCACCCAGCAGAACCGAAACGCGTTCTTCTCGAGCAGGTCCAGCTCCTCGCCCAGCCGCGTGCGCGCCTTGCCGGCAAGCCGCGCGGCGGCCGCCGGCTTGTCGCACACGAAGAAGACCGCATCGCCGTCCACGGCGCCGGTGAGGCGACGCAGCGCGGCCAGCCGTGGCTCATCGAGAAACTTCGCGATCGGCCCGCGCGCAGCCCCCTCGGCGAGAATGACGTAGCCGAGCCCGGGCGCGCCCTCGTCGCGCGCCCACTGGTTGAGCTTGTCGAAGAAGCTGCGCGGCTGCGCCGCGGCGCCGGGGACGCGCAGCGCGCGCACGGTCGCGCCCTTTTCGATGGCGCCCGCGAACACCGCGAACCCGCCGCCGCGGAAGACCTCGGTGGCGTCCTCGATGACGAGCGGATTGCGCAGATCGGGCTTGTCGCTGCCGTAGCGCGCGAGCGCCTCGCTATACGGAACGCGCGGGAACGGTGGCGGCGTGATCGTGGCCTCCGGCCGGAACTCGGCGAAGACGCCGTGCATGATCGGCTCGATAGCCGCCCACACGTCCTCCTGCGTGACGAACGACATCTCGAAATCGAGCTGATAGAACTCGCCGGGCGAGCGGTCGGCGCGGCCGTCCTCGTCGCGAAAGCAGGGGGCGATCTGAAAGTAGCGGTCGAAGCCGGCCACCATCAGCAGCTGCTTGAACTGCTGTGGCGCTTGGGGCAGCGCATAGAACTGCCCGGGATGCAGCCGGCTCGGCACGAGGTAGTCGCGCGCGCCCTCGGGCGAGCTGGCCGTGAGGATCGGCGTCGAGAACTCCGTGAAGCCCTCGGCGATCATGCGGCGGCGGATGCTCGCGATCACGCGGCTGCGCAGCAGCACGTTACGATGCAGCGTCTCCCGCCGCAGGTCGAGGAAGCGGTATCGCAGCCGCGTCTCCTCGGGGAATTCGGCGTCGCTGTTCACCTGCAGGGGCAACGGCTCGGCCCCCGACTGCACGGTCAGCTCCCGCACGGCCACCTCGACCTCGCCGGTGGGCAGCTTCGGGTTGACCGCCGACGGCTCGCGCGCGACGACGGCGCCGGTCACGGTGACGACGCTCTCCATCCGCAGCGCCTCGGCCGCCGCGAGCGCGGGACTGTATGGGTGCGGTACGCCGGCAGCGCGGCGCTCACCGCGCTTGCGCCTTGCGCACGAGCGGCTTCACCTCGGGCCGCCCGCCGCGATCGTCGACCGCGGCGTGCCCCCAGAAGCCGTGGGTCATGAGGTCGTCGAGCTGTTTCTTCACGTTCTTTCGCCTGACTTCCAAGGATACGAGATAGCCCTCGCTCCTCAAGGCTTTGGCGGCGCGGACGGCCGCACCGACGTCGCTCGTCTCGTCCACGAGCAGCGCGACGCGCCGCTGCGCGGATTCGGTGGCCTCGCGGGCGGGCAGGCCGCCGCGCTCGGCGAGGATCGCGATGAGTCGCTCGAAGCCGATCGAGAACCCGGAGGCCGGCACGTCGCGGCCGAGGAGCCGGCCGATCATGCGGTCGTAGCGCCCACCGCCCGCGATGGACGATGGATATCCGGCGGCGGCGATCTCGAAGATCGGGCCGGTGTAATAGCCCATGCCGCGCACGAGCGTGGGGTCGAAGCGCACGCGACACCCGGCGGCGACCTCGCCGTTCGTGGTCTCGATGATCGTCGCCAGCGAGTCCCATGCGTCCGTCGCGCCCGCGCCCGGCAGCGCCGCGCGCAGCGCATCCAGCGAGACCTTGTCGGGACTCAGGCCGGGCAGCAGCTCGGCGAAGCGTCCCACCGCCTGAGCGTCGTGACCGCCTTCGC
>QHSO01000297.1:3245-4663 GCA_003220475.1 Candidatus Rokuibacteriota bacterium | reverse complement strand
CAGCGGAACCACGTGAGCGTGACACTGCGGGTGCAGTTGTCGGGCAGCTCGTTCCAGGTGCCCTTCTGGAAATCGCCGTTGGCCATCGTGATGACTCGAGGTCCCGCCCGATCTCCCTATCGCACCGCCGAGGCGTAGCGGCTCGTCTGCTCGGCATTGGACGCACGGAAACGTGCGACCGCGTCGGCATGGACGGCCCGCTCGGCCGCGCCGAAATCGACGCGTGGCCGCGGCTCGTCGTCGAAATGCCCGTAGCGGTCGGTGCCCCGCACCAGCATCGCGGTCAGCCGTGTGCGGCTGGTGCAATGCACGTTGGTCGGGATGTAGCTGAGGCCGAGACCGATGCGCCGATCGGCGGAGAGGTTCGGACGCGAATTGTGGACCAGGAGGGTGTGATGCAGCGAGAACTGGCCGGCGCGCACCGGCATGAATTCCGTGCGGCTCGTGTCGAGATCGACCGTGATCGTCTGGCCGCGCGACAGCAGATTGTGTGTGGCCTCGCTGTTCTCGGCGTGATGGAGCTGGCCGAGCGTGTGCGAGCCCGGAACCACCTCCATGCAGCCGGCCTCGATCGAGGCGTCGGTGAGCGCGACCCAGGCGGTCACCTCGACGGGCGGCTCGAGACCGAAGTAGGTCGCATCCTGGTGCCAGCTGACATAGGCCGCGTCGCCGGCGTTCTTCGGCCAGACCGAGAGATGGAATAGACGGATATCCGGACCGATCACGTCCTCGACCGCGTCGACGATGGCGGGATGGTGCACGATCTCGTCGACCCACGTGAACAGCAGATGCGGCTTGAAATTGTGCCCTCTGGTGAGCTCTGTGCCGTGCGCCGCCTCGAATTCCTCCATGGCGCGCCGGTACCGCCGCGCCTCCTCGGCGGTAAACGCGTCGATCGGATAGACGAAGCCGTCGCGCTGATAGCGCTCGATTTGCGCCTCGGTCAGCTTCTTGCCCATCGGCGCCATCCTACACCGCAGCTACTCGGCAGGTGAGCTCGAGCGGCCCCCTACACGGGATACGTGATGCGGGGGCTTTGCCCGTCGCGGTATCGGAGCAAGAGCGCGTCACGGTCCCGCTGCGGCACGGGGTAGCCGACGTAACCGGTGGCGGTGATCGCTTTGGCGAGCATTGACGCTTCGTCGTCGAAGAAGCGCTCAACGGCCCTGAGGTCGGCGTGGATGGCCGCGCTCCGGGCGCACGCTCCTTCGTATTCGAGCAGGCGCAGCGAGAGTTGCTCCAGTGCCACTCGCGAGGCGCCGCGTAACAGGGCGTTCCACAGAGCCGGCCAGTCGCGCGGGAGTCGGCGGAACGTAGAGACGTGGGAATGACGCGGCAGCCGGAGCCGATCACGCGGGCGCCGGGCGGTCGGGTGCCCGACGAACCGGAGCAGGCGCATGAGCGCGAAGAAGGCCTCG
>QHSO01000297.1:0-3237 GCA_003220475.1 Candidatus Rokuibacteriota bacterium | reverse complement strand
AGAAACACGTGTCGGCGCCATCGACCTGGATCCCGATGAAGGGGTATAGGAACGGATAGGCGCCGGCGACGTTCCGCCTCGGGCGCAACGCCTGGATGAGCCCGATCTCCGTGAGCGATGCCTCCAACTCCGACGCGCAGGCCTGCCACTCGATGCGGTCCGCCGATCTCACCAGCACGCGACGCTTGCGGTCCTTCTTCGTCCGGCGCGCCGTCCGGTACTGGGCCAGCCGACGCCGGAGATTGCGCGCCTTGCCGACGTAGAGCAGTCCGCCGGCGGCGTCGTACATGCGATAGATGCCCGGTTCGCGCGGAACTCCGGCGAGAAAGTCAGCGCCGAACTTTCGGTCGAAGATCCGCACGCGCCATTGTCCCAGCGCGCGTGCCGATCCACGAAACATTTGTCGCCGTCCGGTCGCGCGCGACCTGGCGCTACGGTTTGGTCGTCAACTCGGCGCCTGATTCCTGCGAGCGGGTAATCTCGCAGTCCTGAGGCTTATGGTAGTACCGTGAGCTCGCGACCGTGCGCAATCGGCGGCAGCATACAGTAAAGGAGACGACGTGCTCCGCGCGGCGACACCGGAGCGGTTGAGCGCCTTCTCAGACGCGGTGTTTGCGGTGCTGATCACCGTCTTGGTCTTGGACCTCCGACCGCCGGAGCTACCCACCTACCAGGCGCTCCTGTTGCTCTGGCCCAGATGGCTGAGCTACGCAGTCAGCTACGTTTTCATCGCAATTGTCTGGGCGAATCACCATCATCTGATGCGCTACGCGACAACGGCGACGCCTCGCCTGATGTGGTTTACTTTCGCGCATCTGTTTTCCGTGTCGCTGCTTCCGCTCTCCACCGCTTGGATGGCCGTGAGCGAATTGGCTCCCCAGCCGGTTTCCTTTTATGCGGCGGTCTTCTTCCTCGTGAACGCGACCTACATATTTCTGATCCGGGAACTCATTGACCGCCGTCCCGTCCATGACGTGCCGCCGAAGGTGCGCAGGATCATGCGCGTCCGATCGATCGCGACCCTGTGTCTGTTCGGAGCGGCCGCGGTCCTGGCGCTGAAATATCCCCGCGTTGGATTAGGCACGTGTGTTTGTTGCCTGGTTGTTTATCTAAAACCGGAGGCTCCGGGAGCGGAGAACGCCCGGTAGACGATCTCGCCGCCCACCAGCGTCAGCACGGGCCGGACCTCGGGAATGAGTACCTCGTCGCACGTGACGACGTCCTCGGAGAGCACGACGACGTCGGCCTGTTTGCCGACTTCCAGCGAGCCGAGGTCGCGCTCCTGCCGGGACGCGAACGCGTTCCACGTCGTGAAGGAGCGCACCGCCTCCTCGCGCGTCATGCGCTGCTCGGGCTGCCAGCCGTGGTTGTCATTCGTGCGTGGGCGACGCGTGACGGCGGCGTGGATGCCGTGGAACGGATTCGGACTCTCCACGGGAAAGTCCGAGCCGCCGGCGATGGTGACGCCGGTGGCGAGCAGCGAGCGCCAGGCGTACGCGCCGCGCAGCCGCTCGGGGCCGAGTCGCTCGGCCGCCCACGCCATGTCCGACGTGCAGTGAGTGGCCTGCATGCTCGGCAGCACCCCGAGGTGCCTGAAGCGCGGCACGTCGCGCTCGGTGAGGATCTGCGCGTGCTCGATGCGCAGGCGGTGATCGCGACGCGGCGTGCGGGCGAGCGCGCGCTCGAACGCGTCGAGGACGAGCGTGTTGGCGCGATCGCCGATCGCGTGCACGCACACCTGGAAGCCCCGGCCGAGCGCCTCGAGCGTCAGCCGCTCCACCTCGGGGCCGTCCATCAGTACGAGGCCGGTGTTGCCGGGATCGTCGCAGTAGGGCTCGTGCAGCGCGGCGCCGCGCGAGCCGAGCGCGCCGTCGGCCATGAGCTTGAGCGCACCGATCGCGAGGCGGCCATCACCGAGGCGCTCGGGCCCGCGCTCGCGGTAGTGTTCCCACGTCGACTTCGAACGGCCGGCGACCGCGACGTAGTTGCGGAACGGGAACTCCCCTCGCTCGAGCAGCCGGCGATAGGAGGCGAGTGCGTAGAGCTCGGCGCCCATCTCATGGATGCCGGTGAGCCCCACGGCCAGGCAGTCCGCAAGGCACTCGCGCACCGCCCGATCGAACTGCTCGTCGGTGGGCCGCGGCTCCACCGCATGGAGCAGCCGCTGTGCTCCGTCCACCAGCAGCCCGGTCGGCTCGCCGCGCGCATCGCGCACGATGAGGCCGCCGTCGGGATCGCGCGTGGCGCGAGCGATGCCGGCGGCGCGCAGGGCGGCGGAGTTCGCCCAGGTCGCATGCCCGTCGATGCGCACGAGCGCGACCGGATGATCGGGCGCGACCCGGTCGAGCGTGGCCCCGGACGGAAAGCGCGCGCCCGGCCACAGATTCTGGTCCCAGTTGCGTCCGCTGATCCACTCGCCGCGCGGGAGTCGGGCCGCGCGCTCGGCCACGCGTCGCGCGGCCGCCTCTTCGGAGTCGGCGCCCCGCAGATCCAGCGTGAGACGAACACGCGCCAGGTGCATCAGGTGGCCGTGCGCGTCGACGAGCCCGGGTAGCGCGGCACGCCCACCGAGGTCGACGATGTCTTCGCCCGGCGCGGCATTGACGTCGGCGCGCCGGCCGGCGAACGCCACCCGGCCGTCGCGCACGACCAGCGTGTCGGCGATCGTCGCGCGCGAGTCGAAGGTGTAGATCCTGCCGTTGGTCAGGAGCAAGAGGTTACGGCCTCGCCCGGAAGGCGAGGCTGATGCGCGGACCGACGAGCTCAGTCATCTTCGGAACGCCATGGGTGTAGTGGAGCTGCGTCTCGTAGCTCATCACGAGGAGGCTCCCGGCGGCGAGGTCGAGATGGAAGGCGCGCCGCGGCGCCGCCTTCGCGCGGATAGTCATGCGCCGCGTCGCCCCGAGGGACAGCAGCGCGATCGGGCGCCCGGGGGCAATTTCGTCCAGATGGTCATTGTGCGGGGCCACGCTGTCCCGACCATCGCGGTAAAAGTTGAGGCCCACGCTGGTGAAGGCCACACCGGTCGCCGCGATCACCTGGCGCGCGGCGGCTCGGATCGCCTCCGGCAAGTGCGCGGCCTCCGGCGCCAGCCGGAAGTGACCGACGAGCCGCGGCACGTCGACCTCGCGGTCGTACATCCGGCGGCGCTGCGCCTCCCACGCCACGGCATCGCGTACCTCGTCGAACCAGGCGCGGGCGACGTCCGGAGGCACGAAGTCGGACGTGTAGACGATG
>QHSO01000287.1 GCA_003220475.1 Candidatus Rokuibacteriota bacterium | reverse complement strand
CAGCCGGACCCTATGTATCGTGGCTCGGGGCCGTCGCGCGCAGATGTATGGGGGCGCGCTCGGCGGCGACACCATACATCGTGTCGCCCGCCACGCGCGACCAGTTGTATCGGGAATTGACTCGCTCGCGCCTCGCGACGATCCTCGCGCGAGGAGGTGACGACATCATGACGAGCAAGGATCTCGAGCGGTTCTTCGATGGTTGGAATCGCCACGACGTCGACGCGCTGATGACGTTCATGGCCGACGATTGCATCTTCGAGAGCGCGAGCGGCCCCGAGCCCTGCGGCACCCACCACGCCGGCCGCGAGCACGTGCGCTCGGCGTTCGCGCGCGTCTTCGCGAGCTATCCCGACGCCGCGTTCACCAGCACGCGCCACATCGTGGCCGGCGACCGCGGGCTGTCGGAGTGGGTCTTCACCGGCACCGCGGCCGACGGCCGGAAGGTCGAAGTGAACGGCTGCGATCTCTTCACCTTCGCCAACGACAAGATCGCGGTGAAGAGCGCCTATTTCAAGAATCGCACCGTGTGAACGGCCTCAGAGCTTGGCGACGGCGGCGCGCGCGCAGTCCTCGTCCTGCTGCGAGGTGCCGCCGCCGACGCCGCACGCCCCCTCGACCACACCGTTGCGAATGATCGGCACCGCGCCCTGGCTCGCGATCATGTGCCCGCCCTCGGCGGCGATGATGCCCTGGACGATCGGCGTGCCGGCGCGCTCCTGCAGCTCTCCGCTCGGCCGCGCGAAGGCGACGGACGCGATCGCCTTGCCCTGCGAGCCATACGCGCCGGCCCAGAGCGCGCCGTCCATGCGATTGAAGGCGACGAGGCGACCGCCCGCGTCGCAGACGGCCACGCTGATCTTGATGTTCATCTCCTTTGCCCGGGTGATCGCCGCCTGAACGATCTGGTTGGCTTCGGCAAGTGTCAGGGCCATGGTGCTCTCCTTCTGTCCGCGGATGCGCCGCGGCGCCGCCATTTGTATCACGACGGAGCGCACCGCCTGAGCCTCGGAGCTCGAGGCCCGAGCAGGATCATCGCGGCCGCCGCCGCCTCGAGCGCGATGCAGACGCCGAGAGCGACTGCGTAGCTTCCCGCCTGGTCGCGGATGATTCCGACGAGTGAGGGACCGAACGCGAACGTGAACTGGTTGATCCCGACCGCCAGCGCGACGAGCGCGGCGAAGCGCTCGCGCGGCCACTCCACGGCGAGGATGAGCCCTGGAAGCGTCGTGAGGTTGCCGACGCCCAGCCCGAACAAGACGCATCCGGCGTACACGGCCGCGGGCGACGCCGCCGTCGCCAGCAGGGCGAGGCCGAGCATTTGCACGACGAGCGTCGCGCTCGCGACGACACGCCGGTTTACACGATCCACGACGACGCCGGTCAGCAGCCGGCCGACGAGCGCCGTTGCCGTCGTCACGCCGACGGCGCGTGCGGCACCGCCGGCGCCGAGCGTCGGACCCACGAGCGCGACCAGATGCGTCAGCACGCCGACCTGCGCGGCCAGGCCGAGCGCGAAGGGCGCCGAGACGCTCCAGAAACGCCACGTGCGCAGCGCGTCGCCGCGGCCGCTTCGCTCGCCGAGGACGTGCGGCGCGGCGCGCGCGGCAACGGTGGTCTCGCCGTCCGGCCCGAGACCGCGCGTGTGCGGACCGCTGCGCATCACGAGCACGGCGACGGCGATGACGATGGCAAACGACCCGAAGCCCGCGGTGACGAGCGCCCGCGGGAAGCCGAGCGCGGCGATGAGCGGAATGAGCATCGGCGTGACGATCACGCCGCCGAGCGTCGCACCGTTGAACGCGATGCTCACGGCGAGGCCGCGGCGGCGCTCCCACCACGGAGCGAGGATGATGTTGATGGCCGCGCCGCTCATCGATCCCCAACCGAGCGCCATCACGAGAAAGACGGGATAGAGCTGCCACGGCCGCGTCACGAGGCCCAGCGCGGCGAGACCGACGGCCATCGCGAGGCTGCCGACGGCGACGACGGCGCGCGGCCCGAAGCGCTCGTACACGCCGCCGATGACCATCGTGAGCAGCGCGCCGGCGACGTAATACACCGTCACCGGCGCCGACACCGCGGCCGCGGACCATCCGTGCAGGCGCTGCAGCGTGGCCACGTACACGCTGAGTCCGTAGAAGCCGAGGCCGAAGCTGAACAGCGCCATGACGAACGTGGCGCCCACCACATTCCAGCCGTAGAAGTAGCGAGCCCGCATCGTCGCCGACGCTACCGACGGCCCCCGACGGCGTCTCGCCGTTTTCGGACGTGATCGTCGGGCGACCCCGATGCCCGTGCTAGGCTCGCGTCGTGAGGAGCGGCGGCGAAGGTCTCGATCGTCGCGCGTGCGACCGCGCGCGGCTCGCGCGCGACGCGCGGTTCGACGGGCGCTTCTTCACCGGCGTGCTGACGACACGGATCTATTGCCGGCCCACGTGTCCGGTCAAACCCGCCAGGTCGGCCAACGTCGTGTTCTTCCCCACGGCGGCCGCCGCCGAGCGCGCGGGGTTTCGTCCGTGCCTGCGATGTCGGCCCGAGGCGGCGCCCGGAACACCGGCCTGGCGCGGCGCGGCCGCCAGCGTCACGCGCGCGCTGCGGCTGATCGGGGCAGGATTCCTCGACGACGGCCGCCGCGTGGACGACCTCGCGGACACGCTCGGGATGACGTCGCGCCATCTGCGCCGGCTGTTCCTGCGCCACGCGGGCGCGTCACCGACCGCCGTCGCGAGCACGCGGCGCGTCCAGCGTGCAAAGACACTGTTAGACGAAACGGCGCTGCCGATGGCCGCGGTGGCATTCGCCGCGGGATTCACGAGCATCCGCCGGTTCAACGCGGCGTTTCGCGCGGTGTACCGGCGGCCGCCCAGCGCGGTACGGCGGCGCCGCGCGCGCCGTCAGTCGGTGGCGGACACCGTGGCCGCGCTCCAGATGCGGCGCGCGCCCTTGTCGATGTTGAAGGCGACGGCGGCGGCGCCGGCGAGGAAGGCGCACGCCAGCACGTACGCGGCGCCGTAGCCGCCCGTCCGCTCGAACAGCGCGCCGGCGAGCCAGGAGCCGAGCGCCGAGCCCGTCTGGTGCACGAGGAAGATCAGGCCGAACACCGAGCTGACGGAAAAGCGGCCGTAGATATCCGCGGTGAGCGCGGAGGTCATCGAGCCCGTGCCCGCCAACCGGCCGGCGGCCGAAGCGGTCGGACAGCGCGCCGAGCATGACCGTGAAGCCGATGCTCGAGCCGCCCAGCACGCCGAGCGCCCACGACGCGAACATCGGCGTGTAACCGTGGTCGGTCAGCATCGGCACGCCATGCGCGGAGAGCAGCGCCATCGAGAAGCCGCACGTGAAGAACGAGCCGGCGAGCTGCCAGAACGCGAGCGTCTGCAGCGCCTCGCCGGCGCTCACACGCTCGCGCGCCACCGCGCGCCCGCTCGCCTTGGCGGGGGCGCCGTCGGGGCGCAGGCCCATCGACTCGGGCGAGTCGCGCACCACGAACACGCAGAGCGGCAGCACCAGGAGCAGAACGCCGGCTGCGATCACGACGTACGTGATGCGCCAGCCGGTGTTGATGATGAGCCACGTCACCGCCGGCACGAGCAGGCTCATGCCCGTCATCGACGCGCTGCCCAGCACCGACAGCGCCGTGCCGCGCCGCTTGTTGAACCAGCGCGCCACGATGCCGGCGGCGATCACCGGCCCGGTGCCCGCCAGGCCTAGCGGCACGAGCACACCGTAGACGAGCGCGAACTCCCAGACGTTGTGCACCATCGCCGTCATCACGAGCGAGGCCACCAGCACGAGCGTGCCGAGCGCGCTGACGACCCGCACGCTGAAGCGATCGAGCAGCATGCCCGCCACCGGCATGAAGAGGCCGTAGAGGAACAGGCTCAGCGCGATCACCAGCGAGAAGCTGGCGCGATCGAGGTGGAGATCGGCCACGATCGGCTTGAGGAACGGCCCGACGGCGTGGCGGATGCCGGTGGAGATGAAGGTCGTCACCGAAAACGCCGCGACGACCCACCAGCCGTAGAAGACCGAGCGATCGCTCACGCGCGCCGTGTGAGCTCCTCGCGCAGGCGCGCGGCGACGATGCGCTCGTCACCGGGCTGCAGATTGATCGGGTCGATCGCGATCTCGTCGAAGTAGCCGCCCTGGTGCGCGCCCTGCTGGACGTAGATGTGCGGCTCGCCCTGAGCGAGCGCGACCTGCACCGCGTGGCCGGAGGGACCGACCCAGTCGGGCGTGAAGTACACGACCGCGTGCGGCAGCACGCGATTGACGGGATCCTGCTCGACCACCGCGCGCAGGCCCGGGATATCGTCCAGCGTCTCGACGATCGTCGCGCAGAGCTCGGTGTAGCGCTTCATCTCGGCCTTCTCGTCCTCGGCCATGAAGCATTCGAGCGCGACGACGAGACCGCAGATCTCTTCTTTGGACGTCTTGGCCGCGCGGCCCAGCGCCTGGTTCGGGCTCGCGTTCAGCGCCACGGCGCGCACGAGATCGCGCCGGCCGGCCACGATGCCTGTCGACTGCGGCCCGCGGATACCTTTACCGCCGCTGAAGCTCACGAGGTCGGCGCCCAGACGCAGGAACTTCGTGAGGTTTTCGCGCGGCGGCAGCATCGACGCGGCGTCGACGATCACGGGGACGCCGCGCGCGTGCGCGATCGCGATGACCTGCTCGAGCGTCAGCACGCCGGGCGGACTCGTGAACGGTGAGACGAGGTAGGCCACGGCCGCCGTCCGCTCGTTGATCGCCGTCTCGAGCTCGAACGGTTGCGTACGACGCGCGAGGCCGATCTCGACGAGTACGCCGCCGGCGACGCGGTAGGCCTGGTCGTAGGCGAAGCGGTGCGCGCGCTGCATGACGATCTCATTGCGCATGCCGCGCGTGTCCGGCAGTCGCGTGATCTTCGCCGGGTCGTCGCCCGCGATGCACGCGGCGGCCTGCAGAATCAGCCCCGCGCTCGCGCCGGCCGTGACGAAGGCCGCCTCGGCGCCGAGCATGCGCGCGATCGCGGCGCCGGCCGCCTCGTTCAGCTCGTCGACGTTGACCAGCACCGCCGACGCCTCGCGCATCCGCGGGAACGGGCACCATGCGTTCTCCTCGCGAATGGCTGTCGCGCGCGAGCCCCGTTACGTTACCGCCGCTCCTCGTCCACGGTCAAGGAAGTGGCGTAATATCGGGGCCCGCGGAGGCCAGCGATGAGACTCGCGAGTATCGTCCGGCGCGTCGTTCTGCCGTGCCTCGTCCTCATCGGCGTCGCCACGCCCGCTGCGTCACCGCCGGGCGCGCAGCCGGCGACGCTGGCTCCGCATCAGCGTCTGTTGCGCGAGATCTACCAGGAGCTGATCGAGATCAACACGACGGACTCCGTCGGTGACAACACGAAGGCCGCGGAGACGATGGCGCGGCGCCTCGTGGCGGCGGGCTTCCCTGCCGCCGATGTCCAGGTGCTCGCACCGGCGCCGCGCAAAGGCAATCTCGTCGCTCGGCTGCACGGCAGCGGTGGCCGCCGGCCGCTGCTGCTCCTCGCCCACCTCGACGTTGTCGAGGCGAACCGCGAGGACTGGTCCATCGACCCGTTCACGCTGCTCGAGCGCGACGGCTACTTCTATGGTCGCGGTACCAGCGATGACAAGGCGATGGCCGCGGTCTTCGTCACGAATCTGATCCGCTTCAAGCAGGAAGGATTCGTGCCCGACCGCGACATCATCGTCGCGCTGACGGCGGACGAAGAAGGCGGCGGCCACAATGGCGTCGCGTGGCTGCTCGCCAATCACCGCGCGCTCATCGACGCGGAGCTGGCGCTCAACGAAGGCGCCGGCGGCTCGATCAAGAACGGCGTCTACCTCTCGAACAACATCCAGGCCAGCGAGAAGATCGTCCAGGGCTATCGGCTGGAGGTGAAGAACCCCGGCGGCCACAGCTCGTTGCCGGTCAAGGACAACGCCATCTCGCATCTCGCCGCCGGCCTGGTGCGGCTGGGCGAGTTCGATTTCCCGGTGCGGCTCGACGACGTCAACCGCACGTTCTTCGAGCGCACGGCCGCCATCGCGCGCGGCACGCTGGCCGACGACATGCGGGCGATCGCGGGCGGCAGCAGGGATCCCGCGGTGGTCGCGCGGCTCGCGGGCGCCGGGCCCGTCTTCAACGCACGACTGCGCACAACGTGCGTGGCGACGCGGCTCGAGGGCGGCCACGCCAACAACGCGCTGCCCCAGACGGCGAGAGCGGTGGTCAACTGTCGTGTGCTGCCGGGCGAGTCCGAGGACGAGGTGCGACGGACGCTCATCGGCGCGCTCGCCAGCGACAAGATCACCGTCACGCCGATGAATCGGTTCTTCCCCAGCCCAGCATCGCCGCTGACGCCCGACGTGATGCGCGCGGTGGAATCCGTGACGGCGGCGATGTGGCCCGGCGTGCCGGTGATTCCCTCGATGTCCACCGGCGCCACCGACTCGCGATTCCTGCGCACGGCCGGCATCGCCGCCTACGGTACGTCCGGCATGTTCGGCGACATCGACGACGTTCGCATGCACGGACGTGACGAGCGCCTGCTCGTCCGCTCGCTCTACGAGGGACAGGAGTACCTCTACCGGGTGACGAAGGCGCTCACGTCGCGGTGACGGAACCTACTGCATGTATTTGACCTCGGAGCGATAGGTCTTGTAGTCGCCGACGAAGAACGGCTGCAGCGCCGGCGCGAACTCGTTGCGGTAGAGGTCGCTCTGCTCGTACGCCTGCATGTCCGCGGCGCTCTCCCACAGACTCACCGCGAAGCCGGTGTCCTTGTCCTGCGAGTCCTGGAGCAACCAGCGCCCGCGCAGCCCTTTGACCTTGCCGCCCTTGGCCGCCACCGTCTCCCGATACGTCTTCTCGAAGTCGCTCCACGAGCCGGCCCGGAGTTTTCCCCACGTCATCCGCATGATCATGTCTCTTCCTCCTGATGAGTACTCGAGAGGTGGCAGATCTTATTCCCGCCGCAGGCGCGGGTCGAGTGTGTCGCGCAGGCCGTCGCCGAGAAGGTTCAGCGAGAGGCCGGCCATGGTCAGGGCGAGACCCGGGAACGCGCTCACCCAGAACGCCTCCCGGATCACGTTCTTGCCGCTGGCGATCACGTTGCCCCACGAGGGCACGTAGGGCGGCACGCCCACGCCGAGGAACCCCAGGATTGCCTCGGCGAGCACCGCGTAGGCGAAGATGAAGGTGCCTTGCACGAGGAGCGGGCCCATGCAATTGGGCAGGATGTGGCGGAACGCGATGCCCAACCCGCCGCGCCCGAGCGCCTGGGCCGCCATGACGTAGTCCAGCTCGCGCACGCTGAGAGCGGTGCTGCGAATCAGCATGGCCGTGCGAGGCATGTAGACGATCGAGAGCGAGACGATCACGTTCCAGACGCCCGGCCCGCGCACGGCCATGAGGGCGATGGCAAGCACGATGGCCGGGAACGCCATCAGACCGTCCATGACCCGCATGATCACGATGTCGAGGCGGCGGTAGTAACCGGCGATGAGCCCGACCACCACGCCGCCGAGCGACGTCAGGATCATCGTCACGCCGCCGACCAGGAGAGAGACGCGGGCGCCGTGCAGCACCAGGCTCGCGATGTCCCGGCCGAATTCGTCGGTACCGAGCAGGTTCTGCCCGCTCGGCGGCTTGAGACGCTGGCCCGGGTAGAGCCGCGTGGGGTTGTACGGCGAGAGCGCGTCGGCAAACAACGCGACGAGCACGAGCAAGAGAAACACGCTGCCGCCGATGACGACGCTGCGATTGCGCAGGGTGCGGCGCACCAACCGCGTCCGGGCGCTGGCCGCGGTCACGGGTGCCCCTGCGAGTACCGCGCCTTCGTTCACCGCGACGCTGTCAGGCATAACGGATGCGCGGATCGATGTAGGCGTACACGACGTCGACCATGAGGTTGATCAGCATATAGGCGGCCGCGGTGAGCAGCACGACCCCCTGGACGACAGGATAGTCGCGCCGCAGGATCGCCGAGATGATGAGCCGACCCAGTCCCGGGATGTTGAACACGATCTCGGTCACCACGGCTCCGCCGATCAGGATGGCCATGGTGATGCCGATGACTGTCACCACCGGCACCAGGGCGTTCCGGAACGCGTGCAGGTAGATCACGCTTCGCTCCGCGAGCCCCTTCGCCCGCGCAGTACGGATGAAATCCTGACGCAGCACCTCGATCATGCACGACCGGGCGATGCGGGCGATCAGCGCGGACTGACTGAAGCCGAGCGAGACAGCCGGCAGCAGCATGTAGCGGGCGGCGGCCGCGGGATCCTCGAAGACCGACGCGTAGCCGGCCACGGGCAA
>QHSO01000286.1 GCA_003220475.1 Candidatus Rokuibacteriota bacterium | reverse complement strand
TCTCGCCGCGCCGCCGCGAGCTGGCCGTCGCCCTCGGCGCCGACGTCGTGGTCGATCCCGCGAAGACCACGCCGTGGGAGAGCTGGCAGCAGGCGGCCGCGGTCTGGCGCGAGCCGGCGCGGGCGCCGCAGCCGCCGCCGTGGCTCCCGGGTCCGCCGCTGCGTCCCGCCGTCGTCTTCGAGTGCGTCGGCGTGCCCGGCGTGCTGGACCAGATCATGGCGGCGTCGCCGCGCGGCACGCGCATCGTCGTGGTCGGCGTGTGCATGGAGGCCGACGCGATCCATCCGATGCTCGGGATCGTCAAGGAGCTGAATCTGCAGTTCGTGCTGGGCTACACGCAGGACGAGTTCGCGGCGACGCTCGGCCACATCGCCGAGGGCCGGATCCCGACGACACCGCTGATCACCGGACGCGTCGGCATCGACGGCGTCGCGCAGGCGTTCGAGGCGCTGGCCTCCCCCGAGCGCCACGCGAAGATCCTGGTTCAGACGGGCAGCGACGAGGGGCGCAGGCCGAGCGGCAGCGCGATCTTGTAGTAGGAGGCGAGGAAGCCCTCCCACCACTCCCGCCGCTCGCCGCCCCGGGCGACCTCCACGAAGAGCTGGAGGCTCTCGTCCTGCCAGCGCTGGATCACCTCGAGATTGGCCGGGTCGTCCTCGATGAGCGCCTTGACCAGCACGCGCGCGAAGCTGATGTGGCGCGTCTCGTCGCGCACGCGCGCGCGGTGGTTGACGGCCGAGAAGACGTCGCCGCGCGCTTCGGCGCCGTCGGCGAGAACGGCGAACGTGCCCGGGCCCGCGGCGCCCTCGGCCACGAAATTCGCCTTCACGAGGATCTCGATGGTGTCGTCCAGCTCCAGCACGTGGCGGAAGAACCGGCACGTCGTGCCCGGCGCCTCCCAGGCGGGCAGCCAGTCGCGCTCGGGGATGCCGGCGCGCTCGAAGACTTCGCGGTCCATCTCGAGGTGGCGCTGCTCGTCGGCGAGCTGGAAGAGGCAGCACTTCTTCAGCTCGTCGAACGGCGCGTTGGCGGCCGCGGTCGCGATGTAGTGGGTGGCCGAGAGCTCGGAGTAATAGTTGTTCGCGAACTGATCGACGGCGCGCTCGAGATAACGGCGACTGACCGTCTGGTACGCCATCGCCTCGGCGGGAATCGCCGCGCGCTCCGCGAGGTAGCGCTCGCGCTCGCGTGCCTGCAGCGCGACGTAGCGTTCCCACGTCAGGCTCGCCGGATCCTTGAAGCGGCTGAGATCGTTGAGCGTGATCCGCATTCGGGCACCTACACTACCACGCACCCTTGACTCCGCACGCCGGCTGACGCAGCCTCGGAGTCCGACGGAGGGACAGACATGAGCGAGCTCACACGTCGGCGCTGGCTGGGAGCGGCGGGCTGGGCGGCGGCCCTCGCCGCCGCGGGCGGCACGCAGATGCGGGACCCGGCGGTGGCCAGCGCCCAGGGCGGCTCCGCCGAGTCGTTGCTGGCCGCGCTGAAGTCGGCGCGCGTCTTCGACCTGTCGTTCACGTGGAACGAGCAGTCGCCGGTGCTGTCGCTCAACCCGCCGTACTCGTTCGCGCTGAACCGCACGCACAAGATGACGCACGAGATCTTCGGCCAGGTGCCTGGCAGCCGCGTGTCGTGGGCGTCCGAGATCATGTACTTCAGCGGCCAGCACGGCGCGCCGACCATCGACGCCATCGGTCACATCGGCCGCGATCTCAAGCTGCACGGCGGCGTCGACGCCGTCGCTGCGACGTCGACGCCGGGCGGGATCGGCAACAATCTCGGCATCGATAGCTTTCCCGTGGACCTCATGATCAGTCGCGCCGTGTTTCTCGACGTCGCGCGCCACGTCGCCAACGGCGGCGCCGATCCACTGCCACCGGGCCTGGAGATCACGGCCAAGCATCTCGACGACACCGCCAGGGCGCAGGGCGTCGACGTGCGCAAGGGCGACAGCGTGCTGATTCGCACCGGCTGGGGTCAGTACTTCGGCAAGGACAACGCGAAATATCTCGGCGAGCAGTCGCCGGGCCCGGGGCAGGACGCCGCGCGCTGGATCATCGCCAAGGGCGCACGCCTCGGCGGCGACGACACGGCGACGTTCGAGAAGCGGCCCGCCGCGTACGGCAAGGAGCTCTTCAGCGTGCACATGATGCTGCTCACGGACAGCGGCATCTACATCGTCGAGAATATGAACCTCGAGTCGCTGTCTGCCGCGAAAGCCTACACGGTCGCGCTCGTCATCACTCCGCTGAAGATCCAGGGCGCCAGCGGCTCGCCCTTGCGCGCGCTGGCGCTGGCGCCATGAAGTTCGGGCTGCATTCCGTCAACCTGCACACGTGCGCCTACCCGGAGGCCGCCGCGCGCCTCGGTCGCGCCACCGAGGCGGCCGGTTTCGAATCGCTGTGGGTCGCCGATCACGTCGTGCTGCCCGATCCGCCGGTGGCCGGCCGGCCGATGGCGCCGGACATGCGCTTGCTCGATCCGCTGATTGCGCTGACGTTTCTCGCGGCGCACACGTCACGCGTGAAGCTCGCGACCGGCGTGATCATCCTGCCGCAGCGCCAGGCGCTGGTCATCGCCAAGCAGCTCGCGTCGCTCGACGTGCTGTCCAACGGGCGCGTGATCTTCGGCCTCGGCGTCGGCTGGTGCGAGCCGGAGATGCGCTCGGTCGGCGCGCCGTTCGCCGAGCGCGGCCGTGTCGCCGACGACTACCTGGCGGCCATGCGCGCGGTGTGGACGCAGCCCAAGCCCTCATATAAAGGACCGTACGTGACGTTCGACGGCGTGCAGGCGATGCCGCGGCCGGTGCAGACTCCGATCCCGATCGTGGTCGGCGGGCGCACACCGCCCGCGTATCGCCGCGCGGTGAGCCAGGGGCACGGCTGGTACGGCTTCGGCCTCGACGTGGCCGAGACGCAGAAATCGGTGACCGCGCTGCGCGAGACGGCGAAGACGACGTCGCGGCCGGCGGCGCTCGGCACGCTCGAGATCAGCATCACGCCACCGGGACTCGACGTCCCCGACAAGGCGACGGTCGAGGCCTACGCGGCGGCGGGTGTCGATCGGTTGATCCTCCGGCCGCGGCCCGACATGGACGTGACGGCGCTGGAGCGCTTCGCCGCCGACACCGGCCGCCTGCTCGGACTCAAAG
>QHSO01000112.1 GCA_003220475.1 Candidatus Rokuibacteriota bacterium | reverse complement strand
CAGAAGGCGGCGCTGGTCGAAGCGCGGCGGATCACCGAGCCCGAGCACCAGAGAGTCGTCGAGCTCGGCGGCCTGCACATCGTCGGCACCGAGCGTCACGAGTCGCGTCGCGTCGACAACCAGCTGCGCGGCCGCTCCGGCCGTCAGGGCGACCCCGGCTCCTCGCACTTCTATCTCTCGCTCGAGGACGATCTGCTGCGCATCTTCGGCAGCCACCGGATCCAGAAGATCATGGAGCGGCTGGGCATGGAGGAGGGCGAGCCGATCGAGCACCGGCTCGTGACGCGCGCCATCGCCACCGCGCAGAAGCGCGTCGAGAATCACAACTTCGAGATCCGCAAGCACCTGCTCGAGTACGACGACGTCATGAACAAGCAGCGCGAGATCATCTACGGCATGCGCCGCCAGATCCTGGATGGCGAAAGCCAGGCCGACACCGTGGCCGAGTGGATGGAGGATCTCGTGCTCGACACGCTCGACGCGCATGCCGCCGAGGGCGCACATCCGGAAGACTGGGACCTCGGCGGCCTCGCCGAGGCGCTGCACCGCCAGTTCGACGTCAAGATCGCGACCGCGCAGTACGAGGAGGTCGTGTCCCATCAGGGCCTCGCCGACCTCGTCGGCGCGGCCGTCAAGGAGCGGTACGCCCAGCGCGAGCGCGAGCTCGGCGACGAGCTCATGCGCGCCCTCGAGCGCCACGAGATGCTGATCGTGATCGACACGCAGTGGAAGGATCACCTGCTGTCGATCGACCATCTCAAAGAAGGCATCGGCCTGCGCGGCTACGGCCAGCGCGACCCGCTGACGGAATACAAGAAGGAAGCGTTCGACCTCTTCCAGGACATGGTCGAGCGCACGAAGGCCATCGTCATCGAGCGCCTCTTCAAGGTGCAGGTCGTGCGCGACGCGCCGATGGAGCTGCCGACGATCACCGCCTGGGCCGACGCGCAGGAATCGCGCGGTAGCCTGCCGAGCGACGCACGTCCCGGAGGCTGGACGCCCGCGGCCGCATCGACGCCAACGGCCGCCCGACCCGTGCCGGCGCCGCGCACGCCTACGGGCGAAAAGATCGGCCGGAACGATCCGTGCTACTGCGGCTCCGGCAAGAAATATAAGAAGTGCCACCTGCTGCAGGGAGGCTGAGCTGAGCGATCGGAAGTACCGGCAGCAAGGCTACTCCGGCGGCGCGGGTGGCGGAAGCCAGGACCGCCGCGAGCCCCCGAAGCCCGCCGGCACGTTCGGAATCCTCAAGAGCCGCGCGACCTCGCGCTGCGCCGAGTGCGGCACTGTACTGCCGATCACGGCCGAGTCGCTCACGCGCTGCCCGCACTGCCAGACCGAGCTTCACGCCTGTCGCCAGTGCTCGCACTTCGATTCCGCGCGACGCTTCGAGTGCACCCAACCGATCACCGAGCGCATCGCCGACAAGCGCGCCCGCAATGACTGTGCGGTCTTTTCGATGATGGTGACCGTCGAGCGCGACACGTCCGGGGGCTCCGTGCGCCCCGACAACGTACGCCGGACATTCGGCAGCCTCTTCAAGACGTAGCCTCTCGGACGCCTCCCCCTCGACATCTGGGGCCGATGGCGGCCGTCAGCCCCCAGTGCTGGTACTTTTTTCTTGGTCGTTTCCCGGGGCGCGTGCCAAGATTCGACATGCGACTCGAGTCGATTGCGATTCACGGCTTCAAATCGTTCGCCGAGAAGGCGACCGTCAAGGTGCTGCCCGGCATCACGGCGATCGTCGGTCCGAACGGGTGCGGGAAAAGTAACGTCGCCGAGGCGGTGCGCTGGGCCCTCGGCGAGCAGAGCGCGAAGTCGCTGCGCGGTCAGCGGATGGAAGACCTCATCTTCCACGGCTCGGCGTCGCGCAAGCCCGTCGGGCTCGCTGAGGTCGAGTTGATGTTCAGCAACGACGGCGCGCTGTCCGTACCCTGGAGCGAGATCGCCGTGACGCGCCAGCTCTATCGCACCGGGGAGAGCGAGTACCTTCTGAACGGTGCGCCGTCGGCGGGCATCGCGCGCTACAAGCAGCAACGCAACGAGACCCAGGGCAAGCTCGAGCAGGCGCGCCAGAACCTCGTACGTGTGCGCGACGTGATGGACGAAGTGCGGCGCCAGCTGGGCTCGCTCGAGCGCCAGGCGAAGAAGGCCCAGCAGTACAAGGGGCTACAGAGCGAGCGGCGCGAGCTCGCGCTGGGCCTCGTGGCCGCCGACTACGCGACGCTGACCGCTCAGGCCGCGCAGCTGGCCACCGAGCTTGCGGCGCTGCGCGAGACGGAGCAGGTGCAGCGGACGCGCGTCGCCGCGCTCGCCGCACGCGAGGCGCAGCAGCGCGAGATCATCCAGGCCAGCGATCATGCCCTCTCCGACTTGCGCCAGCGCGTGCAGAAGGTGCAGGGCGAGCTCGAGCGCCTGCTCGAACGCCGCGAGCAGATGGGCGTACAGATGCGCGAGCTCGGCGAGGAGTCGGTGCGGCTGCACGAGGAAATTCGGGCGGCCGCCGAGCGTCTCGACTCGATCGTCGCCGAGCGCCAGACCGCGCGCGCCGCGCTCGGCGAGGCGGAACGACTCGCGGCCGAGCGGGCGGTCGTGTCGCGTGACCTCGAAGCTGCGCTCGAGCGTCATCGCGTCGCCCTCGGCGGCGAGCGGGATCGGCTCGAGGCGCTGCGGCTCGAGCAGGTGCGGATCGCGGGTGAGCGCGTGGATCTCGTGCGACAGGCGGGCGAGCTGCGCGAGCGCGGCGCCCAGCTGGCGCGGCGCGCCGAACGGTTGACGCAAGAGCGCGCGGCGGCCGAGGCCGAGGCGCTGCAGCTGTCGGCCGAGCGCGCGACGGTCGAGGCGGCGCATGGTCGCGCGCTGGCCGCGTTGTCCACGCTCGGGGTCGAGCGTGAGCGGCTGCAGACCATGCTCGCCGAGCGCGAGGCGGAACTGGCCAGCGCGGAGATGGCGCTCGGCGATGCGCGGCTGGCCTACGTGTCCAAGAGCTCGCAGCTCGAAGCCCTGCGCGCACTCGAGGCGGCGCGCGAGGGCTACGGCGCCGGTGTCCGTGCCGTGTTCGGGGCGGGCGGCGAGCTCGCAGGCGTGCGCGGCTCCGTCGCCGATCTGCTCGACGTCCCCCCCGGACTCGAGCGCGCGGTAGAGGCGGTGCTCGGCGAACGCCTGCAGTGGGTCGTCGTCGAGCGCTTCGAGCACGCGAGGGCGGCCGTCGACTACCTCGCAGGCCGCCGCGCCGGCGCCGCCACGTTCGTTCCGCTCGAGCACCTCGACGCCCGCCCGCGCGACCTCGAAGACGACAATCGCGGCCTCACCTGGCTGGGGAAAGCGATCGGCGGTCCCGAGCCCGGGCTCGTGCAGCATCTCCTTGGCCAGGTCGCGGTGGTCGACGACCTCGATACGGCCGAGGCCGCCTGGCGGCGCAACGGCGTGGTCGCGACCTACGTGACGCCGGCAGGCGAGGTCCTGTCGCCGGCCGGTCGGCTGCGGGGCGGCGCGGCGACCGACGACGCTGCCGTTGAGCAGTCGCTGCTCATCCGCAAGCGGCAGTTGCGCGAGGCCGACGAAGAGGTCGCGCGGTTGCTGGCGGACGTGGAGACACGCCAGGAGGCGGCCGCCGCGCTGGCCGCCGATCTCGGTGCGCTGCGCACGCGGCTGGGGAGCGTGAATCAGGACGTGCAGTCGCGTCAGGCCGAGCGGCTCGGCAGTGAGAAAGACATCGAGCAGGTCAGCCGCGAGCACGAGCGCGTGCAGCGCCACCTCGAGACGCTCGGCAGCGAGATTCGGCAGGTCGAGAGCGAAACGCAGGAGACGACGGCGCTGCTCACACGCCTCGAGCATCACGTGGAGGCCGCGCGGGAGGTCGAGGTGCGCCAGGAGGCGGCGATGGCCGCCGCCCGCCTCGCCATCGACACAGCGCAGGCCCGCGAGACCGAGTTGGTGGCCGAGCTCACCGCGTGCCGCGTGGATCTGGCATCGGTGACCGAGCGTGCCGAGGCGCTCACGCGCGAGCTGGTTCGGCTCGATCAGATGGAAGCCGATGTCACCGAGCGCGTGGCGCAGGCGCAGCAGCGACAGGCACAGCTGGCCGAGCGGCGGCAGTGGCTCGCTGAAGAGCGCGAGCGGACCGACGCCAGCGCGCGGGACGTTGCGGTCGAGCGCGACCGGCTCGAAGGGGAAGCTCGCGGCGCCGGGGAGCGTCACCAGACGCTGCTCGACGAGGTCGCGACGATCGAGGTCGAGATGCGTGGCGTGCAGGCCGAGCTCTCGCGCGCGACGACCGCCATGCACGACGTGGAGCTCCGCGCGACGGAGGGTCGCGTACGGCGCGAGGAGCTGGCACAGGAGGCCTGGCGTACCTACGGTGTCGACGCCGCGGCACTGCTCGCGTTGCACGCTCCCGCGCGCGACCTGAGCGCGGCGCGCGAGCGCATCACGGAGCTCGACGACAAGCTGGCGGCCATCGGTGCTGTGAACCTCGTCGCGGACGAGGAGTACCGCGAGCTCGACGAGCGTCTGACGTTTCTCAAGACCCAGCACGATGACCTCACGGCCTCGATCAAGGACCTCGAGAAGGCGCTGCGTGGCATGACCCGGACAGCCCAGGAGCGCTTCCACCAGGCGTTCGAGGAGATCAACCGCCACTTCGGCGAGATCTTCCAGCGCCTGTTCGAGGGCGGGCGTGCGGAGCTCCGGCTGGTGGAGGCGGAAGAGGGCGGCGATCCGCTCGACACGGGCGTCGAGCTGATGACGCAGCCGCGCGGCAAGCGCCTGCAGGCGGTCTCGCTGATGTCCGGTGGTGAGCGTGCCCTGACCGGGTTGGCGCTGCTCTTCGCGATCTTCTACTTCCGTCCGAGCCCCTTCTGTGTGCTGGACGAGGTGGATGCGCCCCTCGACGACGCCAACATCCACCGGTTTCTGCGCGTCCTGCGCGAGCTGACGAGCCAGACCCAATTCCTCGTCATCACCCACAACCGCAAGACCATGGAAGCGGCCGACATCCTGTATGGCGTCACCATGGAGGAGCCCGGGCTTTCGAAGCTCGTCTCTGTAAACCTCTCCACAAGCAGCGCCGACGCTGGATAAGGTGAAAAGCCGGCCCCGGATAGGCTAGACTCGTTTTGCAGTGGCCTCCGTCGGCGATTACCTCCGCGAGCTTCGTCAGCGCCGGGGACTCTCGCTCGAGGAGATGTCTCGCGCGACCCGTGTCGCTTCGCGCTATCTCGAGTGTCTGGAGTCCGATCGCTTCTCCGCGCTGCCGGCACCGGTCTTCACGCGCGGGTTCATCCGCGCGTACTGCCAGGCGGTCGGCGAGCCGCCCGACGAGGCGCTGGCGCGTTATGAGAGCCGCGACGGGGCCACACCGCCGCCGCCGCGCACGACCCCGGCTGCCGGACCGCCGCCCGTCCCCGCGGAGAGCGGCGCGCGCAGCCGCAGTGCCGTGCTCGTCAGCTTCGTCCTGCTGGTGATCCTCGGCATGGCGCTGTTCGCGGTGGCGTTGATGACTCAGCCCGCGCGCGAGGAACGCGTGGACCGGCGCCCGCCTGCCGATGCGGTCGCGTCGTTGCCCGCGCCCGCCGCCCCCACCGTGCCGGAGGCCTCGCCGCCCTCGAGCCCGCCGGCGGCTCCCCCGACGCCCCCGCGGCCCGCGGCCGTGGCGCCGCCGCCGGCTCCCGCGAGCGCCGTCGTGACCGCCGCGCCGGTCCGCGCGACTGCGCCGCCGGCCTGGCTGCCCGACGTTCAGGCGGCGACGGGTGGCGTCGCCTCGCCGTATCGCCTTGTGGCCCACGTGTCGGAGGCGACGTGGATCCGGGTGCGAACCGAGGACGGTCGGAACATCGAGGAGACCGTGCCCGCGGGAGAGATCCGCGAGTGGGTCTCGAATCGCCCGTTCGTCCTCACGCTCGGCAACGCCGGCGGTGTCACGCTGGAGCTCAACGGCCGCACGCTTCCGCCGCTCGGTGCGAGCGGCGCCGTCATCAGCCGGATCGTTCTGCCGCCCCAGTAGCGACAGCATGGGCCGACCGTCTGGCCCCATCTCTTTTCTGCGAGGCGACAGGCTACACTTAGGGCGCGATGTCTCTGTTTTCCGGACTGAAGGAGCGTCTGCGCGACGGGCTGAAGCGCTCGCAGGAGTACCTCGCCACCGGCCTCGCCTCCGTGCTCGAGGACGACCGTCCCATCGACGATGCGCTCTACGAGGAGCTGGAAGAGCTTCTGATCGCCGCCGACCTCGGCGCGACGATCGCGGCGGACTTCACGAACCGCGCGCGTGAAGAGGTGATGTTCGGGACGGTCACGCGCGCGGCGCAGCTGCGTCCGCTGTTCCGCCGCTTTCTCGTCGACGCGCTGAAACCGGCCGCTCAGCCGCTGGCTCTCGACGCACGGCCGAGTATCGTCCTCATGCTCGGCGTCAACGGCGCGGGCAAAACGACGACCGCCGCCAAGCTCGGCGCCTCGCTGAAGGCCGACGGCCGACAGGTCCTGCTCGCCGCCGCAGACACGTTTCGTGCCGCGGCCATCGAGCAGCTGCAGGCGTGGGGCGCGCGGATCGGAGTCGACGTCATCCGGCAGGCGGCGGGATCCGACCCGGCGGCCGTCGTCTTCGACGCGGTGAAAGCCGCGCTCGCTCGGCAGGCCGACGTGCTGATCGTCGACACGGCGGGCCGGCTGCACACGAAGACCAACCTCATGGACGAGCTCGCGAAGCTCAAGCGCGTGATCGAGCGTCAGTGCCCCGGCGGCCCGCACGAATCGCTGATGGTGCTCGACGCGCCGACGGGGCAGAACGGCTTCGCGCAGGCGCAGATGTTCAACGAGACGATCGGACTCAGCGGCGTGTGCCTGACGAAGCTCGACGGCACTGCCAAGGGCGGTATCGTGGTGCGTATCGTGCGTGAGCTCAAGCTGCCGATCAAGCTCGTCGGCGTCGGCGAGCGCGTCGAGGATTTGAAGGCCTTCGACGCCGAGGCGTTCGTGGATGCGCTGGTGCCCGCCGACGAGGCGCGACACCCGTGACCCCCGAGGCGCTGATGCGCCGCGCGCTGGAGCTCGCCGAGCGCGGTCGAGGCCTGACCTCGCCCAACCCGATGGTCGGCGCCGTCGTCGCGCGTAACGGCGAGATCGTGGGCGAGGGGTTTCACGAGCGCGCGGGCGGCCCGCACGCAGAGATCGTGGCGCTCGACGCGGCGGGTGCCGGGGCGCGCGGCGCCACGCTGTACGTGACGCTGGAGCCGTGCAATCACGTGGGGCGTACGCCGCCGTGCGTGCCGGCGATCTTCGCGGCCGGCATCACGCGCGTGGTGGCGGCGGCGGCCGATCCGAATCCGTTCGTCGCCGGCGGCGGCACGACGGCGTTGCGCGAGCGGGGCATCGCGGTCGTGATGGGCGTCCTCGCCGCCGACGCGGCCACCCAGAATCGCGCGTTCTTCACGGCGATGCGCGAGCGTCGCCCGCACGTGACGCTCAAGGCCGGGATGACGGCGGACGGCAAGATCGCGGACGTGCACGGCGCCGCGCGGTGGATCACGGGTGAGGCGGCGCGAGCGGAGAGCCACCGACAGCGCAGCGAGGTCGACGCGATCGTCGCCGGGATCACGACCGTCTTGCGCGATGACCCGGCGCTCACCGTCCGCCTGGGACGGCCCTGGCCGCGCGAGCCATGGCGGGTCGTGCTCGACAGCGACGCGCGCACCCCGCCCAGCGCGCGCGTGATCGCGGATGCGACAGCGGCGCGCGCGCTGATCGCGGTTGGCGACAGCGCGCCGGCAGCGCGCGTCGCCGCCCTGGAGGCTGCGGGTGCGACCGTCGTCCGCTTCCCGCTGCGAGATGGGCGCGTCGCCATCGACGCCGTGCTGGCCGCGCTGTTCGAGCGCGAGGTACGCGCGGCGCTCGTGGAGGGCGGCGGCGAGGTGCACGCCGCGTTCCTCGACGCCGGGTTCGTGGATCGCGTGACGCTGTTCGTCGCCCCGCTGCTGCTCGGCGGGCGGACGGCGCCGACGGTGGTCGCCGGCGCCGGGCGCGAGCTGAAATCCGCCGTGAGACTCGCCGGGATGACCGCGCGTCCCATCGGCGAGGACCTCCTCATCGAAGCCGACGTGCTGCGAGTGGAGTCCACGTAGCCGTGTTCACGGGAATCGTCGAAGAGGTCGGCACCGTACGCGCCGTCGCACGCAAGGGCGACGTCACGCGGCTGGATGTCGCCGCGCGCGTCGCGCGCGAGGGCAGCGAGGTTGGCGCGAGCGTCGCGGTGAGCGGCGTATGTCTCACCGTGGTCGAGGTGGCGCGCGAAGGACTCGCGTTCGAGATGGGGCCGGAGACGCTGGCGCGCACATCGCTCGGCGCGCTTCGGCCCGGGGGCGCCGTCAACCTCGAGCGCCCACTGCGTTTCGGCGGCGCGCTCGGTGGTCACCTCGTCCTCGGACACGTGGACGGCACGGGCACAGTAGAGGCCATAACGCGTGTAGAATCGACCGCACGGATCAGGATAGTCATCCGCGACCGGGGGTTGGCGCCGCTGCTGATCCCTCAGGGCTCGGTGGCCGTGGACGGCGTGAGCCTGACGGTGGCGTCGCTCGACGAGGCCGCCTTCGAGGTGATGCTGATTCCGCACACGCTGGCCGTCACGACGCTCGGTCGGCTGGCGCCGGGGCAGGCGGTGAACATCGAGACGGACGTGATCGGCAAGTACGTGCAGCGGTCGCTCGCGGTCAAGGGGGCATGATGAGCGGCTTCGCGACGATCGAAGAGGCGATCGAGGAGATCCGGCAGGGTCGGATCCTCGTCGTCGTCGACGACGAGGACCGCGAAAACGAAGGCGACCTCGTCATGGCCGCCGACAAGATCACCCCGGAGGCCGTGAACTTCATGGTCACGCACGCGCGCGGCCTTATGTGCGTGCCGATGCTCGGCGAGCGTCTGGACGAGCTGAAGCTCGGCATGATGGTGGTCGAGAACACGGCGCCGATGGGCACGGCCTTCACGATCAGCGTGGATGCACGCCGCGGCATCACCACGGGCATCTCGGCCTACGATCGCGCCGTCACCATCCGCGCTCTCGTCGATCCGCAGATGACCGCCGCCGATCTCGTCACGCCCGGCCACATGTTCCCGCTGCGCGCGATGGAGGGCGGCGTGCTGCGACGCGCCGGCCACACGGAGGCGGCGGTGGATCTCGCGCGGCTCGCCGGCTGCTACCCCGCCGGCGTGATCTGCGAAGTGCTGGACGAGGCGGGAGGCATGGCGCGGTTGCCTCAGCTCATCGACCTCGCGAGGCGCCATGGGCTCAAGCTCATCACCATCAAGGACCTCATCGAGTACCGCACGCAGAAGGAGAAGCTCGTCAAGCGGCTGGCGACCACACGGCTGCCGACGGATTATGGCGAGTTCACGGCGATCGCCTACGAGGCGACGGTCTACAGCCGCGTGCACTTCGCGATCGTCATGGGCCAGGTCGCCGGCGACGAACCGGTGCTCGTGCGTATGCACTCCGAATGCCTCACGGGCGACGTCTTCCACTCGCTGCGCTGTGACTGCGGTCCGCAGCTCAATATGGCGATGGCGATGATCCAGAA
Organism: Candidatus Rokuibacteriota bacterium; assembly: GCA_003220475.1. GTDB lineage: Bacteria > Methylomirabilota > Methylomirabilia > Rokubacteriales > CSP1-6 > AR12. Next base: position 6,132 of record QHSO01000112.1, on the reverse strand, counting down.
GGAAGGACGCGGCGTCCTCGTCTATCTTCGGCAGGAAGGACGCGGGATCGGACTGCACAACAAGATCCGCGCGTACGGGCTGCAGGACCTCGGCATGGACACCGTCGAGGCGAACGCGGCGCTGGGGTTCAAAGCCGATCTGCGCGACTACGGCATCGGCGCGCAGATCCTGGTCGACCTCGGCCTCAAGAACCTGCGCCTGCTCACCAACAATCCGGCCAAGCGCGCGGGGATGGAAGGGTACGGCCTCACCGTCGTCGAGCGCGTGCCGATCGAGATTCCCGCGAACCCCGAGAACCGCAAGTACCTCAGCACCAAGCGCGACAAGCTCGGCCACCTCCTCTCGTCTCTGCCGGACTGACATGGCTGGCCGCGCGCCGTCACCCCGCCGACCGGCGCGGTCGCGTCCCGGCGCTCGCTTCGCCATTGTCGCCGCGCGCTTCAACGAGCCGATCACCAAGCGACTGCTCGACGGCGCGCTGCAGGCGCTCGACGGCGCCGGCGTCGCCGCGCGCGACGTGGAGTTGCACTGGGTGCCCGGCGCGTTCGAGCTACCGCAGGCCGCGTTGCACCTGGCGCGCACGGGCCGCTTCGCGGCCATCGTGTGCGTGGGCTGCGTGATCCGCGGACAGACGCCGCACTTCGATTTCGTGGCCGGCCAGGCGGCGGCGGGCATCCAGCAAGTCGGACTTCAGACCGGCGTCCCCGCGACCTTCGGTGTCGTCACCGCGCTCACGGAGGCGCAGGCGTGGGAGCGCGCGGGCGGCGAGGTCGCCAACCGCGGCGCGGAGGCCGCGGACGCGGCGGTGGCGATGGTCTCATTCTTGAAGTCGGTGAAGGCGCATGGGAAAACGGCGCAAGGCTAGAGAAGTCGCGCTGCAATTCCTCTATCAGCTCGACCAGACGGGCGCCGGCGATCCCACGCCGTTCGAGCACGACTTCTGGAAACGCCATCCCGTCGACGACGACACGCGCGCCTTCGCCGCCTCGCTCGTGCGCGGCTCCAAGGCGCAGCAGGCCAAGATCGACGTCATCATCGCCGAGTCCACGGAGCACTGGGACCTCGAGCGGATGGCCGTGGTGGATCGCAATATATTGAGGATGGCGGTCTACGAGCTGCTCTACGAGCCCGACGTGCCTGGCAAGGTCGCCATCAACGAGGCCATCGAGATCGCCAAGAAGTTCGGCACCGCCGAGTCGAGCCGCTTCATCAACGGCGTGCTCGACCGTATCCACCGGGAGCTGCGTCCCGCCTGAGCGCGCGCCGCCCGTGAGGTACGCCATCCTATCGGACGTCCACGGCAATCTCGAGGCGCTGCGCGCCGTGCTTGCGGACGCCGCGTCGCGCTCGGACGGTCTGCTCTGTCTCGGCGACAGCGTCGGCTATGGCGCGGATCCGGTCGCGTGCGTCGAGATTCTCGACCGTCGCGCGCGCGCGATCGTCGCCGGCAACCACGAGCACGGCGTGGCCGGGCTGCTCGACCTGGAGTGGTTCAACGGGTGGGCCCGCGCCGCCGCCGAGTGGACACGCGAGCGACTCGACGACGAGCATCGCGCGTGGCTCGGCGCGCTGCCGCTCACCTCCGAGGTGGGCGACGCCACACTGGTGCACGCGTCGCCCGAGGCGCCCGAGGAGTGGGAATATCTCGTGACGCCCGACGAGGGCTGGGCCGCCTTTCCGTTCTTCGCCACGCGCTGGTGCTTCGTGGGCCATTCTCACGTGCCGGGCGTCTGGTCGCTCGGCTCATCGGGGCCGGAGTTCGAGCCTCGCCCGGTCACGGTCGTCGGCGAGGCGGGGCGCCGCTACATCGTCAACGTCGGGAGCGTCGGCCAGCCGCGCGATCGTGATCCGCGCGCGGCCTACGCGGTCTGGGACGTCGACGCGGCGCGCGTCGAGCTGCGGCGCGTGCCATACGACATTGAGGCCGCCCGCGAGAAAATCGTGGCCGCGGGCCTGCCACGTTTTCTCGCCGATCGCCTGACCGTGGGCACATGAGGCGACTCTGGGACGGCGTGTTGCACGCCGTCGTGCTGTTGCTCGCGGCGTGGGTGATGGCGCTCGCGTTCCCACGCACCGACTGGTCGCTCACGCCGTGGGCCGCGCTGGTGCCGCTGCTCGCGCTCGCGACGATCCGCTCGCCGCGCACGGCGTTCCTGTGGGGCTGGGCCTCGGGCACGCTGTTCTTCGCCGTGCTGCTGCGCTGGCTGCAGTTCACGTTTCAGGTCTACAGCGCCATTCCGTGGCCGCTGATGTACGGGCCGGTGCTCCTGCTCGCCGCGTATTGCGGTGTGTGGACGGGCGCGGTCGCGTGGGCGGTGTCGTGGCTCACCGCGCGACGCTCGGCCGCGCTCGCGCTGGCGCTGGCGCCGTTCCTGTGGGTGGCTGCAGAATGGCTGCGCGGCCATCTCTTCGGCGGCTTTCCGTGGGGGACGCTCGGCTACTCGCAATACCTGCGCGTGCGCGTCATCCAGATCGCGGAGCTGGCGGGCGTGCACGGCGTGTCATTCGTGCTCGTCGCCGTGAATGCGGCTCTCGCGGGCTGCGTGGTGCTGCGCTGGCGCCAGGCGCTGGCCGGGGTGGGCGCGACCGCCGTGCTGCTCGCGGGCACGCTGGCCTTCGGCAGCGTTCGCCTCGCCGAGGCGCCGCCGGCGACTGCCGCACCGATCACGATCATCCAGCCCTCCATCGAGCAGCCGCTCAAGTGGGAGCCCCGCCACACACAGGAAACGCTCGGAATCTACTTCGCGCTCCTGCGCCGTGTTGCCGACGAGCATCCGGCGCTCGTGGTCTGGCCCGAGACGGCGGCACCGACGATTCTGAGAAACGATCCGGCCCTCGTCGAGCGCTTCCGGGCGGCCGCCGCAAATGTCGGTGCGCCGATGCTGCTCGGCAGCATCGACGTGGTGAACGGGCGGTTCCGCAACACCGCGTTTCTGATCACCGAGGCGGGCATCGTGGGCCGCTATGATAAGATTCAGCTCGTTCCGTTCGGAGAATTCGTGCCGCTGTCGAGGGTGCTCGGGTTCGTGCGGAGCTGGGCCCAGTTCATCGCCGAGCTGGAGGCCGGCTCGCGTGCCGTCGGCTTGGTTCGGGCGGACGAGCGGGCCCGAGCAGCACCTCGCCATGTACCCGTTCCGTGCGGTCGAGCATCGCGTGAGCATCGTCCGTGCGGCCAACACCGGGGTGTCCGCCTTCATCACGCCAACCGGCGTCATCGTCCGCCGTCTCCACCTGTTCGAGCGCGGCGTCATGACGGAGTCCGTCCCGCTACGCGCCCGGCGGACGCTGTTCACGCGGCTCGGCGACTGGCTCGGGTTGCTGTCACTGGCGGTGACGACGGCGGCGGTGGCAGGCACGTGGCGCCGCGTCGAGCCGGCGGCCGTCGGGAGCGTATAGATGCTGAGCGACTTCAAGCGCGAGGTCACCGAGCTGACCGGGCGCGTCGACGAGCTTCGGGGGCACCTTTGACCTGCCGACCAAGGAGGCCCGGCTGGCGGCGCTCGACGCCGAGATGGCGTCGCCCGCATTCTGGGACGACAACCGCCGCGCGCAAGAGCTGATCCGCGAGCGCGCCGAGCTCGCGCGCGTGGTGGCGCGGGTGACCGAGCTCGGCGGTCAGGCCTCCGATCTCGGCATCCTGCTCGAGCTCGCCGCCGAGGCGGGCGACGACAGTGTCGACGCCGAACTCCGCGAGGGGATCGCCAAGCTACAGCGGGAGCTCGACGAGTTCGAGCTCAAGGTGATGCTCTCCGGTCCGCACGACGTCAAGGCTGCTATCCTTTCTATCCATCCCGGTGCGGGTGGCACCGAGTCACAGGACTGGGCGCAGATGCTGATGCGGATGTACCTGCGATGGTGCGAGCGCGCGGGGTTCAAGGCGGAAGTCGTCGATCTGTTGCCCGGGGAAGAAGCGGGCATCAAGTCGGCGACCATCGAGGTCACGGGCGACTATGCCTATGGCTACCTCAGGGGCGAGGCGGGCGTGCACCGGCTCATTCGCATCTCGCCGTTCGACGCCTCGAGCCGCCGGCAGACGTCATTCGCGTCCGTGGCGGTGACGCCGGAGGTCGACGACGTCGAGGTCACCATTCGCGACGACGAGCTGCGGATCGACGTCTATCGCTCGTCGGGACCGGGCGGCCAGGGCGTGAACACCGCGGACTCCGCGGTGCGTATCACGCATCTGCCGACCGGCATCGTCGTCGCCTGCCAGAACGAGCGCTCGCAGCTGCGCAATCGCGACACCGCCCTGCGCATCCTGAAGGCACGCCTCTTCGAGCTGGCCGCGAGCAAGCAGAAGGAAGAGCTCTCGCAGCTCGCGGGCGAGAAGAAGGGGATCGCGTTCGGCAGCCAGATCCGCACCTACACCTTCCATCCCGAGCAGCGCATCAAGGACCATCGCACCGGCGTGGAGGTCGGCAACGTCGAGGCCGTCATGGACGGGGATCTCGACGAATTCATCAAGGCGTATCTGCTCGCGGCGCGGGGGAAGGCGTGACCGACCGCGACGCGAACGACCTCGTGCGCCAGCGTGAGGAAAAGCTCGAAGCGCTGCGCCGTCGTGGTCTTGATCCGTTCGGGGGCCGCTATCCCGTCACGCACTGGGCCGGTGAGCTCACCGCGCGGCTGGACAAGGCGGGCGACGCCGAGCTGCAGGCCTTCGGTCCCGTGAGCCTCGCCGGGCGGCTCGTCGCCATGCGTGATCACGGCAAGACGGCATTCGCGCATCTCATGGACCGCACGGGCCGCATCCAGCTGTACGCCCGCGCCGACGAGCTGGGCGACGACTTCGCACCGTTCCGCGATCTGGACGTCGGCGATTTCATCGGCGTCACCGGCGGCATGTTCCGCACGCGGACGGGTCAGCTCACGCTGGCCGTGAAGTCGTTCGCGTTCCTCGCCAAATCGCTGCGTCCGCTTCCGGAGAAGTGGCACGGCCTCAAGGACGTCGAGACGCGCTATCGCCAGCGCTACGTCGATCTGATCGTCAACCCGGACGTCCGCGAGATCTTCCTGTTGCGCGCACGGCTGATCCAGCGGCTGCGCGCCTTCCTCGACGCGCGCGGCTTTCTGGAGGTCGAGACGCCGATGATGCAGCCGATTCCCGGCGGCGCCATTGCGCGACCCTTCCAGACGCACCACAACGCGCTCGACATGGATCTGTACCTGCGCATCGCACCGGAGCTCTATCTCAAGCGTCTCGTCGTCGGCGGCTTCGAGCGGGTCTACGAGATCAATCGCAACTTCCGCAACGAGGGCGTGTCGACCCAGCACAATCCCGAGTTCACGACGCTCGAGTTCTACCAGGCGTATGCCGACTACCAGGACCTGATGGAGCTGACCGAGGAGATGTTCACCGAGCTGGCGCAGTCGCTGCTGGGCCGGCTGTCGCTCACGTGGGGCGAGCACGCCGTCGATCTCGCGCGTCCGTGGAGGCGGCTGTCGTTCTTCGCGGGTGTGTCCGAGGCGCTCGGGACGACGGTGAGCGTCGACACCGATGCGGCCGTCGTCGCGCGCGCGGCGGCCGCCAGGGGCGTCACCGTCAAGCCGGGCGCCGCGGCGTGGGAGATATGGAAGGAGGTCTTCGACGAGCTCGTCGAGCCGACGCTCGTGCAGCCGACGTTCGTGATCGACTATCCGATCGACCTGTCGCCGCTGGCGAAGAAGAAGCGCGACAATCCGCGGCTCGTCGATCGGTTCGAGCTGTTCATCGGCCGCCGCGAGCTGGCCAATGCCTACAGCGAGCTGAACGACCCGATCGACCAGCTCGCGCGGTTTCGTGAGCAGGCGGCGCAGAAGGCGCGCGGAGACGACGAGGCGCACTGGCTCGACGAGGACTACGTGCGCGCGCTGGAGTACGGGATGCCGCCGGCGGCGGGCGAGGGGATTGGAATCGACCGGCTCACGATGCTGTTCGCGAATCAACCCTCAATCCGCGAGGTGATCCTGTTCCCGCATCTGCGACCGGAGTCCGGCGCGTCACCCCAGGGCCTCGAGACATGAGGCGTGGGTTGCCGCTCGAGCTGTTCCTCGGCCTGCGCTATCTCACTGCGCGCGGGAGCCGCGCGAACCTGTCGCTCTTCGTCTGGATCGGCGTCGGCGGCGTGTTCCTCGGCGTGGCGGCGCTCATC
>QHSO01000285.1 GCA_003220475.1 Candidatus Rokuibacteriota bacterium | reverse complement strand
CGTTGTGTCGTGTCCGGCGCCCCGAGCCCGAGCCGCTCGGCCAGCCGCGCCTCGGCGACGATGCCGAGCGAGACGGCCTCTCCGTGGGTCCACGTCTCGAACCGGGTGGCCGCCTCCAGCGCGTGACCGATCGTGTGGCCGTAGTTCAGGGCAAAGCGCCACTCGCCCTTCTCTTCCGGGTCACGCTGGATCACACCGGCCTTGAGCCGACACGAGCCGCCGATGATCCGCGTCAGCGTCGGCAGGTCGCGTGCTGACAGCGCTCGCGCCGAGCGCTCCACATCGTCGAAATACGCGGCATCGAGCACCACGCCGTGCTTGACGATCTCGGCGAGGCCCGAGCGGAAGTCGCGCTCGGGCAGCGTCAAGGCGACGGCGGGATCGACGACGACCAGACGCGGCTGGTAGAACGCGCCGATGAGGTTCTTGGCCTTGGGATGGTCGATCGCGGTCTTGCCTCCGATGGAGGCGTCGACCTGACCGAGCACGGTCGTCGGCAGCGGGACGAAATTCGCGCCCCGCATGTACGTCGCCGCCACGAAGCCCGCGAGATCGCCCACCGCGCCTCCGCCGAGCGCCAACAGGGTCGACGTGCGATCGGCGCCCGCGGCGAGCAGCCGATCCCAGCAGTGCTCGGCCACGGCCAGCGTCTTGGCCGCCTCGCCTTCGGGCACCTCGAGCACCATGACCGACAGACCGGCGGCCTCGAGGCCCGTGATGACGGCAGCGCCGTGCAGCTTGAGGATGCCGGCATCGGTGACGAGCACCGCGCGCGAGCCGACGCGTAGCTCACGCAAGCGCGCGCCGACGCCGGCGAGCGCGCCGGGCTCCACGACGATCGAGTAGGAACGGCTACCGAGATCGACGGGGATGATCATCGAGTTCCGATGATAGCGCCGTGTGGCGCTACCAGCTCTTGAGACTGTCGAGGTAGGCGCGATGGTTGTGGCGGATCTCGTCGAGGCCGTCGCCACCGAACTTTTCGAGGAAGGCGTCGGCCAGCACGATGGCCATCATGGCCTCGCCCACGATGCCGGCGGCCGGCACCGCGCAGACGTCGCTGCGCTCGACGACCGCCTCCACCGCCTCCTTGGTGGCGAGGTCCACCGACCTGAGCGGCGTACGCAGCGTGGACAGCGGCTTCATGGCTGCACGCACGACGACGGGCTGTCCGTTGGTCACGCCCCCCTCGAGGCCGCCCGCGTTGTTCGTCGAGCGCCGGAACCCGTGAGCGGCGTCGAACAGGATCTCGTCGTGCACGCCCGAGCCCGGGCGCCGTGCCGTCTCGAAGCCCAGACCGAACTCGCAGCCCTTGATGGCCTGGATCGAGCTGAACGCCTGGGCGAGACGACCGTCCAGGCGCCGGTCCCACTGCACGTACGAGCCGAGCCCGACGGGGCAGCCGAGCGCCACGACTTCGAAGACGCCGCCGAGCGTGTCTCCCTTGGCTTTGGCGTCGTCGATCTTCGCGATTATGGCCGCCTCCGCCGCCGGATCGACGCATCGAACCTCGGAAGCCTCGGCGCGGCGCGCCAGCTCGTCCAACGAAATGTCGAGCTCGCCGATGCGCACGCCGCCGATCTCGGTCACGTGGCTCAGAATGCTGATGCCGAACTCCGCGAGCAGCCGCTTGGCCACGCCCGCCACGGCCACGCGCGCGGTGGTCTCGCGGGCACTGGAGCGCTCGAGCACGTTGCGAATGTCGCGGTGGCCGTACTTCATCGCGCCGGCGAGGTCGGCGTGGCCCGGTCGCGGGCGCGTGACCTCTTTTTTCGCCGCCCCGGCCTCGGGCACGGCCACGCCCATCGTCGCCTTCCAGTTCTCCCAGTCACGGTTCGCGATGCTGAGCGTGATGGGAGAGCCCAGCGTCGCGCCCCAGCGAACGCCGGACAGGATATGGACCTGGTCGCGCTCGATCTTCATGCGCCCACCGCGTCCGTAGCCGCGCTGGCGGCGCGCGAGATCGCCGTTGATGTCGGCTTCGGTCAGCGGCAGACCGGCCGGGACGCCGTCGATGACGGCCGTGAGCGCCTCACCGTGGGACTCTCCCGCGGTGAGGAAGCGGAAGACGCCCCCCATGACCGGATACTTTACCTCGGGACGGTGCTCGGCTGCAGGCTCGCGCGCGGCGTGTCCCGCCGGACAAGACTCGGCGTGACGAAGATGACGAGCTCGCGGTTGGGGGTGGTCTGCGTCAGCTTCGACTTGAAGAGCCAGCCGATGACGGGAATATCGCCGAACACGGGGATCTTCCGGATGGTCTCCGTGTCGGTGCGCTGCGTGATACCGCCGACGACGAGCGTGTCGCCTTCCCTCACGAGCACCTCGGTCTCCGTTCGTCGCTTGTTGATGGTCGGCACCAGCGCGCCGCCACCGAGGTTCACGAGGTCGCCCGCAGAGTCGTCAGCGACCGCCAGCTTCATCTTGATACGGGTCACGTTGTTCGGCTCGTACACGACGGTCGGCGTGACGTCCAACCGCAACGCCGCTTCCTTGAACTGGACCTGGGTGCCCGCCGAGCTCACCGTCGCGTAGGGGATCTCGCTGCCGAGGACGATCGATGCCTTGGCGTTCTCGACGGTGACGATCTCCGGCTTGGACAACGAGCGCGACTTGGTCTGGTTCTCCAGCGCCTGCAGCGCGAGGTTCAGATTGAAGTTCGTGCCGATGATGCCGAACGAGATACCGCCCGTCGGCAGGTTTGACGGCAGCAGGTTCACGGCATTGCCGCCCATCGGGAGTCCGGTCATCGCGCTCACGGGAAGCAGGCGGTCGAGCGGGAGGCCCCGGTTCGTGATCGGACTGCCCGCGCTGGTTGGCCCCGGGCTCGGAAAGAAATCCTTGGGCACGAGCAAGTCCTTGCCCGCGCTGACGACATCGCCCGCCTGGCGAACGACGTCCACAGGTCCGGACCGG
>QHSO01000284.1 GCA_003220475.1 Candidatus Rokuibacteriota bacterium | reverse complement strand
CACCCTCACCGATGCGCCCGCTCTCCAGCCCGATCATCCGCGAATAGGTGGCGAACAGGTGCGTGGAGTTGATGGGCCCGCCATGGGTGAGGATGTAGACGATGTTGAAGTCGCTGAACGTGAAGATCGTCGAGAACAGCACGACGATGGCGAGCACCGGCTTGAGCATGGGCAGCGTCACGTACCAGAAGCGCGATCCCGGCCCGGCGCCGTCGGCCTGCGCCGCCTCGTAGAGCTCCTTCGGGATGGCCACGAGGCCGGCCAGGATGGTGATGGCGAAGAACGGCAGCCCGCGCCAGACGTTGACCGTGACCACGGCCGCCATCGCGTAGTACTTCTGGCCGAGCCAGTTCGGGCCCGGCGGGTCCAGGATGCCCATGGCGATCCCGGTCCAGTTCACCACGCTGTAGAGCGAGTTGAACATCCACCACCAGCCCAGCGTCGACAGCGCGGTCGGGATGACCCAGGGCAGCAGCACGGCGCCGCGGATCAGCCGCTTGAACCACAGCTGCTGGTTGAGCAGCAGCGCCAGCGAGATGCCGAGGACGAGCTTGAAGGCGATCGAGATGCCGGTGAACACGAACGCGTTCTGGAAGGTTTGCCGGAAGGCATCGGCGTCCCAGAGGCGGATGAAATTGGTGAGGCCGATGAAGTGACTCGGCCGGCCGATGAACGCGTTCGAGACCGAGAAGTAGAGCGCGACGCAGAACGGATAGGCCACCAATAACAGAATAAGGATCATGGCCGGCGTGATGAAGAGCGGGCCGAGCACGTGCTCGCGGTCGAGCATCTCGCGCACGCGCGTGCGCCAGGGCAGGCGCGCGCGCGCGGCGGTGGTGGGAAGGGTCCCGATGGCCATGGAGGGACTAGCCCGCCATGATCTTCTTCATCTCGGTCTCTGCCCACGTGATCGCGTCTTTCGTCGGCGTGCCGGTCACTGCCTTCGCGATCATGTTGGGCAGGATATAGGCGTTGGTGATGAGCTGCACCTTGTCCGAGGGCGGCGCCGGCCAGCCATAGGTGTGGTACTCGACGCCCTCACCCTTCAGCGCGGCGTACTTAGGATCCGACCGCAGCACGGGATGATCTTGTAGTCTCGCGTAGACGGGCAGGTTGAAGGCGTCGCCCGACATGATGTACTCGTCGTACGTCTCTTTTTTGCCGAGCAGGTACTTGATCCACTCTTTGGACGCGTCGATGTTCTTGCTGAACTTCCAGATCCCGATGTGGCGCGGGGTGTCGGTCTCGAAGCGGCCGGCCGGCCCGCCGAGGCTGCGGTGATGGTTGATGCCGTCGGCGGTGACGAGCTTGCGCTGCTTGGCGATGATGTAGGCGCTGACGGGGTTGTGGATCCAGCCCGCCTTGCCCTGCTGGATCGACTCGTTGTTGCTCGCGTCCGACCACGACAGCACCTCGGGCTCCATGCAGTCGCGGAACATCTTCTGGTACCACTCGACGGCGCGCACCGTCTCCTTCGAGTTGATGCGGACCGTCTTGCCGTCCTTGTCGACCTCCATGCCGCCGAAGGACCACAGCACGGGCCCGGCGGTGGAAATGGAGTCGTAGTTCTGGCTGATGGGAATCCCGACCGGATTGCCCATCTTCTTGAGCTCCTTGCCGACCGTATAGAGGTCGTCCCACGTGTCGGGCACCTTGAGGCTGGCCTTCTTGAAGAGGTCCTCGCGGTACGTGGCGACGAACATCCCGTGGTACTGCGGCACGGCGCGCCAGACGCCGTTGACGTGCGCGCCCTCGTTCGCGGACGAGATCGCCTTGCCGTACTTCTTCTCGAGCTCGCTCACCACGTCGGAGACGTCGACGAGCTGCGGCTCATAGAGCCACGGGAAGTGCATGCGCATCTCGACGAGGTCGTGACCGGCCTGCGTCTGCACCTCAGAGGCGTACTTCGCCTGCTGTGGGCCCATGTGCGAGATGTGGTCGATCTTGAGCTTGATGCCGGTGTCCTTGGTGAAGCGCTGGCCGATCTCCGCCAGCTTCTTGTCCGAGTTCGGTGCGAAGTTGTTCCAGCAGAGATAGCTGATCTCACGGGTCTGGCCGACCGCCGGCGCGGTGCGCGTGGCGAGAATGCCCGCCAGCCCGGTGGTGCCGCCGATGACGAACTGCCGTCGCGAGAGCCGAGTCATGGAACCTCCTCTCGGCCGCAGGGCGGCCGGGAGATTATTGTCGAGCCGAGGTGACGGCGAGGATAGGACCGGTGCCACAACCTGTCAAGGCAATGGGCTACTGCGGCGCGTGCCGATTGCGGAGAAACGGCAGCGCGAGCGTCCACGGCAGCGTCAGGTATTTCGTCTGCCGAAACTCGCGCAAGCCGATCTCGAGGTCGTCCCGCTCACCGGGCGCGGGCGGCGAGTAGGTGCCGAGCCACCGGTCCCAGAACGAAAAGATCGTGGCGAAGTTGCTGTCGGTGTTGCGCGCCGCGGCCGAATGGTGGATCCGATGCATGCTCGGAGTGACGAACACACGACCGGCCCACGATTCGATCACCGCCGGAACACGCGCGTTGGTGTGTTCGAGGACGGTGAGGCTGACGGCGAGCGTCTGGTGGACGAGGACCGCGAGCGCCGGGACGCCGAAGAACCCGATGCACGCGAGCGCGGTCACGTTCGTCACGCAGGCCTCGATCGGATGGAAGCGGAACGCCGTGGTGTAGTCGAGATCGAGATCCGAGTGATGCACGCGATGAACGGACCAGAGCATCGGCACGGCGTGGAGAAGACGATGCTGACCGTAAACGGCGAGGTCCAGAACGAGGACACCGACGGGGATTGCCAGCCACGACCCGAGCGTCGTGTCGATTGCCAGCACCCCTCCGCGGTGCGCCAACGCG
>QHSO01000283.1 GCA_003220475.1 Candidatus Rokuibacteriota bacterium | reverse complement strand
CACTCCGCCGGATACGATCATCACGGGCGGACCTGGCGGCGACATCGCGGTCACCACGGCGACGTTCACGTTCGCAGGCAGCGACGCGATCACGACACCGGCGGACCTGACCTTCGCCTGGCGTCTCGACGGCGGTGCCTGGAGCACGTTCGCATCCGCGACGAGCGTGACGCTGAGCGGCCTGGTCGAGGCCGACCACAGCTTCGAGGTCAAGGCGCGCGATCGTGCCGGCAACGAGGACGTCGCCCCCGCCGCGCGGACCTTCCGGGTCGTCCTCGCGCCGGCGCTGACGGCGATCGTGCCGTCGAGCGGCACGGCGGGGACGCTCGTGACCATCGCGGGCGATGGCTTCGCGCCGGGGCCGATCGCGGTGGCGTTCAACGGCGCGAGCGCGCTCGTTCGTACCGCGACAGCACACAGCATCACGACGACAGTGCCGATTCCCGCGACGAGCGGGCGCGTGGTCGTCACCACACCGCGCGGCACCACGAGCGGCACGTTCAGCGTGACGACCACCGGCGGGTTCGCCTTCACGGTTCTGCCCATGGCCGTCACCTCGGTGCCCGGCGCGCAAGTCAGCTACACGCTCGGAGTCGCCGGTAGCGGCAGCTTCACCGGTCTCGTGTGGGTCAGCGCGTCCGGTCTGCCCGCCGGCGTCACCGCCGAGTTTCATCCGGGCTCGTTCCTTGCGCCGGGTCAGATCGGCGAGCTTCGCCTCTACCTGGAGCCCGACGCTTCCGCCGGCACGACACAGCTGACGCTCACGGCCACTGGAGTCGTCGACGGCGTCGCGCGGACGCAAAGCGCAACGGCGGCGTTGATCATCGAGCCGCCGGGGCTGGCGGCGGTCGCCGGTCGCTTCGTCCTCACGTCGGGCGAGCCGCTGCAGGGCGTCGGTGTCAGCATCGGCGCCGCGCGCACGACCAGCGATGCGGCCGGAAATTTCCTGGTGCGCGCGCCCTCGGCGGGCGCGCAGGTCATGGGTATCGACGCGAATGCGGCGCGCCCCGGCCTGCCGATCTATGCGATGGACGTCACGGTGGAGGCGGACGAAGTGACGATGTTGCCGACGGTGTGGCTGACGACGCCACCGCCGGCCGAGCGCTTCGTCCCGATCGCGAACGCGACGGCCGACCAGGTGATCACGGATCCACGCTTTCCCGGCGTCGCGTTCACGCTGCCCGCGGGCGTCACGATCACCGGCTGGGACGGCACGCCGAAGACGAGAGTCGCGATCGAGCGCATCCCACGGGACAGGCTACCCGTTCCGCCGCCACCCGGCCGCACGCGGTCGCTCTTCCAGCTATTCTTCGGGACGCCGATGGGCGGCGTGCCGTCGGCGCCGCTGCCCGTAACGTTGCCGAACGATCTCGGGCTCGACCCGGGTCAGAAGGCGCAGCTCGGCGTCTGCGGGCTCAGCTGCTTCATCGACAACGAGGACGCGCAGCCGTCCGCCGACGAAGGCACGCCCGAGGACGGCGAGCCGGTCAATCTGGCGATCGGACAGCATCTCGTCGATGCCGTGGACTTGCTGCAGCCCGGCCGCGCCCCGGCGGTCGTGTACCGCACGTACAACCCCTTCGACGCCTTCGGCCGCGTCGCCGGCTTCGAGCTCTTCCTCGGTCAGGGCTGGGCCCTGTCGGTCGACGTCGCCCTGCTCGACGTGAGCGTGGCACTCCGGCGGCTCGTGCTGCCCGGCAACGCACGCTACGACTTTGCCCGCGAGCCGGACGACCGATTCGTCAACCGCAGCAATCCACGGTTGCGCGGCGCCGTCGTCGTGCAAGAGCCCGACGGTGTCCAGGCGCTGCGCTTTGGGAACGGCAGCGTCTGGCGCTTTCGCGGCGGCTGGGTCGGCCGTGGCCGCATTCGGCCCATCGCCGGCCTGAATTTGCTGATCGAGCAGCGCGACCGCCACGGCAATACGCTGACGATCACACGCGATGTCAACGGCGGCGTGACCACGTTGACCCAGTCGGACGGCCGCACCGTCGTCTTCACGACGTCCCTCCTCGTTCCCACCGATCCGACATCCGCACGGCTCACCCAGGTGCGCGACGCGCTCGGTCGCACCGTGCAGTACGCCTACGATCCGACATCGAGACGCCTGCAATCGGTCATCGACGCCGCAGGCGGCGAGACACGCTACACCTACGACGGCGATGGCCGGATTCTGTCGATTCGCGACCAGAACGGCGTGACTTACGTCCGCAACGACTATGACGCGCAGGGTCGCGTCAGCGCGCAGGCGATGGCCGACGGCGGCGCGTGGCGCTATGCGTACGACGGCCCGGTCGGCGCCCATACGGTCGTGCGTGTCACCGACCCGCGCGGCCATACGACCATCTACCGGATGGGTGGCAGCAATCGCGGCGACGAGATCATCGATGCGCTCGGCCAGTCGACGCGAGTCGAGCGGGCTCCCGGCGGCCTCGCGACCGCCATCACCGATGCGCTCGGTCGCGCCGCGCACATCGAATACGACGCCGCGCTACGCCCGACCACGTCGATCGATCGCGCCGGCGGCCGCTGGTCGTTCGCCTACGAGCCGGTCCTCAGCGGCATCGAGACGATCACCGATCCGCTCGGCAACGTCACGCACTTCGAATACGATGCCGTTGGCAACCTGACGGCGCGCATCAATCCCGATGGCGATCGCCTCGACTTCCGCTACGACGCGGGCGGCGCCCCGACGACCGTGACGGACGCCCTGGGGCATACGAGCACATATGCCTATGATGCCGCCGGCAATGTGACGAGTATCCGCGACCCGCTCGGCAATACCGCGACGTTCGAGCACGATGCGGGCTCGCGACTGGTGAAGGCCGTGGACCCGACCGGCGCCGTCACGCGCTGGTTCCACGACGCGCTCAACCGCGTGACCCACATCGTCGATCCCACCGGCGGCGTGTCCACGTTCGCCTACGACCCGAAGGGCAACCTGCGCGCATTCCAGGACACGCGCGGCGAGACGACGACGTACGTTTACGACGAGATGGATCGGCTGACCGCGCGGACCGATCCGCTCGGGCGGACGCGGACGTTCGCGTACGACTTCAACGGCAACGTGATCCGGGCCGTCGATCCGAGCGGGCAGACGACGCGGCACGAGTACGACGCGCTGAATCGCCGGACCCGGACGACGCACGCCGACGGCTCGGTTGTCGAATACGTCTATGACGCGCTCGGCCGGCTGATTCGCACGACCGATACCGACGGCGGAATCGTCCTCATGACCTACGATGCGCGGGATCGCCTGGCCGAAGAGGTCACCGCGCACGGCATCGTGCGGTATACCTACGACGCCCTCGGCCGCCGGCGGAGCCTCAGCGTGGAGGGCGGCGTCGGCACGACATACGACTACGATCGCAACTCGAGGCTGAAGACGCTGACGCAGGTCGGCTGGGGCACGACGACGCTCGACTATTTCTCGAACGGCCAGCTTCGCCGCCGCACGCTACCCAATGGCTTTGCGACCGCTTACGACTATGACGACGCCGGCCGTCTCACGCGGCTGGTTTACGAGGGCCCAGGCGGTATGGTGCTGGGCGATCTCGCGTATGACTACGACGCCGTCGGCCGTCGGGCGAGCACGAGCGGCAGTTTTGCGCGCACCCTCCTGCCTGATCCCGTCGCGATCTCCGCGTACGATCGGGCGAACGAGCAACTACTTTTCGGGGAGTACACGCTCACGTACGACGCCAACGGAAACGCGACGTCGCTGCTGGGTCCTCCGGGACTCACGACCTTCGCCTGGGACGCGCGAGATCGCCTGCGCCGCGTCGTCGCGGCGGATTCTACGCTGGCCTTCAGCTACGACCCGCTCGGCCGCCGGACCTTTCGAATGACCGACGATGTCATGTCGACCTATCAATACGCCGGCAGCGACGTCGTGCACGAAACGCGCGGTGGACTCGATCTCGCCTATCTGCGGGGCCTCGGCGTCGACGAGACATTGGGCCAGGAGCAGTCGCTCGCCTACATGCTCGATGGCACCCGGAGCACGCTCGGCCTCGTCGACAGCGCTGGGACGCTCGTGCAGACTTTCGCTTACGAGCCATTCGGTCGCGCACAGACGTCGGGCCCGCCGGCTCGCGTCCCTTATCAGTTCACGGGCCGCGAGCGCGACGCCGATTGGCTCTACTACTATCGCGCTCGCTACTACCACCCCGGCCTCGCGCGCTTCCTTCAGCCCGACCCGCTCGGCCGCGGCGGCGGCGTGAATCCCTACGCCTACGCCGCCAACAATCCACTCTCGTTCATCGATCCGTCGGGGCTTCGCACGTACGCGACCCACGGATGCTGCCAGAGCGTCGAAAGTCTCGAGGCCTGGGATAGATTCAGCCGGAAGCTGATGCTCGCCGATCCCGACGTGCGGGTATCCAGCTGGAGCAGCCGGATCTTCTTCGACGTCATCCCGTCGACACAGACGCCGAGCGACGCGCTGCTCGAGAAGATTCTTCGCGATCTCGAAGACGAGCCCCTCGCACCAGGCGAAAAACTGAATCTGGTCGGCCACAGCGCGGGCGGCATCATCGTCAACAACGTCGCCAATGCGTTGCGAGTCCGCGGAATCGCCGTCGACAATCTCATCATGGTCGGGACCCCGCTCTTTCCAGGCAGCATCAACGCCGCGATGCCCACGGATGTGCCGATCACCAATTTCGATGACGCACACGACGTGCTGTCGACGAGTAAGCATG
>QHSO01000111.1 GCA_003220475.1 Candidatus Rokuibacteriota bacterium | reverse complement strand
GTGGGCATCGGCGCTAGCGCCGTCGGCGCTTGCCTTGTGCGAGCGGGGACGCTGGTCGCGCGTGCCGCGCGGCCGGCTTGAGCCGCAGGTGGCCGGCTCTGGCCGCGCGCGTGTCCGTGCGCCCGCCCTTGCCGTTCTCCGGCACGACGGCCGTCGCCTCGATCTCGATCAGCAAGTCGTCGCGCACGAGCCGCGAGATCTCGACGAGCGTGCTCGCCGGGCGGTGCGCGCCGAAATACTCTTTCCGCACCGTGTTGACCTTTTCGCGATCGGCCACGTTTCTGAGGAACACCGTGACCTTGCAGACGTCGGCGAAGCTGGCCCCGGCGGCCGCGAGGCAGCGCTTGATGTTCTCGTGCACCTGCCGCGTCTGCGCGACGATGTCGTTGCCGCCCACCGTCTTGCCGTTCTCGTCACTGGCGACACACCCGGAGACGAACACCAGCGGGCCGGCGCGCACGACGTGCGTGAAGTGGCTGATCGGCTCCGGCATGCCGGGGACGCGAATCTCTTCGCGATGGGCTTGTCTCATGTGCCTTCCGCCTGCTGCCGCTCGAGCACCTTGGCGGTCGCGCGGCCTTTGTCGGGTGTCGGATCCTTCACGATCCCATAGGCGTGGCGACCCTCGTGATCCTCGGGCAGGTACTCGGTGATCGGCAGGCCTTCGGGCGTGACGAAGAGCAGGCAGTGGCAGTACTTCCACTTCTGCATCTCGTCGCACGCGCAGATCCAGCGGCGCAGCTTCGCCTCCGCTTTCGGATCCGGATAGAAGTTGCAGGGGCACAGTGGCCGTCCGACCTCTTCGATGTGCTTGGCCAGGCCCTGCACGACGGCTTCGGTCACGCTCACGTCGGGATGCAGCGACGTCCCGGACTTCTCCGCGTACTTACGCGCGTACGCCCACATCTTGTCGATGTTCGCCTGGGACGGCTGCGCCATGAGCTTTTCTCCTTAGCCGTCGGAGCGCCTTCGCAGGGCTCCGGCGCTCGACGGTCGGGCCGCGTTAGCTGGCGGCCAATGCCTCGTCGATCTTCGCCGGGTTGAAGCCGCTCAGGCGTCGCTCGCCGATGAGGATCACGGGCAGCGACGTCAGTCCAAGCTCCATCAATTCCTCGCGCGCGCCGGAGTCGCGGCCGACGTTGCGCTCGGTGAACGATACGCCCTTCTGCGACAGATACTCTGTCGCGCGGTGGCAGGGCCCTCAGCCGACGTTCGTGTAGATGGTCACCTTCGGCGGCATCGCTCCTCCTCGCTCGTCACTCGGGTGGCTGCTCGGATTGTACTCGATGGCCCGCGCCTCGGATGCCCGTCGTGCCGCTCTGCGTCGCGACGCGGGCGATAAACGTACGACGCCCCGGCGGAACGTCCGCCGGGGCGCCGACAAGCCGGACGCAGTCGTGCGCGGATCAGCAGGGCTGCGAGCGCAGCGTCAGCTCGATGTTGTCGCCCTTCTTGTACTCGCGAAGGGTCTCCGCGTCGCCCTTGAACTCGTGGACCGAGCCGTCCTTGTTGCGGACGGTCATCATGCCGTTCTTCTTGTCCACGCTGACGACCGTGCCGTCGATCTTCTCGGGCGCGTGGCCCTTGGGCGCCGACGCGTCGCCGCGCGGCGACGCGGAGGGATTGCGCCGCCCGCGGCGCCGACGCCCGCGCCGATGAGCGCGCCCTTACCAGCGCCGTAGCCGGTGCCCGCGCCGATGGCCGCCCCGGAGCCCGCACCAACGGCGGCGCCGGTCGCGGTGCCGCAGCCTGCGAGCGCCAGGCCGAGCATCGATATCGCGAGCATGGGTGTGAGCAATTTCTTCATGACTCGGTCCTCCCTCGCGTACACGCGCTGCAAAGGCAGGACCAGCGACGGGCGCGCATGCCGCGCCCTAGTCCCTTTTAGGGGCGACGGGCGCGCATGCCGCGCCCTAGTCCCTTTTAGGGGCGACGGGCGCGCATGCCGGCGCTTCCTTACCGCACGATTCCGTATTCCTTGAGCTTGCGCCAGAGCGTCGTGCGGCCGATGCCGAGCGCCTCCGCGGCACCCGAGTGGTTGCGACCGAAGCGCTCGAGCGTCGTCAGGATGTGCGCACGCTCCGCTTCGGCGAGCGTGACCTGCCGCGGCAGCGCCGGCGAAGGACCGAGCTGCAGGCCGGCCGACACGTGCGGCGGCAGATCATCGGGCTCGACGGTCTCGCTGCGGCTCAGGATGGCGGCGCGCTCGATCGCATTCTCCAGCTCCCGGACGTTGCCGGGCCACGGATAGCGCAGCACGCGTTCCAGCACGGGTGGCGAGAGCCGCAGCGTGCGGCCCAGCTTCGCCGCCGCGCGCGCGAGGAAGTGCTCGGCCAGCGCCGGAATGTCCTCGCGGCGATCGCGCAGCGGCGGCAGGGTCACCTGGATCACGTTGAGACGGTAGAAGAGATCCTCGCGGAAGCTCCCCTGGCTGATCCGCCTCGCGAGATCGCCGTTGGTGGCGGCGAGCACGCGCACGTCGATGGTGGCGGCCTGCGTCGCGCCGAGCCGTCGCACCTCACCGCTCTGGAGCGCCCGCAGCAGCTTCACCTGCAGCGTGGCCGGCATCTCCGCGATCTCGTCCAGGAACAATGTCCCCCCGCCGGCCTCCTCGAACAGTCCGAGCTTGCCGCCGGCGGCGCCGGTGAATGCGCCCCGCACGTAGCCGAACAGCTCCGACTCGAGCAACGTCTCGGGCACCGCGCCGCAGTTGACCGCGACGAACGGGCGCGCCGCGCGCGGGCTCGCGTGGTGCACCGCCTTGGCGATCACTTCCTTGCCCGTCCCGGATTCGCCCTGGATGAGGACCGTGGCATCGGTCGGCGCGACACGCTCCACGAGATCGAGCACGGCCTGCATGGCGGGGGACTGCGCGATGAGCCCGGGCAGCCCGTAGCGCTCGCGCAGCTGCGCCTTGAGATTGGCGTTCTCGCGACGCAGGGCGCGTGACGCGAGCGCGTTGTCGATGCGGTGAAAAAGCTCCTCGGGCTCCTGGCCCTTCTCGAAGTAGTCGAGCGCGCCGAGCCGGATCGCCTCCTTCGCGGACTTCCACTCCGCGTAGGCGGTCAACAGGATCACCTCCGGCGCGTCGGCCTGCGCCCGCGCCGCCTGCAGGACGTCCAGTCCGTCGCCGTCGGGCATCCGCAGATCGGTCACCACCAGGTCGAACGTCTGCTCGGCCAGCCGCTTCGTCGCGCTCGCGACACCGTCGGCCTCCTCCACGCGATGCCCGCGCCGGCGAAGCAGGAGCGCGAGCGTCGTCCGGGCCGACGCCTCGTCGTCGACGACGAACAGGTGCGCCATCGTCACGCCGCCTCGATGGGAAACCGCATCGTGACGCGCGTGCCGCCGCCGGGCGCCGCATCGATGTCGATGCGACCGCCATGCGCCGTGACGATCCGCTCGGCGATCGTGAGACCGAGGCCGCTGCCGTTCGGCTTTGCCGAGTAGAACGGCTCGAACACGCGCGGCAGCATGTCGCGCGGGATGCCGGGGCCGGTGTCGCTCACGGCCAGCGCGACGTGATGGTCCTCGCGCGCGACGTCGAGCGTCAGACGGCCGCGACCGTTCATCGCCTGCACGCCGTTGAGGGCGACGTTCCACAGCACCTGGGTCAGCTGATCGCGGTCGAAGGCGAACCGCGGCACCGCGGGATCGACCGCCACCTTCACGTCGACGCGAGCGCCGCGCGAGCGGTCCTCGCGAATCAGCGCGCCCACGTGCTGCACGACGTCGCGGATGTCGGCCGGCGCGCGCCGGGCTTCCTGGGGACGCGCGAACCGCAGGAAGTCGGAAAGGATCCGATTGAGCCGGCGGGCCTCGGTGCGCAGCGCGGTCACGGTGGCGGAACGCTCCGGCGCCGTCAGCCCCGCCTCGTCGGTGAGCAGTGCGGTCGCGTTGACGATCGCGGCGAGCGGATTGCGGATCTCGTGCGCCATGCCCGCCGCGAGCTCACCGGTCGTGGCAAGGCGCTCGGCCTCGCTCAGGCGGGCATGGAGCCGCTCGCTCTCCGCGCGTGCGCGCTCGAGCACCATGATGATCACGGCGAACGTCGACAGGAAGTAGAGCGTGATGAAGACGGCGTGAACGCAAAAGTACGCCGGCGATCCCGGCGGCGCGGGGACGAATTGCGTCGCGATGCGATGCAGGCCCCAGAGCGTCAGCAGGCCCGCCAACAGCCGCTCGCCGCGCACGCGGACGCCGGCGATCTGATCGCGCGAGGGCCAGAACAATACGCCGGCCGCCATCTGCACCGCGCCGAGCCCGACACCGACCAGCCGCTCGTCGACGCCGATCACGTCACTCGCGAGCGCGAGCACCAACGCTACGGCACTGCCTATGAGGAGATCACGGCCGCGGAGCCGGTAGTTCCAGCGATAGGCGAGCCCGGCCGCGAGCATGAAGCCGACGGCCGCGACGGTGGCGACACCCGTGGGGACGCTCGACTGCTCGAGGTCGAAGACGAGCACGTCGACGAGCTTGAGGCCCTTGGACAGCGTGTATGCGCCCCAGGCCAGCAGCAGATACTGAAAGAAGCGGACGCGGTGTGACGAGTACAGGTACGCGAAGATCAGCAGCTGGATCGCGAACGCGACTGTCGAAACGAACGTCAGCAACAGCGGCACCGGCATCGACATCCTCCGTCTCGCGAGTGTACGCCGGCAAATGGCGTGCCGCATCGTGTCCGGCGTCAATCGGCTGCTTTCCAATCGTGCCGGTGTTTCATTCGGAAACATCGTTTCAAGACGGAACATCACCGCCAGTGCGGCCACGCCGTGTTTCATCGTGAACCGCGCGGTTCCGTGCTGAAACCGGTGGTACGGCGGCGGCCGGCGATATCGCGGCATTTCGAGGAGTTTGCGTTTGGCACGCCGGCTGCTTTCTCGGAGCGCGCGAAGGAGGGACCATGAGCTGGCTGGATGCATACGAGTCTTACGTCATCGAGATGACCATGCGGGATCGCGCGGAAGATCTCCGCTGCGCCGCCGATCCCCCGGACATCGAGGATGCGACCGCACCGACGGACGCGATCGCCGACGCACCACGTGCGACCGCCGTGGAGCGCGGCCTCTGGCTTTTCCGGCTCGCGAGAACGTCACGATGATCGAGGCCGACATGGCGCCGGTGGCCACCGGCGACGGGCGGGGCGGTGCGTGGCATCTCGTCGACCGACTGCGCCGTGGGGATTCGGCCGCGGCCCACGAGCTCGTCGAGCGGTACAGCGTACGCGCGTATCGAATCGCGCTCGGCGTCACGCGGAATGCCGCGCACGCCGAGGCGATCGTCCGGGATGCGCTGTCGAGCGTGCTCGAGCACATCGACATGTTCCGCGATGACGCCGCGCTCGCCGCGTGGTTCTGCCGGAACGTGACGAGCGCCGCGTGCGAGACGGCGCGGCGGACGGATCCCCCGCGGGGCGACATTGCCGTGGAGTCACTGCGGCCGTGTTTTCACGACGACGGGCACCATACGTCGACGGTCGATGACTGGTCGGAACGGCTTCACGAATCCGCCTTCCGGCAGCGCGTCGGCGTCGTCCTGAGCGCCGCGATCGGCGAGCTGGCGCCGGAGTATCGCGCGATCGTCACCTTGCGCGACGTCGAGGGTCTCACGATCGCCGAGGCGGCGACGTCGATCGGCATCAGCGTCGCGAATGCGAAAGCGCGTCTGCACCGCGCGCGGCTGTTTCTGCGCACGCGGCTGGACGCCGTGATGACGGCGGCGGCCTAGCCGACGCGCAGATCGAGCCAGCCGAGCGGCGTCACGCTCACGCGCTCGCCGGCGCGCGCCAGCACTGTCGTCGTCGCGGATTCGAACAGCGCGGGTCCCTTCGTCTCCCAGCCGGCCGGCAGTTCGTCGAGACGGAAGACCGGCACTTCCACCCACTCGCCGAGCCACACGCGCCGGCGCGCCGCGGTCGGCGCCCTTCGCCGCGCGGCCTCGGCGTGCCCCGTCGCGAGCGGAGGCAGCTCGCCGACGACGGCGACGCGCGCGTTGACGACGACGACCTCCTGCCCCGGCGCGCTGTACGCGTAGAGCTCCTCGTGGCGGCGGTGGAAGCGCGCGACGATCTCGTCGAGCAGATCGGCGCGCGCGAGATCCACGCCGTCGAGACTCACGGGGATCTCGAAGATTTGCTCGCCGTAGCGCATGTCGAGCGCGCGCCGGACGCTCACCGGCCCGTCGAACGCGCCGAGGCGGGCGCGTCCGTCGGCCTCCATCGTCGCAAACAGTTTGCGCAGCGCCGCCGGCGCCAGGCGCCCGACCTCGCTCACGTGCGTCCGCACGAGCTCGTAACGCAGATCCGTGGCCAGCATGCCCCACGCCGACAGCACCGCGGCCATGGTCGGCACGACGACGCGGCGGATCTCGAGCAGGCGCGCCACCTCGGTCACGTGCAGCCCCGCGGCGCCCCCAAAGGCGACGAGCGTGAACTTGCGCGGATCCACGCCGCGCCGCACGGAGACGATCTTGATGCCCTCCGCCATGTTCGTGTCGACGACCTTCGCGATCCCTTCGGCGGCGGCCAGTCGCTCGGTGCCGAGCGCGCGCGCGACGCGATCGATCGCCGTCTCCGCGGCGCGCCGGTCCAGTGCGATGCGGCCGCCGAGGAAGTTGGCGGGGTCGAGGAACCCGAGCACGACGTTGGCGTCCGTCACCGTCGCGCGGTCGCCGCCCTTGCCGTAGCACGCGGGGCCGGGATCGGCGCCGGCGCTCTCGGGACCGACGTGCAGGATGCCGCCGGCGTCCACGTGCGCGATGGAGCCACCGCCGGCGCCGAGCGTATGGATGTCGAGACTCGGCAGCGCGACCTTCGCCATACCGACGGTCTTCTCACCGGTGAGCGCCGGCTCGCCGCGCTGGAGCAGCGCGATGTCCGTGCTGGTGCCGCCCATGTCGAACGTGATGAGACTGCCGTCCTCGAGCAGCCGCGAGGCATAGCGGCCGGCCGCGATGCCGCCCGCGGGGCCGGACAGCACGGCGCTGGCGGCGAGGCGCGCCGATTCGCGGATCGGCGCCACACCGCCGTGCGACTGCATGATCAGCACATCGCCGCGATAACCGCGCGCGGCGAGCCGCGCGCGCAGCGCGGTGAGATAGCGTGACAGCGCCGGGCCCACGTAGGCATTGACGACGGTCGTCCAGATTCGCTCGTATTCCTTGATCTGCGGCAGCACCTCGGACGAGAGCGACACGTAGACGCCGCGCAGCCGCCGCGCGACCGCGCGGGCGGTCAGCCGCTCGTGGCGCGGATTGCGATACGCTTGCAGGTAACAGACGGCGACCGCCTCGACCTTCGCGCGCGCCAGCGTCGTAAGCGCCGCATCGAGCGTCCGCGCGGCCAGCGGCGCGGTCACGCGGCCGTCGGCCGCGACGCGCTCGCGCACGCCCAGGCGCCGCGCGCGCGGCACCAGCGGCACCGGCGGCGGCATCCGGACGTTGTAGCGGTCCTCCTTGAGGCCCTCGCGCATCTCGATGACGTCGCGGTGGCCCTCGGTCGTCAGCAGACCGACCCGCGCGCCCTTGCGCTCGAGCAGCGCGTTGGTGGCGACGGTGGTGCCGTGCACGATGCGCTCGGTGCGCGCGAGCAATCCGGCGAGATCGGTGCCGCACTCCGTGGCGAGCAGTCCCAGGCCCTCCATGAGGCCTTCGGACTGGTCGCGCGGCGTCGACGCGCACTTGGCGATGACGACACGCCCGGTCTCGTCCACGGCGGCGAGATCGGTGAATGTCCCGCCGACGTCGATGCCGATCCGCCACATATTTATTCGCAGGGGGCCCAGGCGGCCCCCTCCGATGCCTCCCCCAGAACTCGATTGCGCCGGCAACGCCGGCGCTCGGGGGCGAGACGCATTAGTAGAGTCCCGTCTGATAGCCGGTGGCGAGCCGGCGCTCGTAGTCCTCGACGCTCATGCCCGGGATCCGCACCTGATCGTGGAAGATCTTCGCCGACGTCACGAGCCGGCCGATGTCGGGCCAGCGTGCGGGCTCCCAGAGGCCCGAGCGCTTGAACGCCTTTGCGCAGTGCAGGAAGACCTCCTCCACTTCGACACCGATCGCGAGACTGGGGACCTTGCCCCCGACCGCCATCGTGGCGAGCAGGTCGGCGTCGCGCGTGATGCACGCGCGACCATTCACCCGCAGCGTCTCGCCACGGGCCGGCACGAGGAACAGCAGCCCGACGTGCGGATTGGCCAGGATGTTCCGCATGCCGTCGAGCCGTTTGTTGCCGGGTCGATCCGGAATCACGAGGTGCGTGTCGTCCAGCACGCAGACGAATCCCGCGGGATCGCCCTTCGGCGACACGTCGCAGCGTCCCGCAGCGTCGGAGGTTGCCAGCAGCATGAACGGTGCGTGCGCGATGAACGCGCGGCAGTGCTCGTCCAGGCGCGTGATCTGCTTCTTCAGCGCGACCTCGCTCGGGCTGCCGAGCAGCGCGCGGAGGTCGGTCTCGGTGGTCACGACGTCACGGAACATCGGCTCTCCTCTCAGTCGATCGCGGCGTGCATCGCGTTGCTGACGCGGTCCATCCGCTGACTGTGCCACGGATCGGGCACGCGATTGTTGGTGATGTACGCGAAGGACACGCCAGAGTCCGGATCGGCCCAGCAGTACGACGAGCCGACGCCGCCGTGGCCGAACGCGCGCGGCGAGGCCAGCGAGCCGAGGCCGCGAATGGTATCGGTCGTGCCGCGCAGGTGCGGACCGAGCCCGCGATGCATGGGCATGCCCATGTAGCCGTCGATCCGATCACCCGTGTAGTTGCGAAGTACGTACGCGATGGTGCGCGGCGACAGCAGTCGCCGGCCAGCGAGCGTGCCGCGGTTGAGCAGCATCTGGTAGAAGGCGGCCATCCCGCGCGCCGTCGCATAGCCGCCGCCGCCCGGCGTCCCCGCACGACGAAACGCCGCGGTGGTCTCGTCCGCGCGCTTGATCGGGCGCCCGTCGGGGCCCGGCTCATGCATGTCGACCGAGCGATCGTGCTGCGCGTCGGGCAGCCCGACGAACACGTCGTCGCCGAGGGCGAGCGGCGCGATGATCTCCTCGCGGATGACGGTCTTGCGGAGTAGCTCGTGATCATCCCAGGCCTGCGCCGGCATGTCGGCGTTGGGGCAGCCGGCCTGGTGCGTGAGCAGCTGGATGATCGTGATCTCGCCCTTGCCGTTGGCCTCGAAGCCCGGCAGGTGCGCGGCCACCGTGTCGGTGAACGACAGCGCGCCGCGGTCGGCGAGCAGCCACACCGCGCATGCGGTGAGCACCTTGGTGTTCGAATAGAGCAGCCACAGCGTGTCATCCGTGGCCGTCACGCGCGTGGGATCCAGGCGCGCGTCGCCGAACGTCCGCGTCAGCGCCAGCTTGCCGTGGCGTGCGATGGCGAGCTGCGCGCCCGGATAGCGGCCCTCCGCGATGTGACGAGTCACGAGCTCCAGCAGCCGCTCGAGCGCGGTCGGATCGAGGGCGAGCTGCTCGGGCGTGGAGACGGCGAGCGGGAACTTCATGGCGACCTCCGCGGGTAGCCGAGGGTTTTCAGCGACTCCGTGATCTCGGTCAGGATCGCCGGATCGTCGATCGTCGCGGGCAGCGTGTACTCCGTTCCCTCGGCGATCTTCTTCATGGTGGCTCTCAGGATTTTGCCGGAGCGGGTCTTCGGCAGCCGCTTGACCACGGCCGCCGTCTTGAAGGCCGCGACGGGGCCGATGGTGGCGCGGACCTTTTCGACCAGCTCGCGCACGATCTCCGCCTCGCCGCGCGTGACGCCGGCCTTGGTGACCACGAAGCCCACGGGCACCTCGCCCTTGATCTCGTCGGCGACGCCGACGACCGCGCACTCCGCCACGTCCGGGTGCGCCGCGAGCACTTCTTCCATCGCTCCGGTGGAGAGCCGGTGGCCGGCGACGTTGATGATGTCGTCGATGCGACTCATGATGTACATGTAGCCGTCCTCGTCGCGATAACCGGCATCGCCGGTCAGATAGAAACCCGGGTGCTTGCTGAGGTATGACGACTCGTAGCCCGCGTCGTTGTTCCAGAGCGTCGGCAGGCAGCCCGGCGGCAGGGGCAGTCGGATCGCGATCGAGCCGATCGTGGTCGGCGCGACCTCGCGGTTGTCCTCGTCGAGCACGCGCACGTCGTAGCCGGGCACGGACTTCGTCGGCGAGCCCGGCTTCACCGGCAGCATGCCGAGGCCCACGCAGTTGGCCGCGATGGGCCAGCCGGTCTCGGTCTGCCACCAGTGATCGATCACCGGCACCTGCAGCCGCTCGCGCGCCCACAGGAGCGTGTCGGGATCGCAGCGCTCGCCGGCCAGAAACAGCGTGCGGAAGTTGCGCAGGTCATGCTTCCGCATGTACGCGCCCTCGGGATCCTCCTTCTTGATCGCACGGAAGGCCGTGGGCGCCGTGAAGAGCGCGTTCACGCCGTGCTGGGCGATGAGGCGCCAGAACGCGCCGGGATCGGGCGTGCCGACGGGCTTGCCCTCGTACAGGATCGTCGTGCAGCCGGCGAGCAGCGGCGCATAGACGATGTAGCTGTGGCCGACCACCCAACCGATGTCGGACGCCGCCCAGAACGTGTCGCCCGCGCCCATGCCGTAAACGCCCGTCATCGACCACTTGAGCGCGACGGCGTGGCCGCCGTTGTCGCGCACGACGCCTTTCGGGATGCCGGTCGTTCCCGACGTATAGAGGATGTAGAGCGGATCGGTCGCCTCGACGGGCACGCACTCGACGGCGGGGGCGCCCGCCATGAAATCGCCCCACTCGAGGTCGCGGCCCTTCACGAGCGGCGCCGCCGCCTGAGGGCGCTGCAGGATCACACAGCGCTCGGGCTTGTGGCGCGAGAGGTCGATCGCCCCGTCGAGCAGCGGCTTGTACGCGACGACCCGGCCGGGCTCGATCCCGCACGACGCGGAGACGATCAGCTTGGGTCGTGCATCGTCGATGCGCTTGGCCAGCTCGTTGGCGGCGAAGCCGCCGAACACGACGGAGTGGATGGCCCCGATGCGCGCGCAGGCCAGCATGGCCATGACCGCTTCGGGCACCATCGGCATGTAGATGATCACGCGGTCGCCCTGCGCGACGCCCTGGCGGCGGAGCGCGCCCGCGACCCGTGCGACGACATCGCGCAGCTCGGCGTAGGTGAACACGCTCACGGTGTTCGTGACCGGACTGTCGTAGACGAGCGCGCGCTGCTTGCCGCGGCCGCGGTCGATGTGCAGGTCGAGCGCGTTGTAGCAGGTGTTGAGCCGGCCGCCGGTGAACCACCGATAGAACGGTGGTCGGCGGTCGTCGAAGACACGATCCCAGCGGCGATCCCAGTACAGGTCCTCGGCCGCCCCGGCCCAGAAGCCGGCGGGATCGACCAGGGACCGGCGGTACGTCTCCTCGTAAATGCTTTTCATAGGGTGCCGCCCAAAGTAGGCGAAGTCCCACGGCAAATCAAACGCCTGCTCAGTCATCGGCACGCTCGATGCAGTTTCACGCACGGCAGGAGGGACTTCTATGGCTGAGTACGATACTTGGCGGCCCTGGCCGATCTGGAGCGCGGTCTGGGTCGGAGCGCTCGCCGCGATCGCCGTCGGTCTCATCATCGGTCTCATCGGCTTCGCGGTCGGCGCGCACGAACTGACGGCTCCACGCTTCACCACCTGGAAGAACGTGCGGTTCATCACGGCCATCTTCAACATCTGCGGCGCCTTCTTCGCGTTCGTCGTCGGCGGCTGGATCGCCGCGCGTATCGCGGGGCTGCGCCGGGCCGAGCCGGCGATGCTGCATGGCGGCGTCGTGTGGCTGCTCGCGATCCCGATGCTTCTCGTGCTCGCCACGTTCGGGGCGATGTCGCACTGGGGCGGCTGGTACGGCGCGCTCGGCGGCTCGCCGGCGTGGCTCACCACTGTTCCGCCCGTCGAGCCTGAGGCGGCGCGGGCGTTCCGAAACACAGCGCTGGTGACCGTTGCCGCGCTGCTGCTCGGTCTCGTTGGGTCCGTCCTCGGCAGTTGGATGGCCTCGGGCGAACCGATGAGCGTGACTTATTACCGTCGCCGGACGCTCGACGTCGAGCGCCCGCGTCGCGTGGCGTAAGGGAGGAAACCACTATGGCGCTCGTTCTGCTCTGGCTCCTCGGCGTTCCGCTCAGCCTGATCGTCCTGCTGTTCCTGCTCGGCGTCGGGCGCTGAGCCCCGAACGGGCGGCGGCGCCGCACGGCGCCGCCGCCCGATCGCTCCGCTTCGAAACATTCCCCTCAGCGCGCGGGTGAGCCCGTCCGCATCAGCTCGTCGAACGGGCCGGAGATACGCACGATCTCGTTGAGCGACCACGTGCCGCGACGCGTGACGACCACGAAGAGGTCGCCCGCGATGCCCGCGCGGCGGGTCGCGTCCGTCGTCGGCGCCCAGGCGAGCGTGCGTGGCGCGTCGCCGTCGGTGAACGTCGCGACCTCGATCGTCCCGCCATCGGCGGCCAGCGCGAGGATCCGTGTGTTGTGGCGATCGGCGACGAAGAGCCGCCCGCCGGCGCCCACGTCCATGCCGGCGACGACCGGCCCGCTCAGCGCGACGCGTCGCTCGTCACCGCGGATCGTCCACAGCTCGCCGGCGCCGTTCATCCACGGCGCCTCGGTGTCGCCGTCGGCGGCGACCCACACGCGCTCGCCGCGCGCGGCCACCAGCCGCGGGCGAGCGACGACGAGCCAGCGCGCGTCGAGGACACGCCCGGTGGGATCGAGCTTGACGACGGCGCCGCGCTGGCGATCGGCCACGTAGACGTTGCCCGCACCGTCGATCGCGACGCCCTCGGGCTGTTTGAACAGCGGCGGCTCGCCCGGCGGCGGCGTCCCGCCGGCGAGCAGCTCGGCGCGGCCGTCGAGCACGCGGTACAGAACGCCCAGGCCGCGATCGCGGTCGAACGTCGTCAGCAGCAGCTCCTGCCCGCGCGCGGCGCCGAGCTGCGCGTTGAGCAGCGGCGGTCCATAGAAATAGCGGGAGACGTCGCCGCCGACTCGCGCGCCGCCGGGCGGGAAGCGCAAGACTGGCCAGAGGTCCTCGATCTCACCGCCGCGGTAGCGGCGTCCCGTCCGCGTCGCGTACAGCGCGCCGGCGGCGTCGAACGCGAGCGACGTCGTGGACGGAATGCCGATGGCCGCGCGTCCATCGGGCGCCTCGCCCCGGCCGGTCACGTACACCTCGGCGGTGAAACCCGCCGGCAGCCGCATCTCCGCGTACGCGGCCGCCGGCGCCACGAGCGTGAGCACGACGAGCGCGACGCGGATCATCCCTTCACCCCACCCGCGGTCAGGCCCTCGACCATGTATTTCTGCAGATAGATGTAGGCGGCGATGACGGGCAGCGTCGTGAGCACGGCGCCGGCCATCAGATAGCCCCAGCCGTAGACGTCGCCGGTGATGAAGCTCGCGAGACCGACGGGCAGCGTGCGCAGGCGTCCGTCGGTGATGAACACGAGGGCATAGAGGAACTCGTTCCAGGCCTGCGTGAACGCATAGAGCGCGGCGGCCAGCACGCCCGGCGCGGCCAGCGGCAGCACGACGCGCGCGAAGGCGCCGAAGCGCGTGGCGCCGTCGATCATCGCCGCCTCCTCGAGCTCCTCGGGAATCGACTCGAAGTAGCCCATGAGGAGCCACGTGACGAACGGCACCGTGAACGACGGGTAGGCCGCGATGAGGCCGGCCAGGCTGTTGGCGAGACCGAGGTTGCGCATCTGGGCGTAGAGCGGAATGAACAGGATCGACGGCGGCACGAGATAGGTGATGAGCGTGGCGCTGGCCAGGAAGCCGCGGCCGAGGAAGCGCAGGCGCGCGAGCGCGTACGCGCCGATGGTGCCGACCGCGGTGGCCAGGAGCGTGCTGCAGATCGCGACGGTGGCGCTGTTGCCGTACCACGCGACGAAGTCCGTCTTGGACAGCAGCTGGCCGTAATTCTCGATCACGATCGGCCGTGGCCAGAACATCGACAGCAGGCTGCGCATCTGGTCTTCACTCTTGAACGACGTGATCGTCATCCAGTAGAACGGAAACAGCACGAGGACGGCGAGCGTCACCAGCACCGCGTAGGCCAACGTCGTCTGCGTACGGCTCGTCAGGCTCATCGCTTGCGCCCCCGTCGCATGTAGCGCGCGAGGACCATGATCGTCACCGCGAGCACGGGCAGCAGGTAGAGGGCCACCGCGATGGCCTCGCCGAGACGCTGGGCGCCGAACGCCGTTTCGTACGTGAGCACCGGCATCACCATCGTCGTGCCGCCCGGGCCGCCCTTGGTGAGGATGTAGACGATCTGGAAATCGTTGAAGGTCCAGATCGTGGAGAGCAGCACCACGATGATCATGATGTTGCGGATGCCGGGCAGCGTCACGTGGCGAAAGCGCTGCAGCGTCGTCGCGCCGTCCACCGCGGCCGCCTCGTAGAGCTCGGCCGGGATGGCCTTCATCGCGGCGAGAAAGGAGATGCCGAAGAACGGAAAGCCGCGCCAGATGTTGACGGCGACGACCGAGGCCATGGCCGTCCCGGGCTCCGACAGCCACCCGATCCCCTGCGGCAGCACGTGGAACACGCGCACCAGCAGGTAGTTCAGCACGCCGAGACTGCCGTCGAAGATCCACAGGAAGTTCAGCGCCGAGACGACCGTCGGCGCCACCCACGGAATGAGCAGCACGCCCGTCCAGAACGAGCGCCAGCGGATGGGCGACATCAGCACCAGCGCCATCACCACGCCCAGCACGAGCTTGAAGCCCACCGAGCCGAACGTGAAGATGAACGAGTTGACGACCGCGCGCTGGAAGAACCCGTCCCACGTCAGCCGCACGTAGTTCTCGAACCCGACGAAGACCGGCGGCAGACCCACGAGCTTGTGGGTCATCGACAGATAGATCGCGTAGCAAAACGGATAGCCCACCAACGAGAGGACGAAGAAGAAGATCGGCGTGACGAACAGGTAGCCCATGCGATGGTCGGGCCCGAGCACACGCTTGAGCCCGCCGCGGACGCGACCGTTCAGCCCGGCCTTCGCGCCGACCTGTGCTGCTCCGACCGCCACGCGCGTCGCCTCTCAGGCCCGGCTGCGGATGCGATACACGTCTTCGATCCGCTTATGGGCTTCCTTCAGCGCGGCCTCGGGCGAGAGGCCGCCGACGACGACGCGCCCCGCCATGTCGCAGAGGATGTACTGCGCCTGCACCTCGATCGCCGCCGGCGTGATCGGCCCGGGATAGCCGGGCCACACCGAGCGCAGGATGTTCTGCAGCATGCCCTCGAAGTTCGGATCGGTCTTCCAGTACGGATGCTCGGCGCGCGCCTTGTATACCGCGCCGGCCTGGCCGATCGACGACTTCATGTATTCCTCGAATCGCTTTTCGTCCTCCACCCAGCGCACGAGGTCTTCGCAGAGATCCGCGTGCTTGCTGGCCTTGAAGATGCCCCAGTTGTAGGTGCCGGAGAATATGAAGGAGCCGGCGGGACCGCCCGGCGTGAGGACCACTTGCGTCTTGTCGGCCAGCGCGTGTTTCTTCGAGACCATGGCGTAGTAGAGGCTCGCGCCGTTGTTGGTGCTCACCAGCTTGCCCGCCATGTACGCCTCGTTGTTGCTCGGATCCGTCCATGCCATGACGCCGGGCGGCTGGATCTTGTGTTTCTGGATCGTGTCGACGGCGAACTGCAGCGCGACCGTGTTCTCCTTGAGAAACGTCGTCGCCAGCGCGGGCTTGCCGTCCTTGTCCCAGGCGCTGCCGCCGTAATCCCAGAGGATGTTCTGCATGAAGCCGTTGCCGTCGTCGCAGCGGTTGAGCGTCTGCCCGAAGCCCCAGAGATCCTTCGACGGGTCCTGGCACTTCTTGGCGACGTCGATCACGTCGGGATCGTAGACCTTCGGCAGCTTGAGACCCTTCTCGGCGAGAAGGTCCTTGCGGATGTGCAGGCCGGCGCCGAACGCCTGGCGCGCGACGCCGAAGTACTGGCCGTTGAGCTGCATCACGCGATCGGCAGACGAACTTTTGTTCGCGATCGCCGAACGTCGCCCAGTCGATCTCGAGCTGGACCTTGCGCTCTTTCGCCCAGGTCTCGACGTGCCGCGCCAGGATCTCGTTGCCGGCGGTCACGTACGACTTGAAGAGCCACACCCGCAGCTTCGGTCCGCTCTGCGCGGACGCCATGCGACGCAGCACGTGCAACCCGGCGGCGGTGCCGCCGGTGACGACGGCGGCGCGACGCAAGAACTCGCGACGCGCAATGACGCCCGCCGCGAGCTGATCAGCCAGCTCAGAGAGTCGCCTGTCCATGACCCCTCCTTGAGGGACCAGAGTGTAACGCGTAACCGAGGAGCGCCCCGGCTTGGCCGGGGCGTGACGAGCGTTTGAGGGGGGTTGGGGGGCCATGTCGGGGCCCCCCATCTAACGAATGAGATAGGTCGCGCGACCGACGGCGATGAGCGCGCCTGCGTCGTCGGTCACTCGAACCTCGCCGAAGGCGACGGTGCGGCCGCGGCGCAGCAGCGTGCCCTCCGCGAAGATCGTGGCGCCGCGCGCGGCGGCGAGGTAGCTGACGTTGAGGTCGAGCGTGGTCTGCCCCACGCCGCCGCCGGACTCGGGATTGACCGTGGCGAGCGCGCAGCCGATGGCCGCGTCCACGAGCGCCGCGTAGACGCCACCGTGCACGGGCGCGCCGGGCGCGTTGCGCAGCTCGTCGCGGACGTCGACGCGCAGACGGGCCCAGCCCTCGCGGACCTCCGCGACATCGATCCCCAGGTGCTGCCAGAAGCGATTGGTCCTCGCGCGATCGCGCGCGACGGCGAGCAGCTCGTCAGCCACGCCGGCGGCGGCTGACGAAACCGTTGTCGACGTCGGCGGCGCGCGCCTCGCGGCGGCGCTTGGCCGGCGGGCCCCAGCCACCGCCGCCCGCCGACTCGACGAAGAACACGTCGCCGGGGCGCACCGGGACCCCGACCTCCTTCGTCTTCAGCACGCGCGGCGCGCGCCCGCGCGAGAGCAGCCGATAGCGATGGGGCAGGCCGTCCTGGCCACCGAGGATGCCGTAGGAGGGATGTCGCGTGCCGTCGCCCGCCGTGTTGGCGACGGCGTCCTCGACGGTATCGACGCGCAGGCGCAGCACGGAGCCGACGCCGCCGCGGTGCTGGCCGTCTCCCGCGGAGCCGGGACGGAACTCGTGCCACTCGAACGTCAGCGGAAAGCGCACCTCCGCGACCTCGACGGAGCCGAACTTGATCCCGCCGACGGCCTGCCCCTCGCCCGCCGTCTCCCACCCATCGCCGGCCGACGAGGCGCCGCCGCCGCCGCGCGCGTGGAACATGTGCCAGATGAACGGGCGCTTCGTGCGCGGGTTGACGCCTTTGATCGCGATGCGGAAGCGCCGCGACCAGCCCGCCAGCACGCGGCCGGGACACGAGCGCGCCAGCGCCTTGATCATCGCCTCGGCGATCTCCTGCGCGCAGTGGTTCGTCGCCAGGGTGACGGGCGCGGGCGGCCGCGGATGCACGATGGTGCCTTCGCGCGTGATCACCTTGACGGGACGGAACGCGCCGGAGTTTTTCGGGGTGCGCGGGTCGATCAGGAACGCCAGCGCCATGTACACCGCGGACATCGTGTTCGGGAACGACGAGTTCACGAAGCCGTGCACCTGGGGGTCGGAGGCGCTGAGGTCGACGGTGAGGCTCTCGCCTTTCTTGGTGACCGTGGCGCGGATGGCGATGTCCTCGATGCCGTGGCCGTCGTCGTCCAGCACCGATTCGCCGCGGAAGACACCGTCCTTCCACGTGCGGATGCACGCGCGCGCCTGGCGCTCGGCGCCGTCGAGAATCTCGTCCACGGACTCCATCACCGTCTTGCTGCCGTACTCCGCGATCAGGGCCTGGAGCCGCCGCTCGCCCACGCGCGCAGAGCCGATCATCGCGCGCAGATCGCCCATGAAGTCGTGCGGGTGGCGCACGTTCGTCGTGATGAATTTCAGCACGTCGTCGCGCAGCTCGCCGGCGTCGTAGAGCTTGAGCGGCGTGATGCGCAGCCCCTCCTGCCAGATCTCCGTAGCGGCGGGGTTGTACGCGCCGTGGGTCGAGCCGCCGATGTCCGACTGGTGCGCGCGATTGATCGACCAGAACGCGACCTGGTCGTCGACGAAGACCGGCACGAACGCGGTCAAATCAGGCAAATGGTTGTTGCCGTGGTAGGGGTCGTTGAGCAGGAAGACGTCGCCGGGGCGCACGCGCTCGCCGAAGAAGTCGCGCACCGACTCGACGGCCCACGGGATCGCGCCGACGTGGATGGGCACGTGGTCGGCCTGGGCCACCAGGCGCGCCTGCGCGTCGCAGATGGCCGTGGAGAAGTCGCGGCTGGAGTTCAGAATCTGCGAGTAGGCGGTGCGCAGCATCGCCTCGCCCATCTCCTCGACGATCGCCGAGAACCGATGGGTCAGGACCGAGATGGTGACGGGGTCGAGCATGGCCGCAGTATACGCGGCGTCGGGAAATGCCGGCGACCCAGAGCAGGTGCGAGCGCAACGCCGTGTGTTCGAGGCGCGGTCGACCGGCGAGCCGACCGGCGGCGGCCCGGGGCGCCGCCGCCGGCGGCATGGCGCTCAGGCGCTAGTCATCGTCGCGGTCGAGCATTCGCTCGCCGCCGTCCGTCCACGGATTCGGAATGATCTCCCACGTCACGTTGTCGCCGTGCTGCTGGGTGTAGAAGACGCGCCAACCGTCGTCGAACGGCCGCGGGTTCTTGGCCCCGAGGATGCCGCCGGCCGTTGGGTCACCGTCCGAGACGTGGAAGCCGGTGATCTCGTTGTCGCCGTCGTTGCCGAGGCCGGGTGAGCTGGCGTCGATCGTCGCGGATGCATCGCGGCCCTGAGCCAGGAAGCGGATCGGCCGGTGGGCCGGGTCGCTGTAGTCCTTGCGCACGTCGAACATGTACGCCGAGTCGAGAGCGTTGCGCTGGGTGTGCAGCGTATCCCCCCCATCCTCCACGGCGACGAGCTTGTTCTTGGACCAGAACTGGATGTTGTCGAGGCCGGTGTGGGCGACGTCGCCGCGGAAGAACAGCGTTAGCGAGCCGTCATCGTCCGACGGGTGCCGCTGCGAGAGCTTGAAGATGCCTCCGAAGCCGCCGAAGGCGCTCCCCGCCTCCGTGAGAGCATTCGTGTCGCCCGTCTCGGTGAAGTAGAACTCGCCAAAGCGCGTGCCGGGACGGAACACGCCGTTTTCCGGGCGCTTGAACGGCGTGCCCTTGCCCTTCGCCAGCGTGTTGGCGTCGAAGGGATCCTTGCCGTCGGTCGCGGTGTCGTGGATCGTCACCCACTTCGTTTTGAACACCTTGCCGTAGGTATGCAGGTCCATGACGTCGGCCGACAGAATGTCCGCGTCGGCGGTGGCGCTATTGAACAGGAGGACCGCGCCCGGAGGCTGTACCGAAAACACGGCCAGCACCTGTAGCTTGCCGCCTCCGCCGAGCAGGTCCTTGGGGTTGTACGGCTTGAAGCGGTACACGAAGCTGTTCGGCCGCCGTGCGTGGCTGTTGACGGCGCCCGTCGCGCCGCCGACGTCCTCGACGATCCAGAGATTGCCGTCCGAATCGGCCTGGATGCCCTCGTAGCCGCCGCGGCCCAGCGCGCCCGAGATGTCCTCCGCCTTCGACGGGACGTCCAGCGTCGCCTGCCACACTCCGCCCGCGTTGCCGCCTTCGAAGGTGAACAGCAGGCGCTGGGCCCACGGGTACCACGCGGAGCCGTCGAACACAGGCAGCGACTTGCCCGTCACGTCCTTGGTCGCCATGAGCGTCACCCGATGCACGCCGTCGGCATCGAGGTTGATTCGGGTGATGTAGCCCTGGCCGCCGACGCCGGACTCGTGGCCCTGGAAGAGGAAGTCGTGGCCGTAGTCGTAGCTCGGATCGGCGCCGCGCTGGCCGTTGAGCCGGAGGTAGGTGTTCTTGTCGGGCTCGGTCTTGTGGGCTTCGACATTGAAGGCCGGCGGGAGCGGCACCAGGTTCGGCTTGTCGTCGTTGTACCCGTAGTACTTCGCGGGTGACACGGGATTCTCCAGCAGCATCGCCCCCTGGGCCTGGATCACCTCCGCGAGCTCGGGCGAGAGCACGTTGGGCGCGACCACGCCCGGCGACTTCGGGTTGGCGCTCGGAACGTGCGTGGGATCGGCGGCGAGCGCGTGCGCCGGCGCCAGCAGCACAACTGCGGTGAGCAGCATGCGGCAGATCAGTACGTGTCTCATGCATCCTCCGTCTGTGTGGTTGAAGGAATGACGACGGCCAACGGGGACGCAGCCTAGACGGTAACCGTGACACCGTGATGTGGCGACGGCGACGGTCCCGTGGCGATCTGGTAACATCCCGCCGTCGTGACCCTTCCCCGCACCGCCAGCGCCGTGATCATCGGTGGTGGCGTGGTCGGCTGCTCCATCGCCTACCACCTCGCCGGGCGCGGCGTGCGCGACGTGCTGGTGCTCGAGCGCGAGACGGTCGGCAGCGGCACCACGTCGAAGGCGGCCGGCGGCATCCGCGCGCAGTTCCCGACCGAGACGGAGATCCGGTTCTCGCTCGAGGCGATCGCCGTCTTCGAGCGCTTCGAAGACGAGTTCGGCGTCGATCCCGGTTACAAGAAGATCGGCTACCTGTTTCTCGTCTCCGACCCTGCCGATCTCCGCGGCTTCGAGACGCGCATCGCGCTGCAGCGACGCCTCGGCGTCGACGTGCGCGTGATCGCGCCCGACGACGCGAAGAAGCTCGTGCCGGCACTACGCGTCGACGACCTCGTGGCCGCGGTCTGGGGACCGAACGACGGTCTCGCGGGGCCAGCCGAGGTCACCAACGGTTTCGCGCGGCGCGCGCGCGAGCGCGGGGCACGCCTCGTCGAGGCCGTGCGGGTCACGACGATCGAGCGCGCCGGCGATCGCGTCACGGGCGTGGGCACGACCGACGGCACGGTCTCGACGCCGCTCGTGATCAACGCCGCCGGTCCCGTGGCGGCCACCGTCGCCCGACTTGCGGGCGTCGAGGTGCCGGTGCAGCCGCGCCGGCGCCACATCTTCTATACCGAGCCGTTCCCGGAAATCCCAGGACCGATCCCGCTCACGACCGACCGCGCCAGCGGCTTTTATTTCCGCAAGGAGCTGGAGCAGATCCTGTTTTCTCCGGGCGACGTCGAGGACATCGGCACGGACTTCGAGGTGCCGATGGACTGGAGCCGTCTCGACGAGGCCGTGGACAAGGCGGTGCACCGCGTGCCCGTGCTCGAGACGGCGAAGATCGCCGGCGGCTGGGCGGGACTGCGCCCGCTCACCCCCGACGACCACGCGATCATCGGCTGGGCGCCCGGCGTCGAAGGCTTCTTCCTCGCCGTCGGCTTCGGCGGCCACGGCTTCCAGCACTCGCCGGCGACCGGCCGCCACGTCGCCGACTGGATCGTCGACGGCAAGCCGTCGATGGATCTCTCGCTGTTCGATCCCGCGCGATTCGCGACGGGGCGGGCCGACGCACATGATAAGGGACCCGACGCCGAGTAACGTGCGGGTGCGACAAGGCACGACCTTCGGCAATGGCGGCCATTCGTCGCAGACGTCCGCAGACAACATCTCAGCAGAGACTCGGCGCCACGCGAGCGCAATCAGTACGGGCAAAAATACGAGATTCGGGCTAGATTACGAAGACCAAAAAGTGCTTGGATCGTCAGACATGGTGAGGGAATTCCGCACGAGGAGCAGACGATGACGTTTGATGATCTCGACCCCGTCGTGCTCGACGTCGACGTCCCCGAACACCATCGTCCGAAGCGTTCGCTCGGCGCAGTAGTTCACGTTTACGCCGACGACGTCTTCGAAGTGGAATTCGTCACCGCCAGCGGACGGACGGCAGCACTCGTGACCCTAAAGAGCTCTCAGCTGCGCAAGCCGACTGACGCGGACCTACTCTGCGTGAATCTTCTTGCTGCGGCTCGCCCTTTGACTCGTGCGGCGAAGCATTACCGCCGACGTCGTCCGTAAAGAGGGCGCTCGCCACGCGCCCGGACTCTTCACTGTCTCGCGCCGACCTGACGATCGCGGAGATCCGCGTGCTGCTCGCGGACATTCCCGTGAGGCGTCCGCACAAGATGTCGTTCACGACGCTGCACGCCATGAACTTCGCCTTCGTGCGGATCGAGACGCGTGGCGGGCTCGTGGGCTGGGGCGAGGCGGCCTGTCTCGGCGGCCCCACGTGGAGCGAGGAGTCCGCGGAGTCGGTGCAGGCCGTGCTCGAGCGCTACGTCGCGCCGTGGCTCGTCGGCCGCGACGCTGCGGCGATCGAGCCGCTGCGCCTCGAGATGGCCCGGCGCGTCCAGGGTAATCCGTTCGCGCGCGCCGCCGTCGAGATGGCGCTGTGGGATCTCAACGGCCGCGCCCTCGGCGTGCCCGTGCATCGGCTGCTCGGCGGCCGCGTGCGCGACCGCGTGCCGCTGTCGTGGTCGCTGGCCGTCGGCGGCCTCGAGGCCGAGCTCGCAGAGGCGCGCGAGAAGATCGCGCTCGGCCATCGCATCTTCAAGATCAAGACCGCGGCCAATCCGCTCGGCGTCGACGTCGAGCGCGTGCGGCGCATTCGCGAGACCGTGGGTCCGGATGTGGCGTTGCGGGTGGACGCCAACCAGGGCTGGGACCGCCCGACCGCGCTCGACGCGGTGCACGCGCTCGAGCCCTATCACCTGGACTTCGTCGAGCAGCCGGTGCCGCGCTGGGACCTCGACGGCATGGCCGAGATCGCGCGCCGCTCGCGCATTCCGATCATGGCCGACGAGTCGTGCGCCAGCGAGCACGACGCGTTCACGATCGCGCAGCGCGGCGGCGTGTCGATTCTGGCGCTCAAGCTCACCAAATCGGCCGGCATCCTCGGCACCATGGCGATCGCGCGGATCGCGCAGGCGGCGGGCCTCGGCTGTTATGTCGGCTGCATGATCGAGACGTCGCTCGGCACCGCCGCCTATTTGCACGTCGCGCTCGCGGCGGCGCCGGTCACGTGGGGCTGCGAGCTGTTCGGCCCGCTGCTGCTCCAGGGCGACGTCGTGCGGCAACCCGTGCAGTACGCCGACGGCGCGATTCTCGCCCTCGACGGCGCCGGTCTCGGGGTGGACGTCGACGAGGCCGCGCTCAAAGAGTGGATCAGACATTAGCTTCGGGGAGGTCACGATGAACCGACGGCTGTGGATCTGCCTCGTGATGCTCACGCTCGTCGCGGCCGGGTTCGCCGGCCACGCGTCGGCGCAGAAACCGATCAAGATCGGCGTGCTGACGCCGCTCTCGCCGCCCGGTGACGCGGGCGCCGGCCAGCTCATCGTGCGTGGCGCCAAGATGGCCGTCGAGGAGATCAACGGCCGCGGCGGCGTGCTCGGCAGCCGCAAGGTGGAGGCGGTCATCGAGGACGACGGCGGCACGCCGGAAAAGGGCGTGGCCGGCCTGCGCAAGCTGGCGTCGCAGGATCAGGTGGTGGCCGTGGTCGGCCAGTTCCACAGCTCGGTGATGACCGCCGTGCAGCAGGTGGCCGAGCAGTTCAAGGTGCCGGTCTTCGCCACCCAGGCCTCCGCGCGCGAAATCACCGAGCGCCACCTCAATTACACGTTCCGCACGCACGTCATCGATGCCGACCGCGTGACCATCTGGAATCGCTGGATCAAGGAGCGCGGCTTCAAGCGCGTGGCCATGACCGCGGAGAACACCGACTATGGCGTCGGCCTCGTGGAGGAGACGAAGAAGCAGTTCAAGACGATGGACGTGAAGGCCGAGCTGAAGACGGTGATGTTCGACCGCACGGCGGTGGATCTCACGCCGCAGCTGCTCGAGATCAAGAACTGGAAGCCCGACCTCTTCATCAACGGCGGCATCGGCACGCCGGTCTACCTGACGCTCAAGCAGGCCTACGACGACGATGAAGCTGCCGCCGCGTGGCGAGGCGTTCCGCAAGCGCTACATGGCGGAGTTCAAGGAGGAGCCGGTCTACGCCGCGCTGAACTCGTACGCGCAGGTCGAGGTCATCGCCGACGCGCTGAACATGGCCAAGAGCGACCGCATCGACGACCTCGTGAAGGCGCTGCTCAGCGGCAAATTCGAGGGCTGGAACGGCACCATCACGTTCCCGCGCGGCGAAGGACCGTACTGGCAGCAGTGGTCGCCGCCGATGCTGATGATCCAGTACACGAAGGTGGAGCAGGCGTTCGGCGAGGCGAAGATCGTCGCGCCGGCCGAGTTCAAGACCGGCGACTGGGTGCGCCCGCCGCAGTAGGGCCGTGGACCCGGTCCTCGTCTCCCAGTACGTGCTCTCCGGCGTCGTGATCGGGCTGATCTACAGCCTGATGGCGCTGGGCATCACGTTCATCTACGGGATCATGAAGATGATCAACTGGGGGATGGGCGAGTTCTACATGCTCGGCAGCTACGCGCAGTACGCGCTCATCGCCACGCTGCTGGGGCCGCGGCGCTGGTGGCTCGCCCTGCCGCTGGCGATGGGCGCGGTGTTCGTGCTCGGCCTCATCATCCAGCGGCTGCTGCTGCGCCCGATGTTCGTCGGCGTCGTCGAGCGCCGCGACGAGTACGCCACCATCGTCACCATCGCGATGATGGTGTTCTTCCGGAACCTCGCCATCGTGGTCGGCGGGCCCAACCAGTACGCGCCCGGCGACTACGCGAAGCCGACGCGGCTCGGGCCGCTGCCCATCTCGGGCAACCGCTTCGTGGCCCTGATCGCCACGCTCGTGCTGCTCGCGCTGTTCTATCTCGTGGTCAAGCACACGGCCATCGGTCGTGCGCTCCGCGGCGCGGCGCAAAACCGCGTGGGCATCCAGACGGCCGGCATCGACGTGCTGCGCCTGGACATGATCGCGTTCGGCGTCGGCGTGGCGCTTGCCGCCGCCGCCGGCGCGCTGCTCGCCCCCGACTTCCTCGTCTACCCGGAGAACGGCGCCATCTCGACCTTCAAGGGCTTCGAGATCATCGTCATCGGCGGGCTCGGCTCCATC
Source organism: Candidatus Rokuibacteriota bacterium (assembly GCA_003220475.1). Lineage (GTDB taxonomy): Bacteria > Methylomirabilota > Methylomirabilia > Rokubacteriales > CSP1-6 > AR12. The sequence goes on along the minus strand of QHSO01000111.1, from coordinate 9,289 downwards.
GCGGGCAGCGTCGTGGGCGGTCTGCTGCTCGGCGTGCTCGAGGCGCTTGGCTCGGTGTTCATCTCCTCCGCGTACCGCGATCTCTACGGCTTCGTCCTGCTGATCCTCGTGCTCGTCGTCCGGCCGACGGGACTCTTCGGCGAGCGCGAGCGGACGGTTTAACGCCGCATCGCCCAGCGTCGAGCGACCGCGCGCGCGAAGCCGACGAGACCCGTCGGATAGGCGCGCGCGACCAGAATCACGAGCAGCGCGAAGAGCACCATGCGCGTCTCGCCCCAGGGGCGCAGCGCCTCGGACAGGATCTCGACGAAGATCGCGCCAATCACGGGGCCCCAGAACGTGCGCAGGCCGCCGATGATCACCATGATGACGATGATCGCGATCTCGTTGAACTTCATCGGCGTCGGCGAGAGCAGGCCGACGTAGTGCCCCTGGAAGCCGCCGGCAACCGCCGCGAAGACGGCAGAGACGGCGAACACGACGCGCTTCCACTTGAAGGTATCGATGCCCATCACGGCGGCCGCTTCCTCGTCGTCGCGGATCGCGCGCAGATAGACGCCCACGCGCGAGTGAACCAGCTGCCACGCGACGAGAATGGCGGCGAGGGCCAGGCCGAGGAAGAGGAAATAGTGCGGCGTCGGACGCGGCGTGCCGAACAGAAACGGCGTCATGAGTCCGAGGTCGCCGCGCGTGATCTGATACTCGACGGCGATGAGCAGCCGCACCGACTCCGCGAAGGCCCACGTGGCCAGCGCCAGATAGATCGCGCGCATGCGGAGACAGAGCGTGCCGAGCCCCCAGCCGAGTAGCGCCGCGACGGCCACACCGGCGAGAACGCCGACGACGATCGGCACTCGCGTGTGCACGATGAGCAGCGCGGAGGTATAGGCGCCGACGCCGGCGAACGTGTGGTGCGCGAGCGAGAACTGTCCCGTGTAGCCGGCCAGCAGGTTCCAGCCGATCGCGAGCACGACGTAGTAGAAGCTCGTGACGAGCACGTGCAGGTGGTACTCCGAGACGGCCCACGGCAGCCACGCGAGCGCCGCATAGACGGCCAGCGCCAGGCCGAGCCGTCGGAAGAGCGGAGCGATCGCCTCACACGCCGAGGAGGGCATCGCGCACGAGGTCGCGGACCTGCTCGGCGAAGACGGCCCGCGGCCCGTGATGGCGCACGCGCCCCATCTCGATCATGTAGAGATAGTCGCTGACGGCGATCGCCTTGGCGATGTTCTGGTCGACGAGGAGAATGGTCGCGCCGGCGGCGCGCGCCTGCAGCAGCCGCGCATAGATCTGCTCGGTGATCTTTGGCGACAGTCCGGCCGAGGGCTCGTCCACGAGCAGCAGGCCGGGATCGGTCACGAGCTCCTTGGCCAGTGACAGCATCTTGGCCTCGCCGCCCGACAGCGTCGTGGCGCGTGAGCGCCGCTTCTCGCGGAGCCGCGGAAACGCCGACCACGCGCGCTCGAGCATCGCCGCCATGCGCGCGCGGTCGTGTCGGAACACCCACGCGCCCAGGTCCAGGTTCTCCTGCACGGTGAGCTGCGGAAACACGCTGGCGCCCTGCGCGACGTAGCTGACCCCGCGGCGCTTCACGGCGTGCGGCGGCAGCATCTGGATCTCGTGACCGTCGAGGACGATGCGCCCGCGGCGCGGATGCAGAAAGCCGAAGATCGTCTTGAGCAGCGTCGACTTCCCCGCCCCGTTGGCGCCGATGATGCCGGTGACGCTGCCGCGCTCGACGGCGAGCGACACGCCGGTGAGGACGTCGATGCCGTCGAGATATCCCGCGACGACGTCGTGCATCTCGAGAAATGCCATTCAGCCTCCGAGGTACGCTTCGAGCACGGCCGGCTGGTTGACGACCGTTTCGAACGAGCCGTCGGCGATGAGCCGGCCTTCGTGCATCACCGACACGCGTGAGGCCAGGCGCCGCAGCGTCGTCATCTCGTGCGACACGATCAGGAACGTCACGGCCTCCTCGCGGTTCGCGCGCAGGATCGTCTCCATGATGGTGTCTTTGATCGTCGGATGCACGCCGGCGAAGGGCTCGTCCATGAGGAACAGGCGGATGGGCTGCAGCATCAGCCCCCGCGCGATCTGCAGCAGCATGCTCTGCCCGCCCGACAGCTCCCTGGCGAGCGCGTCACGATGGCCGTCGAGCAGCACGAGGTCGAGCAGCCGGCGCGCGCGCTCGTGGATCTCGCGGAGCGCGCGTCGCGGGCCCCCACGGTCGAACTCGGCGAGTGCCGGCACCAGCACGTTCTCGAGCACGGTCATGTTGGCGAAGAGCTTCGAGATCTGGAACGTGCGGGCCACGCCGCGGGCGGCGATCTCGTGCGGACGCAGACGCTCGATGCGCTCGCCGGCCAGACGGATCTCGCCGCCATCGGGCCGATAGAGGGCGGAGACGAGATTGATCGTCGTCGTCTTGCCCGAGCCGTTGGGACCGATGAGCCCGCGCACCTCGCCGGCCTCGACGGTCAGGTCGAGGCCATTCACCGCGACCACGCCACCGAAGCGCTTGCCGACGCCGCGAAGCTCGAGCAGCGCGCTCGTCCCGACGGAGGCGGGATTCATGGGAAGCGCGGATTGTCTCACACGCGGCCCGGCAGCCGGACGCGCTTGAGGACGAGCCGCGACGGCGCGCCGCGGAACGGCCAGCCCGGCACCCACGCCGAGAAGCGCCCGGCGGTGCCGCCGGCCACCACGATGTGCAGGCGCTCGGGCTCGCTGAATTTCGGCGCGCCCGCGCCGTCGATCACGATCCGACACTCGTCCCACACGAAGCGACGCACGTCGGCCTTCGACCAGCCATCGGCGGCGATCGTCGCCGCGTGCTCGGGTGCGATCACGAGCAGCGTGTCGCCGAGCGGCGCCACGTCCGGGCTGGCGATGACCGTGCCGGCGCGCGCGACCGTGGACAGGATCTCGCGCGCGGTGCGACCCGTGGCGTTGACCACCACCTGCGGCGGCTCGGCGGCCATGACGGCGACCGTGCTCTCGCCGGCGGCGAATCCGTGCTCCACGGACAGCGGCTCCCAGGGGCTCGCGTCTTCGTGCTCGCCGATGCAATACGAATAGCGACCGGGCTGGCCGAAGGTCGACATGCTGATCACGCCGGGACGCGCGCCGCCGACGTTGACCCACACGAGCCGCAGCGCACGGCCGATCGTCGCGTTCGCGCGGAAGCCGGCGCCGAACACGGACGCCGCGCAGTTGACCTCGAGCGCGCGCCGTACCGGTCCGTTGACGATCACGAGCGGCGCGACGGCATCGGTCGTGCCCGAGACGCCGACGAGCGCGAAGTCGGGATCGCAGATCGCCTCGACGGCGGCGAGCACCACCGGCAGATACTCCGGACGGCAGCCGGCCATCACCGCGTTGATGGCGACGCGCTCGACGGTGGCGCGCCCGTTCGCCGGCGCGACCAGGCCGATCAGCTCGTCGCCACGCCGTCCGCTGGCCGCGACCGCCGCCTGCACGCGCTCGGCCGTCGGCGGCACCACGGGCAGACCGTCGGTCACGCCGCGCGCAAAGAGCTCCTCGATCGGGTCGGAGGTCTCGGCGCTCACGCCGAGGATTTTATTCCGTCGCCCGCTGGACGGCGACGACAGGCTGAGGGATGCTGAGCGGCGCATGCACGAAGCGGGACGACTCACCGAAGCGGGCGCCGCGGCGCTGGCGGCCGAGGCTCTGCGTCACGTGGCAGGCGGCCAGGTCATCGGACTGGGAACCGGTCACGCCGCGGCGGCATTCGTTCACGCGCTGGGTGCTCGCGTCGCCGCCGGCCTCGACGTCCGCGGCGTGCCGACCTCGGAGGCGACGGCGGCGCTCGCGCGTGGGCTCGGGATCAAGCTCGTGAGTCCCGACGACGTCGAGGTCGTCGACGTCGCCATCGACGGCGCCGACGAGGTCGATCCGCGCGGCGACCTCATCAAGGGCTACGGCGGCGCGCTCGTGCGTGAAAAGGTCGTGGCCGCGCTCGCGCGGCGCTTCATCGTGCTGGTCGGTGCGGACAAGCTCGTTCCGGTGCTCGGCACACGCGGCCGACTGCCCGTCGAAGTCATTCCGTTCGCGGCCATCGCGTGCCGCCGGTGGCTGGAGGCGCGCGGCTATCCCGCCGAGCTACGCGTCGCCGGCGGCGCGCCGGTCGTCACCGATAACGGCAATCGCATTCTCGACTGCCGCGTCGGCCCGATCGCCGATCCACGCGCGCTCGACGCGACGATCCGCGCGCTGCCCGGCGTGGTGGGCACGGGACTGTTCGTCGGGCTGGCGCCCACCGTGCTCATGTGGGATGGCGCGCGCTGCCGCATGCTGCGCCCGGAGAGCCCGAATTGAGCAGCGTGCCGCCCCTCACGAGCCGGCCCGAGTGGAAGGCGCTCGCCGCGCACCACGAAACCATGCGCGGCGTCCACCTGCGTGAGCTGTTCGCGAAGGACCCGCAACGGGGCGAGCGGCTCGTCGCGGAGGCCGCCGGCCTCTACCTGGATTACTCCAAGCAGCGCGTGACCGACGAGACGCTGCGGCTGCTGCTCGACCTCGCGCGCGCGTGCGGCGTCCGCGCCCGTGTCGACGCGATGTTCGCGGGCGAGAAGATCAACGTCACCGAAGGGCGGGCGGTGCTGCACGTCGCCTTGCGTGCGCCCCGCGGCACGCGCATCGTCGTGGACGGCGAGGATGTCGTGCCCGGCGTCCACGCGGTTCTCGATCGCATGGCGGAGTTCGCCGGTCGCGTGCGCGGCGGCGCATGGACGGGCTTCACCGGCCGTCCCATCCGCAACATCGTCAACATCGGCATCGGCGGCTCGGATCTCGGGCCCGCCATGGCCACCGACGCGTTGCGCTGGTACCGCGACCCGCGACTCACGCTGCGCTTCGTCTCCAACGTCGACGGCGCGGATTTCGTGGCCGCGACCCACGGTCTCGACCCGGCCGAGACGCTGTTCATCGTCTCCTCCAAGACGTTCACGACGATCGAGACGCTCACGAACGCCCGCACGGCGCGCGCGTGGTGCGTGCGCGCCCTCGGCGACGAGCGCGCGGTGGCCAAGCACTTCGTGGCGGTGTCCACCGCCGAGTCCGAGGTGCGGAAGTTCGGGATCGATCCCGCGAACATGTTTCCGTTCTGGGACTGGGTGGGCGGTCGCTACTCGATGTGGTCGGCCATCGGGCTCTCGGTCATGCTCGCCATCGGCCCCGAGCGCTTTCGCGAGCTGCTCGCGGGCGCGCACGCTATGGACGAGCATTTCCGCGCGACGCCGTTCGAGCGCAACCTGCCCGTGGTGCTCGCTCTGCTCGGCATCTGGTACGACGATTTCTTCCGCGCCGAGACGCAGGCCGTGCTGCCCTACAGCCACGACCTCGGCCGCTTGCCCGCGTATCTGCAGCAGCTCGACATGGAGTCCAACGGCAAGCACGTCGACCTCGACGGCCGCCCGGTGGATTACCAGACCGGGCCCGTCGTCTGGGGCCAGCCGGGGACGAACGGCCAGCACGCGTACTTCCAGCTGCTGCATCAGGGCACGAAGCTGGTTCCGTGTGACTTCATCGGGTTCCTGCGAGATCTGGACGACGTCGGCGAGCATCACCCGCTCCTGCTCGCCAACCTGTTCGCGCAGACCGAGGCGCTCGCCTTCGGCAAGACGGCCGAGCAGGTGGCGGCGGAAGGCGTGCCGGCGTTCCAGGTGCCGCATCGAACGTTCGAGGGCAACCGCCCCAGCAACACGATCCTCGCGGAGCGGCTGACGCCGGCGGTGCTCGGCGCCCTCGTCGCGCTCTACGAGCACAAGGTGTTCGTGCAGGGCGCGATCTGGCGCGTCAACTCATTCGACCAGTGGGGCGTCGAGCTCGGCAAGGCGCTCGCGACACGCATCGCGCCGGAGCTCACGGCGCGCGACGAGCCGCGGCTCACTCACGACTCCTCCACCAACGCGTTGATCCGGCGGTTCCGCCGAAGCGCCAGCGCTTGAACGTGTAAACACCGCTCGGCTCCAGCCGCCCTTCCGTCACCAGCGTGGCGCCCTCCGCCATGAAGTCGAACGTCACCAGCACGCCCTCGTGCGCGGCACGATCGACGACGACGTCGGTGGTGGTGACGAACATCTCGTCGAGCAGTCGCGCGGCGCGCAGGGCGGTGAGGACGGTCTGGCCTCCCTCGCACGCGAGATAGCGCACGCCGTGCTCCGTGCGCAGGCGGGCGTGCGCGCGCTGGAGCCCCGCCGGCTCGAGCAGCGTCTCGACGATCACCGCGGCGTCGCGGATCCCGCGTCGCGCCAGCTCCGCGCGGCCGGCCGGCGTGGTCACGATGATCGGCGACAGTCCCGGCGTCGTCAGCATCGGATGCTCGGGCGGGACGCGGCCATAGACCGAGTAGATGATGTTGCGCGGGTGGTGCGGCAGACCACGCGCCACCCGGAACGCATACAGCTCTGGCGCGCGCTCGTCGGCCGGCTCCTGCGGCGTGAGGATCAGCGTCGGCTGCTCGCGCACGGTCTGCGCGCCGATGCCGACATCGCCGATCGTGCGCAGGTAACGCATCAGCCGGCGGTCGGCGATCCGATCCAGGCGTGTCGCGTCGCCGAGGATCGCGCGCACGGGATCGTCGCGACCGTCGCGACGGCGCCAGGCGACGACCCCGTTGGCGGACGTCACCACGACGCCGAAGATCCAGGGGCGCTCGGGCGGCGGCGAGGGAAAGCCGAGCGAGGCCCAGCGCTCGGGGTCCGGCGTGCCGATCTCCGGGCCGGCGCTGCGAAAGCGCGTCCACTGGATGCGAGTGGGATCTCCCACGGCGCTCAGTGTAGCGGCGGCGTCACCTCCGCTCGGCCACCACCAGGCGATAGCCGAGATCGACGGCGTCGCGCGCGCGGAGATGGCCGTGGCGCCGCTCCCAGGTGCCGTCCGCGAGATCGGCGCGCAGGCGCGCCAGCCCCGACTCCACGTCGGCGAGCTTCGTGAACGTCGAGATCGCGCCGCGCACGCCGGCGTCGAGGTAGGCCTGCGGCCGTCGCCAGTACGCGCCGAGAAACCCGTCGACGCAATCGTGCGGAATCGGCAGCGGCCGCGTCTGGATGGGCCCGAGCGCGCGGCGGAATTCGTCGAGCGTCGGAAAGATCCGCCGATCGATCGCCGGGATCTCGGGAAAGTACTCGTCGACGAGCCAGAACGCGTACCGCGCCTGTGGGTCCCACGTCAGGATGACGACGCGCTCGCGCGCGACGCGCACCAGGTCCGCGAGCCCGCGCGCGCGATCCGGCCAATGGTGCACGGTCAGCAGCGCGAGCGCGGCGGCGAACGCGCCGTCGCGGAACGGCAGATCGGTGGCCGACGCCTGCACCGCGGACGCCGCGCCCGGCGGCCGCTGTCGCAGCATCGCCGACGACGGCTCGACGGCCACGACCGGCCGGTCGCTCGGCTCGTACGAGCCGGCGCCGGCGCCCACGTTGACCACGCTCGCCGCCCGGCCCAACGCCGCGCCGATGGCCGCGGCCAGGCGCGGGTCGGGACGGCGATGGGTGTCGTAGCCGCGGCCAATCGTGTCGTAGAGCTCGCGGCCGCTCACGGGCCGCGCTCCAGCCATGGCAGCCGCCGCGCGTCGATCATCAGCATGCGACCCGATGATACGATCGCACCGGCGGCGAGGCGCAGCATCGCCGTGGTGTGCGAAAGACGACTGGCGATTTGGCGGACTCGGCTACACTGTGCCCGCGGAGGAACGAGATGAAGACTGCGCTGCTGGTGGGCATCGCCTGCCTCATCCTGAGCGTGCAGCCGTGCTCGGCGGAGTGGTTCGCCGACGTCTACAGCGGCGTGAGCCTCACCGACAAGCACGACTTCAAGGCCGTCAGCACGGAAGCCGGCCACGCCACGTACAAGGACGTGGAGTTCGACAAGGGACTGGCCTACGGCCTGCGCTTCGGTCGCTACTTCGACGCCGTCCCGTTCCTCGGGCTGGGCGTGGACTACTTCAGCTTCATGCCGAACGTCGGGGCGCAGTCGGTTCGTGTGGACGGCTGCCCGTTCGCGGGAACCTGCGTGACGAATACGAAGATCACGCTGGGGTCGTACGACATCAGCACGATGTCGCTCTCGCTCGACGTCTTCCTGCGCCTGCCGCTCTTCAGATCGGCCGACGCGCCGGGCGGACGCGTGCAGCCGTACGTGCTCGGTGGGGCGCCCGTGTTCGTGACCTCGCTCACGCCGCGCAACACGCACCTGTTCCGCAACGCGGACGGCGGCACCGACATCGCGTTCGGCTACAAGGGCGGTGCGGGCCTCGCCGTCTACGTCGTCAAAAATCTGATGATCTTCGCCGAGTACCGCTTCACCCATGTCAACGAGCAAAGTTTCGACGTGCGCGACGCGTCCGCGGCGCGGACGAGTCTTCGCACGGAGCTCCAGAGCCACACCGGGCTGGTCGGCCTGTCCGCGCGCTGGTAGCGGCCTCGCCGCGGGTCTAGCCGGCGGGCTCGCCGGCGTTGACCGCGAGAACCTGGCCGGAAATGTTCTTCGCGAGATCGCTCGCGAGAAACAGCGCAGCCTCCGTGATGTCACCCGCCGTCGTCATGCGCTTGAGCGGTGAGCGCTCGAGCATGCTCCGTCGCATCGCCTCCTCGCTGACGCCGCGCACCTGTGCCTGTCCGGCGATGACGCGATCGATGCGGTCGCCCTCGACGGCGCCAGGCGCCACGACGTTGACGCGGATTCCCTGCGGGCCGAGCTCGAGCGCCAGCCCGTAGGCCATGCCCACCTGCCCGGCTTTCGCCGAGCAGTAGCCGATGCGGTAGGGCAAGCCGCGCCGGCCCGCGCCCGATGAGATGTTGACGATCGCGCCGCCGCCCGCCTTGATCATCTCCGGCACGGCGAACCGCGTGCACACGTACGAGCTCGTCAGGCACGAGTGGATCGTGTACAGCCAGTCGTCCATCGTATAGTCCTGCACCGGCTTGGTGGGCCCGCCGTCGCCGGCGTTGTTGATCAGCGTCGTGATGCGGCCGAACGCCTTGATCCCGTCCGCGATCAGGCGCTTGACGTCGTCTTCCTTGGCGGCGTCACAGGTGACGGCGATGGCGCGCCCGCCGGCCTTCGTGACCAGGTTCGCGGTCTCGCGCACGAGGTCCGCCGAGCGCGCGGCGCAGATCACCGCGGCGTTCTCCTGCGCGAAGCGCAGGCTCAGCGCGCGGCCGATGCCCTTCGAGGCTCCGGTGATGATGGCAACTTTTCCGTCGAGCAGTGCCATGGCGATCTCCTGAACGAGGATGGTTGCCGGAGTGTACCGCATTACGTC